>CANPXN010000005.1 GCA_947586185.1 uncultured Clostridia bacterium
GAAAAAATGCACCCTAAAAAGCATTCAGCTTTTTAAGGTGCATTTTTTATTAAGCCTTATTCTGTGGCATTTTCAGAAGTGCTTTCGCCCGGAGCGTTTCCCTCAATATCAATCTTGAAATCAACGCTGTTGTCCTCCGACTGACTGCCTGTAATGGTCTTCTCAAAATTAAATTCGTAGTAAGCGTTGCCGTCCTTTCCATCAGGATAGGTTTTTACGCTGGCGTTTCCATCACTGCTGTCGTCCACATAAAATTCATAATAGGTATTTCCATTCTCGTCCTGTTTCTCTACTCCGCCGGTAACGTCCACATCTTTACCGTTGATCTTTATTGACACATTTTCAATGGTCTTTAGTATCTTATCTGAAAGAGCGCCGTCCGTTGCTGCATTTACCGTCAATGCTGATACAAAGGTCATGCCCACCGCTGCTACAGCGATCAATAGCGGTTTAAATCTTTTCTTATTCATAACAATGTCTCCTTCCTGTCCCCTGAGCTTTTCTCTGACAGAATCTTCTATTAAATCCCTATTTGGCTTATACATATTAAGCATTTTCAGACCACATATCCATTTTCTATTTTTCATAGCAGTCATAACCCCTTTCTATCAGATATTTTCTTACTTTGACCTTAGCTCTGTAAAGCTTTGTCTTGCAATTTGAAAGCGTAAGTCCAGATTCTGCGGCTATAGGTTCAAGCTTTTCACCGTAAAAATAATGCCGGATAAATATTTCCCTTTCCTCAGGCTTTAAAAGCTCCCTGGCCGCGCTGACTATTTCCCTTGTGGTTTCCATAATATCAAGCTGCTGCTGAAAGTCACTGCCGTCCGGAATCATATCAAGCAGCTCGTCATATGACAGATCTGCTCTGAGCTTTCTAAGCTTGTTTTTTGACTGATTCCGAACAATCGCCGCTATATAGGGACTCAGCTCGCAGTCCTCCCGAAGCCCTGAGGCATTGCTCCAAAGAGAAACAAAGCTGTCGCTGACGATCTCCTCCACATCTTCCTTCTGCATGTATGAACCAATGATATTCATAGCAATTGTATAGGCATATGCAGTGTATTTATCCATTATTTTTGAAAGTGCTTTTTCATCCCCTGATTTAAGCTTATTTATCAAACGTTTGTCATTCAAGCCAGCACCTCCGTTCTGTCGGCTTTCACTAATATATACACAGGGAATTTAAAAAGGTTACACCGATACAAAAATTTTATCACAAAGTCTTTCACAAATCAACAGCTGCACGTTGACTTTCACTAAGTATTATTGACATTAAAGAAAAAATATGGTATGATATATACAAAAAGCATGAAAAGGGAGGACAATATGAAACTTAAACGAATAATAACAACGTTCATATCAGCAGTAACCCTGCTGGCATGTATGCCGCTGGACGCCTTAGCGGCTCAGACTCCGGAGGATGAATTATCCCAGACCGGATTTCTCGAAAACGACCTGTCCGTTAACGGAACGAACTCTTTCGGAAATCTCCTTGCGGACGAATTTAACGGAGAATATTCTAAACAGCAGAAAAACAACGGCTGCAACGTTTTCTCCGCTGAGGTAACTGACAAAACCGTTTCAGTGGAATTTGAAACGACTAAGGGAGGTACTCTCCTTGCTGCAATTTATGACGAAGCCGGCGAACAGATGCTTGCGTCCGGCACCGCCGAGGTAGCAAAGGGAGAAACCACCAAGGAAATAGTTATCGAAACAGATACTATGCCGCAGTATTTTTATCTGCGAGTGTTCCTTGTGGACGCACTCACCCTGCGCCCGTTGTGTACGGCATACGAATCGCCGAACTACACCTAGGAGATGCAGGAATTTTTCGCAAAAACAGTTGACGACTTCGCTCCGGAAAGGGTTCTGAACCTTGACGAAAACAAGGCCAATAACTTTGCGGTATACGGCGAAAATACTATCACTGCTAAATCAACAGGCGAAGTCAATAAGGTTGTATCTGCTGACGAGAGCACAAGAACCTACGTAATAGAAAACCCTGACAGTACTGTCGCAGGATTGCAGAATGGTAACATTTTAGCCTGTGAGCAGGAAAACATGGAAGTCCTGATAGTCAAGGTAGAATCTATCGAAATCAGCGGAAATACTGCAACTATCACAGGTCAGGACACCTCCATGGAGGACGTTTTTGAGTATGCGAAAATTGACGCAAGTCAGGGTATCGCTGATGCAGATATCGACAGCTCAAACCTTGGGGAGGGCGTTACATACAACGGTGCGGTAAGCGACGAAGAACCGGCTCAGGCATATTCGTCGGAAAGCTCCGACATCTCGGAGTACCACTATCTGCCGACAGGCCCGACATTAAATGGAAACGAGGTTTCCGGCACGCTTTCCGTACCGATTTCTTACACGTTTCTTGAAAAGCAAATCGGAGACGATGAATGCAACGCTAAGCTAAGCGGAGATGTGAAGCTTTCAATGGAAGCCAGCGTAAAGCTGTATCTTTCCTGGACATATCAATATGTTGAGGTCAGATTTGACTACGGCTTATCAGCCAGCATTACGCTGTCAGGAAGCATATCCGACTCAGTTCCCCTTGCACCGGCTTGCTTCTCGCCTGTTCCGGGACTTTACATATCATTGACACCTTCATTTATTTTAGAGGTAAGTGCGAAAATAACCTTTGAGGGAACTCTTAAGGGAACAGCAGGTTTCCATGTTTCAACTGAAATAGGATACAATTCCCTGACCTCAACGCCTTCATTGGATTTTGACACCACTATTGATGGAACGGTATTCATTGGAGTATCCCTCAAGCCTGCAATAACTGTCATAAGCGAGCATATAGTTCAATTAAGCTTTGATGCAAAGGTAGGTGCAGAGATAAATGAAAAGCTTACCGGCGGTGAAAATGAAAATCTGAAAACACACATCTGCAAGCATTGTATTAACGGAGATGTTTCGGCAAAGATAATTATTGAGGCAAAGGCAACGCTTCTAAAAAATAAAGAATTTAAATATGGATTAGAGTTTACTCTGAAGCTTTTGGACTTTTACAATTCCTTAGATCACCAAGAAAAAGGTATAGGAACATGCCCTTATTGGGGATATCATGTCACTGTAGAGGTTTTTGACAAAAACGGAAACCATATCAACAACGCAGCAATAAGCGATCCAAGCGGTAAATTCAGCGGCTCCACCGGCATTGACGGAACAGCTGACTTTTATGTTCCGGGAGGAACCTACACAATAACTGCGGCAATACATGGTAAAAAGAGGGCAAGAGAATTTACCGTAAACGGCAGTAAAAAAGTTACCATCAAAATAATGGACTACACTAATCCGACTAATCCAACTGACCCAACTGAGCCTACCACCGATCCAACAGAGCCGACCGACCCAACCGGTTCAACAAAGCAAACAACCGACAGTACAAATAAGAATAATTCAGTTAAGGTTAAGCAGCTAAGCGCAGGCAGCTGGCATTGTGGATGTATTGATGTTAATGGAAATCTTTATATGTGGGGACTTAACCAACAAGGTCAGCTTGGCAATGGCGATTTGACAATGGACGATAGCACAGTTCCAATAAAAATAATGGATAATGTTAAGTCTGTAAGTGTTGGATATGACCACAGTGCAGCTATAACCGAAGACGGTAGCCTTTATATGTGGGGAGATAATGACTACGGTCAGCTTGGCAACGGGACAACAGAAAATAGCTATGTTCCTATAAAAATTATGGACAATGTAAAGGCGGTTAGTCTTAACAAGCACGGTTATACAAGCGCAGCCATAACCGAAGACGGCAGCCTTTATATGTGGGGAGTAAATCTATTCGGTCAGCTTGGTAACGGTGAAGACGGAAGCGGAATGAAAAACGGAGGTTTTGTATATGATCAATACACAAAAAAGAGCTCTGTTCCTATAAAGATAATGGATAACGTTAAATCCGTAAGCCTTGGTTATTCTCACAGTGCAGCTATAACAGAGGATGGAAGTCTTTATATGTGGGGAGATAATTGTAACGGCGAGCTTGGAAATGGCGAAAGCGGATACTATGAAAACAACTACAGTAAATTAAGTAATGTTCCTATTAAAATTATGGATAATGTTAAGTCTGTAAGCCTTGGATATTACCACAGCGGAGCTATAACCGAAGACGGAAGTCTTTATATGTGGGGAACAAATAGCTATGGTAAGCTTGGAAACAGTAAAATCGGATACCAAAGCACTGTACCTATAAAAATAATGGATAATGTTAAATCTATAAGTCTTGGCTATTGTCACAGCGGAGCTATAACCGAAGACGGAAGTCTTTATATGTGGGGTTATAATAACAGCGGTCAGCTTGGCAACGGTGATAGTGCAAGCAAGGAAAATGGATATTATACATA
Organism: uncultured Clostridia bacterium; assembly: GCA_947586185.1. Taxonomy (GTDB): domain Bacteria; phylum Bacillota; class Clostridia; order Oscillospirales; family Ruminococcaceae; genus Porcipelethomonas. The sequence continues at coordinate 4,368 of CANPXN010000005.1, forward strand.
TAGCGCTGTTCCTATAAAAATAATGGATAATGTTAAATCTATAAGTCTTGGCTATTGGCACAGCGGAGCTGTAACCAAGGACGACAATCTTTATATGTGGGGATGTAATACCAATTGTCAGTTTGGAAACGGTACATATAAAGGAAGCACAACCCCAATAAAAATAGAAATCCCGTCCACCTCAAACCTCTCCACAGTAGTTACTCCGGTTTATTCACTCCTTGCAAGCGAAAATTCACAGTTTAAAACTCAAAGCTTCAAAGACCTTATGCCAAATGAAGTCTACAACTTCTACATGCTGAAATCAGAAGACAGCGAGGAGCTGCTTTCAAGCGACAACCTGCTCTATATTACTCAGGCTGTTTCTGACGAAAACGGAAATATGAGCATTTCTTATCTTCCTAAAGTCGATTGCAATACGGCGGTAATACTTACAAAGCCTATGTCGCAAACGGATATTTCCGGCGCAGAGGTAACAGTTCCGAATATTCCATTAAAGGGCAATGATCAGCTTGTAAAGCCTGTTGTTACCCTTAACGGCGTTACCCTCACAGAGGGCGACGATTACGAGATCGAGGGCGATTACAAGGCGGCTGCTCCGGGCAAGTATGAGATCACAATAAGCGGTATAAATGACTGCTGCGGTAATACAAATGCTGTCTATAGTGCGTATTACCTTGGCGATGCAAATAGCGATGACAAAATCTCAGCAGTTGACGCCTCGGTAATATTTAGTGAATACAAGAAAATTTACCGTGACGGCGTTGGTGCTTTTACCGATGAGGATATCCTCAGATGCGACTCAAACGGCGACGGAAAAATCACCGCTGTTGACGCATCCTATGCGTTCTCGAGGTACAAGGAAATATACAACAGTAAATAATATTAACTTTTCCGGGTATGGCTTTGCTGTACCCGGATTTTTTGTTGAATCCTGTTAAAAAATATGGTACAATATACACAAAGCCATGTTAAAGGGAGGACTTTATGAAACTTAAACGAATAATAACTCTATTCATATCGGCAGTAACCCTGCTGACATGTATACCGCTGGACGCCTTAGCGGCTCAGACTCCGGAGACTGAACCAGCCCAGACAGGAATGCTCGAAAGCAATATGTCCGTTAACGGAACGAACTCTTTCGGGAATCTCCTTGCGGACGAGCTTAACGGAGAATATTCCGAGCAGCAGGAAAACAACGGCTGCAACGTTTTTTCCGCTGAGGTCACTGACAAAACCGTTTCAGTGGAATTTGAAACGACTATGGGAGGTACTCTCCTTGCCGCAATTTATGACGAAGCCGGCGAACAAATGCTTGCATCGGGCAGCATCGAGGTCACAGCGGAAGAAACGAAAAAAGATGTAACAATCGAAACCGATTCCATGCCTCAGTATTTCTATCTGAGGGTGTTCCTCGTGGACACATTAACTTTGCGCCCGTTGTGTACGGCATATGAATCGCCGAACTACACCCAGGAAATGCAGGAATTTCTTGCGAAAACAGTTGACGACTTCGCTCCGGAAAAGGTTCTGAACCTTGACGAAGACAAAACAAATAACTTTGCGGTATACGGCGAAAACACCGTTACTGCTGAGTCGTCCGGAGATGTCAACAAAGTCGTATCTGCTGACGAGAACACAGAAACATATGTCATAGAAAATCCTGACAGTACTGTTACAGGATTGCAGAATGGTGACATTTTAGCCTGTGAACAGGAAAACATGGAAGTCCTGATAGTCAAGGTAGAATCTATCGAAATCAGCGGAGATACTGCAACTATCACAGGTCAGGATACCTCAATGGAGGACGTTTTTGATTATGTAAAAATTGACTCCTCACAGCAGGCAGGAGAGGCGGATTACGATCCGTCAACACTCAGCGAAGGCCTTACATATGAAGGGTTCGGCGAATTTGAGCAGAAGCCTATGCTGAAGTCGCGCTCTTTCGGAGTGATCGAAGACGAGGGCGTTGTGCCGGTTGGAATATCGCTTAGCGTAAATATGGCGAAAGCAGGCGGATTCTCACTTACAGGAGGCCTGAAATATTCAGCCGAGTTTTCAATGAAGCTCTATCTGTCGCTTAAAAGGCAGTTTATCGAGTTCAAGATCGACAGCACTTTAGCTATAAATCTGACTCTTACCGGAAAAATTTCTGAAAAGATCAAGCTTGGAACATTTGATATGATGATCTTTCCGGGAGTGAATGTGGGAATCGTTCCTAAATTCATTACCGAAGCAAGCGTATCATTTTCGACCACCGGAACGCTGACCTCAACGGTAGGCTTTGGCTATGAGCATACGAAAAAGAAGAACAACTTCTACAGCCTGACAACGAAGCCGAAATACAAGGACACCATGACGCTTGAGGGAAAACTTGAATTTGGCTTGGAGCTTGAACCAAATGTAAGCATTATCAGCAGCAAGCTCGTAAGACTTGGATTTACCGGCAGCGCAACGGTTGAGATTTCCCTTGCAAGGGTTCTTTACGATTCCGAGGCAGCTATTGAAGAGGACAAATACCACGAATGCAAGGTATGCTTTACAGGAGGTATAACGGTTAACTTTGGAGTGTCAATAGACCTGACATTTCTTGACTCAGACAAACTAAAGCTTTCAAAAGATTTAGTCGGCAAGGATTTCAAAATAGCGGACCTTTACTATTCCGTAGATCATAATGACTACAACTACGGAACATGCCCATGGCAGCAATTCAGAGTTACCCTTGTAGCGCTGGGAGAGGACATGCAGCCTTTGAGCGGAGCTCCTGTTAAGATAGATGATGATGAAGAAACCTATATGACCGATACAGGCGGTGTTGTCAGATTTTATCTTCCGGGGGAATCAACTCATAAGGTGACTGTCGAAGACCCGGATTCCGGTATGATAAGGGAGAAGAAAATCAAGGTGGAGCGCTCGCCGGAATGCGTTTATATGTGGATGCTTGATAACAGCTATCATCAGGGCGGCGGCGGAAGTATTGGGAATGTTGTTAAGGAAGAGCCGTTTGAACCCGTTGTATTAGATGAAGATCACAGGCTGAGCTTAGGCGGTGGTTACAGTGCATATATTGATGATAATGGCAGTCTTTATATGTGGGGATATAATTATAGCGGGCAGCTTGGCAATGGAACAACGACAAGGTCATTAACTCCAATAAAAATAATGGATAATGTTAAGTCTGTAAGTCTTGGAGAGTCCCACAGTGCAGCTATAACAAAAGACGGAAGCCTTTATGTGTGGGGATCTAATTACTATGGTCAGCTTGGAAATGGGGAAATCGGAACTGATATATATAGCGCTGTTCCTATAAAAGTAATGGATAATGTAAAATCCGTAAGTCTAAAAAACGGCCAAAGTGCAGCAATAACCAGAGACGGAAGTCTTTATATGTGGGGAGATAATCAATATTATACGCTTGGCAATGGAACAACAAAAAATAGTTCAGTTCCAATAAAAATAATGGATAATGTTAAGTCTGTGAATCTTGGCAATCAGCACAGCGGAGCAATAACTAAGGACGGCAGCCTTTATATGTGGGGGGTTAATAGCAGCGGTCAGATTGGAAATGGCAAAATTGGAGTGACTGAAGAAATCTACGTTCCTATAAAAATAATGGATAATGTAAAAACGGTAAGTCTTGGTGGGTGGCATAGTGCGGCAATAACAGAGGACAACAGTCTTTATATGTGGGGACGTAATAAAGAGGGGGAGCTTGGCAATGGAACACGAGAAGAAAGCGCTGTTCCTATAAAAATAATGGATAATGTTAAGTCTGTGAATCTTGGCGATCGGCACAGCGGAGCAATAACTGAGGACGGCAGCCTTTATATGTGGGGAGAAAATTACCGTGGACAGCTTGGTAACGGCGAAAGTGGATATGATGAAAATAGAGGAGAAGACAGAATAAGCAACGTTCCTATAAAAATAATGGATAATGTTAAGGCGGTAAGTCTTGGCGGTAGAAATGGCTTTCAAGAAGATACCAGCGGAGCTATAACGGAAGACGGCAGTCTTTATATGTGGGGTGACAATTATTGTGGTCAGCTTGGCAATGGCGAAAGTGGATACGGTAAAATAAGCTCAGTTCCTATAAAAATAGAAATTCCAGCCGCCTCAACCTACTCGTCAAGGCTCACATCTGAGTATTCACTTCTTGCCGGCGAAGAAACGCAGATCCGGACAAAAAGCTTTATAAACCTTCTTCCAAACGAAACCTACAACTTCTACGTTTTGAAAGATGACACTGCGGAGAATTTGCTGGGCAGCGACAATCTGTTATACATAGATCAGTATACATCCGACGCTGACGGAAACGTGACTGCCTCATATATCCCAAAAGAAGAATATGACGGCGCAATTGCATTTCTTGTAAGAATGTCGCCAATTCAGCTTACAGCCGAAAACACAAGCATCACAGCGGACGACCTTGTTTGCACAGGCGAAAGTCAGGTTGTAAGACCTGTTGTGCTCTACGACGGCAGGGAGCTTGTTCCGGGTACTGATTATGACGTGGAGGGCGATTTCAGCGCCGTTTCAGAGGGCGAATATACGGCTATGATAGTCGGAAAGGGCAATTACTCCGGAGAGGTGGAGTTTACCTATAAAATGACCTGTCAGCATGAGTGGCAGGACGGAATGTGCTCAATCTGCGGTAAGGAATGTATACATGAGATTGTTGACGGAGTATGCACTATCTGCGGTAAGGCAGAAGAAGCAGACTTCCTGCTCGGCGATGCCAACAATGACGGAAAAATCTCAGCAGTTGACGCCTCGATAATATTCAGCGAATACAAGAAAATTTATCGTGACGGCGTTGGTACTTTTACCAATGAGGATATCCTCAGATGCGACTCAAACGGCGACGGAAAGATCACCGCTGTTGACGCATCCTATGCGTTCTCGGAATACAAGAGGATATACAGAGAAAACAGTCTTTAATATATCAAAAAAGGACGGCAAAACGCCGTCCTTTTCATATTAAGATGCCCTTAGGCAACACCGAAAAATCTTTGTCCAGTGTTGACTTTATTATTTAGCCATTCCAAGGAATGCCGCACCGATAATGCCTGCGTCATTTCCAAGCTTTGCAATAACTATCTCAGTATTCTTAGGTGAATTTTTAGTGTACACCTCGTCCTTTACAAGCTCCTTTACTGGAAGCAGAAGAGCGTCGCCCTCATTGCATACGCCTCCGCCGATACAAAGTATATCCGGCTGGAAAATGTTGATCGTGTTTGTAATTCCGGCAGCTAAGTACTTGATGAACTTGTCAACGACCTCCTTAGCGGACTTGTCGCCCTTTCTCATGCAGTCAAAGGAGGTTCTTGCAGTAACTCGTCCTCCCTTATCAGCGGTATACTGGTGCATAACGCTTTCGCTGTCCTTTTCCATTGCCTCTTTTGTCATACGAATAAGACCTGTTGCAGAGGAGAACACCTCAAAGCATCCCTTTCTTCCGCATGTACACTGAGGACCGTCAACCTCAATAACCATATGTCCGATCTCAGCTCCTGCAAAATTTGAGCCGGAATAGATCTTGCCGTCTATTACGATGCCTCCGCCAACGCCTGTGCCCAAAGTGATGCAGACAGCATTTTTAGCGCCCTTTGCAGCGCCTGCAACATATTCGCCGTATGCCGCAGCATTAGCGTCATTTTCAATAAATACCGGCTTGTCTATATGTTCTTTTATGTATTCAACCATAGGTGTATTGTCAAATCCTAAGTTGCACGAATATTCGATAATTCCCGACTCGCTGTTTGCAATACCCGGAGTTCCGATTCCAACCCACTGAATATCGTCCATTGTAAGGTTTGCTTCCTTAACTGCCTGAATAGCGACCTTTGCCATATCGTCTGCAATTTCCTTTGACGGGCGTGGACAGTTTGTCTTTACCGATGCTTTTGAAACAATATTGAATTTTTCGTCCACTACTCCGGCAACAATGTTTGTACCTCCAAGGTCAATTCCTACATAATACTTCATAATCAATGCTCCTATCTGAATTAGATCTGCGGTTTTTCCGATCCCCTGAAAATCATATTCATATAGCTTCAGTCTGAGAACCGCTTCGTAATTTTTTAAGAACCTGCCTTCATAAGAAATTTGCCGAAAAGCTTGTGAAGGCAAGTTTTATATACTTATATAATAAACGATATTTCGTCAATAGTCAACACTTTTTTACCACGGAAATCAATTTTTGAAACACTATGCGGTGGACTCTGTCCCCCGCACCCCCTGCTAAAGGGACAAAGTCCCTTTAGAATCCCGATGCAATTCTATTTTTGTCCCTTAAAGGGACGAAAATAGAATTGGAGGGAACTAATAAACTTATTCTTAACAAAGATATGGGGATAGAATACAACAAATTTTAAAAAATTGATTTCCGTGCTTTTTACACCTTAAAACCATAAGGCAATACCGCACAAAGCACGCCTTGGGGTACGCCAGTATGCCTGCGAGCTTTTTATGCAATCTGACGAAAAATCTGACTGCACAATCTGCACACAATCTTTGTGAGGTATTGCCATAAATTCTCCCGAAAGCATGAATTTTTAAAATTACATATACTGCTATTGAAAAAAAACAAAAATTGTGATAAAATAGACAATGTAATGTTAGGAGAAGTACCATGACAAAAAAAGAAGAATTTATAAGCTTATACAAAGAAAACATAAAGCGCCCCGGCTCTGATAAGCTGCTGAGCTACATCATGTCGGATGCCAGCGACTTTTTCGACGCTCCATGCAGCACAAGATTTCACCTTTCCTATCAGGGAGGTCTTGCAGAACACAGTGTAAACGTCTACCACTGCCTTAAAGCATACCTTGAAAGGGAAAGGGTAAAGGACGTTTACGGTTTGAGCTATTCCGATGAAACCATTGCGGTAGTTTCTCTGCTTCATGACCTATGCAAAATGAACTTCTATTCTGTGGACTACAGAAACGCTAAAAATGCAGACGGCGTATGGGAAAAGGTTCCTTACTATACCATAAAGGATCAGCTGCCCTACGGTCACGGAGAAAAATCCGTATACATAGTATCGGGCTTTATGCGGCTTTCCCGTGAGGAGGCGTTTTCAATAAGATATCATATGGGATTTTCCGGAACGGAGGACTCCAATCTGGTAGGACGTGCTTTTGAAATGTTCCCCCTTGCCCTTGCGCTCAGCTTTGCGGACATGGAGGCAACATTCCTTATAGAATCAAAAAAATAAACAGAAAGGCTGATGCAAAAATGAGCAGCAACTGGTATGATAATGCCATAATCTATCACATTTATCCTCTTGGATTCTGCGGTGCGCCTAAGTACAACGAAGGCGGTCCGGTGGAATACAGACTGGACAAGGTAATAAACTGGATTCCGCACCTTAAAGAAATGAACGTTGATGCAGTTTATTTCGGACCTATTTTTGAATCTGTTGAACACGGTTATGATACGGTGGACTATAAAACCATCGACCGCAGACTGGGTGATAACGAATCCTTTAAAAAGATATGCAGGGAGCTTCATGAAAACGGAATAAGAGTTATTCTCGACGGCGTATTCAATCATGTTGGAAGAGGTTTCCACGGCTTTAAGGATATTCAGCAGAACGGTCCGCAGTCAAAGTATTGCAGCTGGTTCCACAACCTTAACTTCGGCGGTCCAAGCCCTATGGGCGATAACTTCTGGTACGAGGGCTGGAGCGGCCACTATAACCTTGTAAAGCTGAATCTGAAAAACCCTGAGGTATGCGACTATCTCATAGACGCAGTTAACTTCTGGATGGACGAGTTTGACATTGACGGTATCCGTTTTGACGCTGCGGATTGTATTGAATTTGACTTCTTTAAGAGAATAAGAACAGTATGCAAGAGCAGAAAACCGGACTTCTGGCTTATGGGAGAGATCATCTTCGGCGACTATAAGAGATGGGCAAATCCGGAGATGCTGGACAGCGTTACAAACTATGAATGCTATAAGGGAATCTATTCCTCCCACAACAGCAAAAACTATTTTGAAATAGACTACTCCATAAACAGACAGTCAGGCAGCAATGCGATCTATCCGGGAATCAATCTTTACAACTTCGTTGATAACCACGATGTTAACCGTATTGCAAGCACTGTTGAAAATCAGGCATATCTGCCGCTGATCTATACTTTGCTCTACACAATGCCTGGTATTCCGTCAATTTATTACGGAAGTGAATACGGCATTCAGGGCGTCAAGGCAAATAACTCCGACGACAATTTAAGACCATGCCTTGAGTTCAGCCAGATGGCAAACGAAAACACTGCCCTCTATCAGCATATTGTAAAGCTGGGACGTATCTACAAGGCATATCCTGCACTGAGAACAGGAAGCTATAAAACTATCATTATTCGCAACCAGCAGATACTTTTCCAGAAAGAGCTTAACGGACAGATCGTTTATGTCGCTTTAAACCTTGAGGACAAGGACTTTGACATGAATTTCGGTACAGGTATGAATGCCCTTGTTGATATTGTGGGAGGCGCTCCGGTAAGCATCAATAACGGAAACGCATACGTTAAAATGCCGCCTTTCTCCGCAATGATAATCGTTGAAGACGACATTGTAAACGAAGAGCCGCAGCAGTCAGCAGCTCCTGTAAACACTGAAACAGAGATAGTTCCTGGATGCACCTATCGTCACTACAAGGGCGGTATGTATGAGGTAGTTTCACTTGCTATGCACAGCGAAACTCTCGAAGAGCTTGTTATTTACAAATCCAAGAAAGACGGAACTATGTGGGCAAGACCAAAGTCCCTCTTTGCAGGAATGGTCGGCAGTGAGCCAAGATTCAAGAAAGTTGACTAATCACTAATAGATAAAAGAAGGACGCAGCCTTTAAAGCTGCGTCCTTTTTGTTATCTGTTTGAGTTGTTATTGCTCTTGTTTGATGACTGGTTGTTCTGGTTCTGATTGTTGTTCTGGTTGTTCTGATTCTGGTTCTGGTTCTGGTTGTTGTTCTGGTTATTCTGATTGCTCATATCAAAGCTCCATTCTCCGCACATTCCCGAAAAAACAAGCCTTTCGCTTAGTGCGGAGAAACGAAAAGCCGGCATTTTTTCAGGCCGGAAGTCTGAAAATTTTACTTCCGTTACACGCAGTTTCTTGCTGCACCTTTATTATTGCCGACTTTCACAAAAAAATTCAATATTTAAAAATTAATTTTCACTAACTACTTTAAGCAAAGCCACTACATCAGCATTTGTAACCTGACCGTCACGAACCAGATCGGCAGCTTTATAAGCGCTTTCTGACAGACCATAAGCGCCTGCATCAGCCATATATTTAGCAACGCAAACAAGGTCCTGAATGTCTATATTGCCGTCGGAGTTTACATCACCGAACACTATTTCGCTGCCCAGAGGCATAAACGTTCTTATGTATTTGTCTGCATAAGTCTCTGCTGTTGAGCCTTCTGCGCCGTAAATTACCGCAGTATACCTGAGGGTCAAAGCGCTGTCATATATCTCGCACTGAGGGTTTTCAATGGAAATTTCCTCAAGGGAGGTACACTTGTAAAACGCCTCTTTACCAATGCTCTGAACGCTTTCCGGCAGGACGATCTTTGTAAGGGTAGAGCAACTCTCAAACGCCGATGCACCAATGCTCTGAACGCTGTTTCCCATTTTGATGCTTTTAATATAGTTATTCTTAAAGGCGTTGTTGCCAATTGTTACAACGCTGTCCGGGATCTCCAGACACTCATCATAATAATTATATCTAAGTGCCTCCTCAAAAGCGCTGTCTCCAATGCTTTCAACATTTTTTCCAAGGGTTAATCTGTTAACATTAGAGCAGCTCAAAAACGCACTGTCGCCAATTGTAATAACACTGTCCGGGATATTTATTTCACGCAAATTATAACAGCTATTAAATGCGTCTTTCCCTATACTTGTCAGGTTATCAGGCAGATCTATGCTTTCAAGCCTGCCGCAGCCGCTGAACGCATAATCTCCGATTTTTGTTATACTGCTTGGAAGTACTATATTTCTAAGATTTGAACAACTGTAGAAAGCGTTATTGCTGATCTCAGTAAGATTTTCAGAAAGCACAGCCGATTCAAGACCACCGCACTCACTGAAAGCCTCTTCGCCTATTTCAGTCACTGAACCAGGAATTATTATGCTTTCAAGCTTGCTGCACTTACTAAAAGCGCTATTTCCTATTTGTGTCACGCCATTTGGTATCTTTACAAATCCAAGACTCGAACAGCCTCTGAAAGCATTTTCTCCGATCTTAGTTACGCTCTCCGGTATCTCTATAGATTCAAGACCTGTACAGTTCTGAAACAGACCAAAGGTTTCTTCACCAATAACTTCTTCTGTGTAATCATCATACACTTCTATAGTATATGACGGAATTTCAGTTAATCCCTCAGGCAGAGTAATGCTTTTAAGACTTGAACAGCCATAAAAGCACCTTGCCCCAAAGCTTTTTACACTACTTGGGATATTAACGCTTTCAAGACTTGAACAGCCCTCAAAGAAACCATAATATTTATCATAATAGGCAATATATGTCGGCATTTCAGTAAGACCCTCCGGCAGTCTTACGCTTTTAAGCATTTCACAGCCATAAAACGCTCCCCCTCCGATTTTAGTCACACTGTCCGGTATCTCAATGCTTGTAATATCCGTTTCACGGAAAGCATCACCGGAAATACTTTTCACAGGAGTGCCATTTATCTCCGAAGGTATAACAATATCGCCCTCATATGGAGAGTTATAATAACTGTCATAACTAACTATCTCAACATAGCTTTCACCGTTTTCATATCTTATTCCATAATTAAGACCATTATAAATTGGTTTTGTATCTGGTTGTGTTTCTACCGATGATGTCGGCAATGGCTGAGTATAATCATAATCATAAGCATGAACCGAAGTCCTTTCAACATATGAACTGTCAATAAACTCAAAAAAATCCTTGACCGGCTCAGCCGCAGTTCCCGTAAACATAAGCATTGACAAAATTGCTGCTGATAAAAATCCGGCAAGCTTTTTAGTAAACTTCAATTTAAATTCCTCCCTATAAATAATATGATAATTTTAACATATCACTCATAATTTGTCAATAAAAAAGCCGGCTTTTACACCGGCTTAAAAACTATTCTTTAATAATCCTCAACATCTTCAGCTTTAACTATCTCGCTTTCAGGAATTGCACTTTCTGAAACAATATCGCCAAGAATCCTGTCGTATGTGAGAATATCAAGCTTTTCGTCCCTGCCTACTGAATCATCATAATTTGTAGAGTAGACCGGAGTAGTCTGCATTTCGTCCAGCATTGACTGAACAAAGCTGTCCTTAGGAGCGCCCAGCAGGTCCATGATCACATATGGCATATAGAATGTTGAAAATTCATAGTCAGGCATTGAGCTGAAATCCTGATCATAATTGCTCCACAGCAGGAACGGCTGTTCATAAAGAACGCTGCATGTTTCGCTGTTCATACCTATCTGGTCATAAATACTGTTTTCGCCCCTGAGTGACGGATAGTGGTCACCGATAAGGAATACCAGTGTAGGCTCGTCGATCTTCTTGAGATTATCTAAAAATACTGTAAGATCATCACATGAGTGACCTACCCACTGGATATAGTTGCCGATCTCGTCCTCTGGGTCTTCGCCCTGGTCATACGGCTGGTGATTCTGCATTGTTGTCGCATGAGTGAACAGCGGCTCGTCACTTTCCTTGATGAGCTGTTCAATCTGACCAAATACTGTTTTATCGTCAGTATATGTACCGTAGTATTCCATAGGAACAGTGAAGTCCTCGTCAAATATCATACGGTCAAAGTCAAAGTTTGCATATACTCTTGAACGGCTGTAGAATGAGCTCATAAACGGATGTACATACGCTGTCTGGTAGCCCCAGCTCTTATAATAGCTTGCGATCGTAGGCTGTGCTCTGTTCAAGAGCATTCTTTGCGGCATATTCGGGTCATTCAGTGAACGAACCGGAAGACCAAGGTTAAGCTCAAACTCTGTTCTTACAGTATAGCTTGCAAAGGTCGGAACAATTGCCGTACCCTTATAACCCTCAGCACAAGCCTTATCAAAGTCCTCATATGCGGAGCTGTCTATGTCGATCTTATCGGAAAATCTTCTGAAATCCGCAAAGGACTCAGACATGATCATGATAACATTAGGCTTTTCAAATTCAGCATCGCTGCTGTCAGCGTCCACTGCTGTCAGCTCATCGACTTTATCCGCATTGTAGTTTGCAGGCTCTACCAGCTTATTTGCAAGGCTTTCGGAAGCTGTCTGGCAGAAAAATGCAAGAAAGCTGTTATTGTCAAACTTTTCATTGAGCTTAAAGGTATTGCTTGATTCTGTTGTATCTATATCAAACAACGCATAAACTCTTGTGGATACTGCCGGAACTGTTACCACACCGATACATGCGGCGAGGCATGCCAGCGCAGGAGCGATCCTCTTTGAAAGCTTAAACTTAAACTTTGGATTGAACCAGAATGCTGCTGCCAAAAAAGCTACTACAATAACTATATATGTAACAAGCATAGGTGTTATTTTTATGTATGCAAATGAGGTCAGGCTCTTTATGCTTTTACCAAGCTTCATATCAACCATTATAAGGTGGTTGCCGTTGGTGTTGTATTTGAACAGCTCCGTTATACTCAGCGCCATATATATGAAGGACTGAACGGCCATCGCTATCCAGCCTTTTTTAAACAGAAGCATAAAGCCATAGAAAATCAGTGAGGCGATCATAATGTTAAATAATATAACTGTCGGTCTTTCAGCGGCAAAAACAATAAATTTTGAAGGGTATTTTGCCTGATTTATTTCCGCCATACAGACTATAAATACCGGAAATAGTACCGTCATAATGATATTTGTCATTTTGAATTTGACAGAATTTTGTTCACGTTTGTCGTTAAATCTGCCGATAGCATTTTTTGCGGCAATTAGCCTTTCTTTCATTTATTATCCCTCAATTCTTTTTCTGAAAATGTTAAATTTTCATTATTAAATATATCACAACCTTATTCAAACTTCAAGCGGATTTTTCAAAATAAACTGCTTTTTTTCATTAGTTCTCCGTTTCATACACATTTACTAAAACCGGCATTTAATTTTTTGTGCTTTTTAACAAAGCGTATTATTATGAATATTACAATTCCTTTACTTTTTTAACATACCTTTTTCACAAGCGTCCTCAATTATGTGCATTATATATCTATAAAGCTCTTCTGAGCTGTTCTTCACGCACTGATTCCTTTCCTCCACCTGACTGCGGCAGGTTCCGTGATTTTTCCATGATACTCCGCCCTTTCTGTAATTCAGCAAAAGGGGCTGTAGCCTGTCAAGAACTGCGGCAAATTTGGCTTCAGGGCTGCTCATATCCTCAAACTCCCTCCACAGTCCATAAAGCTCCTCATACTGATCCTTAGGAAGTATTGCAAATATCCTTCTTGCCGCTTTTTCCTCCCTGTCCGCCTTAGTTTTATATCCCTCTTTGTCATAGCAGTAAGTGTCCCCTGCGTCTATTTCAACAATGTCGTGTACAAGAGCCATTTTCATCACTTTAAGCATATTAATTTCTTCGTCACAGTATTCCGAAAGCAGCATTGCAAGCACTGCAAAATGCCAGCTGTGTTCCGCATCATTTTCCTGCCTGTCCTCGTTTATAAGCAGCGTCTGTCTTTTTATGCCTTTAAGCTTATCTATTTCCGCAATAAACTCCATCTGCTTTTCAAGTCTTTCACTGAACATACTATCACCTTTCTATATCACAAATCCGCCGTTTACCCCAATCACCTGACCGGTAATAAAGCTTGCTCCCTCTGACGCAAAAAAGCTTACAGCCTCCGCTATGTCATCCGGACACCCAAGCCTTTCAAGGGGTGTTTCGTCCTTTAGCTCACAAAGCACGTCTTCCGTATATCCTGAGGTCATATCCGTCATGATCATACCCGGAGCAATACAGTTCACTCTGATCCCCGAAGGTCCGACCTCCTTTGCCAGCGCCTTGGTAAAGCCGATCACAGCCGATTTAGCAGCGGAGTAGTGGACCTCACATGAAGCCCCTACCTGTCCCCACATTGAGGAAATACTGATTATACTTCCGGCCTTATTTCTTATCATATCCGGAAGCACTGCCCTTGTGCAGTTAAAAACTCCTCCTACGTTCACATCCCAAAGCCGCTTTTCCTGCTGCAATGTTATATCGTTAAACAGTCCCGTATAAGAGATGCCGGCATTATTAACAAGGAGGGATATTCCGCCCAGCTTTTTATTAACAGTATTTATCATGTCCATAACCTGTTCCATATCCGAAACATCTGCGCTAAAAGCTATGCCTCCGGTATCAGCGGCAACTTTTTCCGCTCTTTCACGGCTTGAAAGATAGTTTATAACAGGGATAAAGCCGTCCCTTGCAAGCTTTAAGGCAACGGCAGCTCCTATACCCCTTGAGCCGCCGGTTATTAATGCTGTTTTTTTCATATTACACCTCTGAAATTGATTGTTGCAGTAATCCTCATTTTATGATAAAATAATTATAAGTTTCACCGCTGTAAGGCGGCGGTAACAAAAAATAAAGGAGCTGAATTTATGGAGCAGTCAAAGCTTGACCGCATAAATTTCCTTGCAAGGAAATCAAGAACCCAAGGCCTTACCGATTCCGAAAAGGCTGAGCAGACAGAGCTTAGAAATGAATATCGAAAAAGCGTTGTTCAGAACCTGACAAGCCAGCTTGAAAACACCTACATAGTAGATGAAAAAGGAAACAAGCGCAAGGTGAAAAAGTCCGGTGAAAAGCATTGAATAAGGAGCATATCTTTCAGGCTGTCAAGATCGCCGTACTTTTCCTTGCAGTAGTAGCTTTTGTTCTAAGCAAAGCAGGAATCTTTACAGATACCCCCGGAAAAGTCATTTTACTTGTATTCATTCTCGCTGCCGCAGCCATAAATATATTTGACGCTTCAAACAAGCTTAAAAACGGCAATCTGAACAGATTTATTACTCTTGTTGTAATGGCGGCGCTGCTGGTTCTTATTGGAATATTTTTCATCAAATCAATGTAATGAGCTGCTGCACTTTATGATCGTGCAGCAGCTCATTAATTTTTTACTATAAATTATTCTGCGCTGTTGTTTTCTGCCGGCGCTTCAGCAGCCGGTGCAGCGGCGCTCTCCAGCTTTGTTCCGCATCCGTCACAGAACGGCTGACCAGCAGGAACTACCTTTCCGCATGAAGGACAGCTAACCGTATTCACAGCCGCAGATGCAGCTGGTGCAGCAGACGCAGCAGGTACTTCTACCTTAGCTCCGCAGCACTGGCAGAACGGCTGATCAGGCTTGATCTTAGCTCCGCATTTTTCACAGTTGATAAATCCGTCAACAGCGATAAGCTGCTCATTAAGTGAAGAAATTTTTTCCTGAGCTGCCTTGATGCCTGCAAACTGTTCCTCAAATCCCGCAGGAGCCTGAGTATTTTCCTCAAAAATCTTCTTTCCCATTTCCATATAGAAATTATTGATCTTTGTTTCCTCAGCTTTTATTTCCTTGTTAAGCTTTGACTTTTCTGTAAAATCATTCACCTTGCTTGAAGCATTTTTTGCTCCCTCGCTAACAGCAGCGGCAGCGCTGCCGGCAGCTTCCTTTACTTTATCAAAAAATCCCATTTTTATTACCTCCGTTTATTTATTTTCATCCATAGCGGCGTCAATTGTCGGTATTGAAAGATCGCCCTGTCCAAACGCCTTAAAGCCGAGAATTGCAAAAATAACAATTTTTGCAAGATTTATTATTGCCTTGAGCACATAATCAAGATTCAGCGGCATTCTGAGAGAAAGGTCGAAAAGATTATTGAATATTCCGAGAACTTCATCTATACAGTTTACAGCCGTTACAAGACCTGAAAATACCAGCGCAAGAGCTATCGCCTTAAAGGCAGCTTTTCTTAGCCAGATATTTTCCTCCTTTAAAAATACATAGCCTGCCATAATAACAAGGGGCACAAAGCCACCAAGAATTGCTGTAAAATAAATGACAGCGCCGCAAACTCCAACTGACAACCCAAGTTTTGTCTTCTGCATAGTAACTCCTCCATTAATATAACTTTGCGCTTTTTTCCTCCGCCTTCAAGGCGAAATGTTACATTACAATCTTTAAGTGATGGGTTAAAGACTGCGGAACAAAGCTCCTGCAAGCGCATACTGCAACCGTAGCAGTCTGATCAAACGAACTTATCAGGCTCTTGCTTCGATTTTAAGTAATATATTTATTTTACACCATAAAACCTCTTATGTCAAGCAACCTCAGATGTATTTTCTGACAATCACAGGTTGCACTTCCGGTTTTTCGCTGCTGTAGCTTACGGCGCTGAGAGCTTTTTTGGCAGACTCCGTAAAATCTCTCACAGAAGAAGAATATAAAGTCATAATAACGTCTCCCCTGCTTACATGATCTCCGGTGTGACGGCTAAAGACAATACCGGCGCTGTGGTCGATATGGCTTTCCTTGTTTTCCCTGCCTGCACCTGTCATAAGAGCAGCGATCCCTATTCTCTCGCTGTTTATTCCAGATATATATCCGCTTTCCTTCGCCGTTACTTCATGCTTATATATGCCCTGAGGAAGAAGACTGTAGTCATATATAGCTTTACCGTTTCCTCCTTGATTATAAATCATTTTTTCTAAAATCTCCAATGCCTTTCCGCTTGATACGGCGTTTTCAGCAAGCTCCATGCACCTGTCATAGCTGCCGATTCCTGCAAGCTCCAGCATATTTGCCGAAAGCCCCATACAGAGCTGATAGAGTCTGCCCTTCTTTCTTCCCTTTAAAATCTCCGCTGCTTCAATTACCTCCAAAGCATTTCCCACAGCATCTCCCAGCGGCTCGTTCATATCAGTTATAACTGCCCGACACTTTTTTCCAGCCGCTTTTCCAACAGAGGTCATAAGCTGAGCAAGCTTCAAAGCATCCTCTTTATTTTTCATAAAAGCGCCGCTTCCACATTTTACATCAAGAAGAATACAGTCGCATCCTGTAGCAAGCTTTTTGCTCATGATGCTTGAACAAATAAGAGGAATACTCTCAACTGTTCCGGTAACGTCCCGGAGGGCGTACATTTTCTTATCAGCTGGAACAAGTTTTCCTGTCTGTGAAATAATCGCCGCACCTGTACTGTTAACTGCTTTAATATAATCCTCAAAGCGCATCTCAACGTTAAAGCCCGGTATGCTCTCAAGCTTGTCGATAGTTCCGCCGGTAAAGCCAAGACCTCTTCCGGACATTTTCGGCACATATATACCGCATGCAGCGCATACCGGCGCAATGATAAGACTTGTCTTGTCGCCAATACCTCCGGTGCTGTGCTTATCAACAGTAACGCCGTTTATGCCGGAAAGATCGAGAACATCACCCGAATCACGCATTGCAATAGTAAGCTTCGAGGTTTCAGCGTCGGTAAGCCCGTTTATACAGACAGCCATAAGCCATGCCGACATCTGATAATCGGGAATCTCACCCTTTACATAGCTGTCAACAAGCCAGCTTATCTCCTCAGAGCTTAAAGCTTCCTTTTTTCTTGTTTTAGAAATAACCTCTGAAATATTCATATTTCCCTCCGTATACAAATACGGCATCGCCGGACTTAACCGACAATGCCGTGTTTTTATTAATATACCGCAACAGTAAACTTAGGCGACTTAAGACCAAAATAACTTCTGAAATCGCTGCCCTTTACAGTTACCTGATTGTCGATAACAACATAAGCAGCATAGCCGCCGTCGCCCTCAACAACTGAAATCCATGATGAAGGATTTTCGGATAATGTAATTCCGAGTCTGCTCTGAAGAGTTGATCTTACATAATCAATGCTGTATGCAGTAACTGTGCCGTAATTCGGATCGCATGAACTGTCATACTCACTTGGAACACTTCTCAGATAAGGCATATCCGCTGTGAATACATCCTTGCATGAAGCAGTGCTTCCGCCGCTTGACGCACAGAACATAGTCAGTGCATAATTTCCATTGTAGTAAACTGCCTGACCGAGTACCGATGCAACGCAGTTAACAACATTCTGCGGTGGGTTTGATTTAAGTCTTAAATCTCCTGCGCTGCCGCCCTTATACTTGATGTATGTATATGCGGCAACCGCCTGGGCTTTCATAGCCTCCGGGCTCATTGAAGAACCCATTTCATTGTAAACTACCTTTGAAATAATATCAATGGCAGCTCCGGATGTACCGTTTACCGTAAGAGTTTCATTGCCGCCGGTTCCTGTACTTCCGACTGTTGTGCCTGGATAGTAGTGCTGGAGGATCTGCTGATAATTCCAGCCTCCATAATAAGCATAGTAATTAGCTCCGTTCTGGCTCATGCCAACGCCATGACCGTAGCCGTATGTAGTGAAGCCGAAGTTTCCGCTTTCAACAGAAACGTTTGAAACCTCTCCACGCTGCGGAACGCTGACCGTTCCTTCATAGGTATAATCCGGGTCATAGGCATATTCAGCTGAATTATCGCCTTCGCTTTCCTCTCCGGACTCCTCCGAAGATTCCTCAGAAGCCTCTGAAGACTCCTCAGTTTCTTCTTCTTTTTCTTCTTCAACCTCAACGTTTTCGTAATCAACCATTGAGAAGCTGTCCTTGTATTCCGAAAGATCAGCCTTCCAGATACTTGCGATCTCATACTCCGCAGAACTCTCTGTTTCCTCGTAATCCTCTGCTGCAATAACAGAAGCTGAATCCGGAACTTCCTGTTCCTCAAGGGCAACGGCATTCTGAGCTGAATTTCCGTAGAATATACAGAACGCAGCAGCAAGCGCTGTTGCAGCAGCAGCTATTCCGTAGCCTTTGTGTCGTACTCGTAAATCCATATCAATCTCCAATTTTAAATTTCCGCATTTGCTGCGGATGGAAGCCGTTATTCACCGGCTGTTTCCGAATCCTGACTCTCGTCGGATCCGCTGCTTTTTTTGTCAATCTTTTCTGGGGTCTCATCATCACGTAACCGTCTTGCAACTACGAGAAAACGTGAGTTATCCACATCCAGATGACAGGTGGAAAGAGTCAGAAATTTGTCGCCGTACTGAACGTCAACATCAGTATTGCGCTGTGTTTTAGACTCAACCGTATCAATAAAGTAATTGTAGTCATCCTCTGTTTCAAAGTTGACAATATCCCAATAACGGAAGTCTGCATCCCACTCGCCGCTTGTGACAAAATAAGCGATAATAATATATTGATAATCCTTATAATTTGAGCTGAACTCAATTATAGGATTTTCAGCATAAAAGCTTTCATCCTGGTAGTACTTTTTAAGATTACCGAACATTGCGCCGCTTCTCATATTGTGCCCGTAAACGCACAGATGGTCGCTGTGTTCCAGCGGATCCCCGTCGTAATTTGCTCTGTAATCAAGGAAAAGCGTACCGGAATCAAGGTAGTTGCCATAAAGGTCCTTATCGAGATAATAAGCGTTTCCGTTATCATCATCGTTTGGGTCCGGCCACTGAACGACCGGATAATCGACCTTTGTATTGCTGAGCTTCATATATCCCACAACGTCTTTATTCTGGGTCAGAAGATATCTTGAAAGACCTGTAAGGCCTCTCGGGTCTTCCGAAAAATTCTCAAGAGTCGGATACTCAGGCTCTGTCGGCTCTGTTACCTCTGTAGGCTCCAGCATGTCCGCAGCCTTATTTGATGAAGATTCTTTTTTATCTCCGCTGCATGAAACAAGCATACACACGGACATAGCAGCCGCCGCTATGCAGCCTACTATCGCAATAATTCCTTTATTCTTCAGCATATATATTTCAGTACCCTTCTTTTTATCCCACGCCGTATGGCTCAAACTCAGCGTCAGGATCGTAATTGTTGTCGTTCCACTTATAATAAATCTCAGGCCATAAAATATTCGGATTCTTCTCTGTCTCCTGCGTTCCCTCATAAGGGTCCTCTCCGTCCCTTACAAGTCTTGCCATGACTATAAGGCGGGCGGTATCAAATTCACCGTTACAGGTTGAAAGGGTCAGCAGCTGATCCCCGTATTTTACGTCCACATCATTAAATGCAAGCGCTCTTCTCTTTGCATTATTGACATATTCATAGAACACTTCCTCATTATCAAAATTAAGGTAGTTCCAGCAATCGAATTTTGTATCCGATTCATCCTCCGAGTCAACGATAAAGTAAGCAAAAATCTTATATGTATACGTCTCATAATTAGAGCTTAAATTTATGACCGGATGCTTGCTGTAGAATGAGGAATCGTTCTTATAGTTTTTGAGCTGTCCGAACATTGAACCGTCGCCCATATTGTGACCATAGATGACCAGATTCTGAGAGTTTTCCAGAACCTTTTTGCCGTCAACCACATAGTCGAAATAGTTGCGCCAGTCAAGGAAGATAGCTCCCGCTTTTGCATTCTCTTTATCAATGTCCTTATTAAGATAATACTCATTGCCGTCCTCACGACGTCTTTGTAAAACAGGATAACTTACATTTGTGTCAGGTATATCTATATACCCCACAGTATCCTTATTTCTTTCAAGGAGCAGCTTTGCGCCCTCGTTCATAGTCCACTTCTTAACGCTTTCGGGAGTTCCTACATTTGCTTCTTCCCCCTCCGGCTCAGTGTTCATGGTAAGCGCTGTTCTGTACTGATCCTGAATCTCGCCGTATTTGTTCCTGCTCTTATAATTTGACCAGTAATAATCGGCTATAAGGTAAAGGCATACGCTAAAGACAATTATCGCAACAAGAAAGATGACCTTTTTAACTGCCTGTAAAGGAGTATCGCCCCTCCACGGGATCAGCCCCTGAACAAAGCCCTGAAAGCCGCCCTTCTTTTTTCTTCCCGATGGCTTTTCTGATTCGGGAAGCTTGTCCGGCATTGCCGCAAGCATCTGATACAGAAAATCAAAAATACTGTATGCAGTATGCAGCCTTATGTTATCTCTGCTCTTGTCGCTCAGCTCCCACAGCTTCAGCAGCTTAACTATCTGCTTTGTGCCGCAACATACTCCGACATAAACGGTACCCACCGGTTTCTCAGCGGTGCCGCCCCCCGGTCCTGCGATACCGGTAACGGAGATACATATATCAGCCTGCGACTGTTTTTTCAGTCCTCTCACCATAGCAAGAGCGACCTGGCGGCTTACCGCACCGTACTGCTTGAAAAGCGCTTTAGGAACTCCTAAGTATTCATGCTTGATCTTGTTTGAATATGTACAAACGCCGATCTCAAAAACTCTTGAAGCTCCCGGCACGGATGTAATAAGCTCTGAAAGAAGTCCTCCCGTACAGCTTTCAGCCGTAGCGACAGTTACTCCTTTTACCAATAATAATTTTACTACATCTGTAACCAATTTGTCAAGATTTCCAGGGGTTACTTTGGTAGATTGTCCGATTTCACCCGAAGTATTATTCATATTTTCCATAATTTCACCAAGTATTTTCTCTCATTTATAAACAAAATGTAAATTTGTTAAATATCACACCTCAAGATTGAAGACTTTCACTTCTGTTTTACGAACTGCTTCATCTATAAGCGCCGAAAAATCAAAGCAGCTCTGAGCGGCTTCAACATCCTCAAGCTTCGGTCTTACCTTAGGATGTCTCGGTGTAAATACCGTACAGCAATCCTCATATGGCTGAATAGATGTTTCAAAGGTATCAATTTTTCTTGCGATCTCTATGATCTCAGTTTTATCCATACCTATAAGAGGTCTGAACACCGGTATCCTGCAAACTGCGTCGGTACACATAAGGGCGTTCATGGTCTGACTTGCGACCTGCCCCACGCTTTCCCCTGTGATCAGCGCCATACACTGTTCCTTTTCGCATATCCTCTGAGCAATTTCCATCATAAGCCTTCTCATTATAATGGTAAAATACTCCTCCGGGCAATTGTTCCTGATAGCCTCCTGAATTTCGGTAAAAGGAACGCAAAAGAACGCAATACTTCCGCAGTAATCGGTTATTTTCTGACACAGCTCCTCGACCTTGAGTCTTGCTCTGTCCGAGGTGTAAGGAGGGCTCACATAGTGGATCGCCGTTATGTGGACTCCTCTTTTAGCCATCATATAGCCTGCAACGGGGCTGTCGATACCTCCTGAAAGAAGGAGCATAGCCTTTCCGCTTGTTCCGACCGGAAGACCGCCTGCGCCTTTCAGATTTTCAGCGTGGATATATGCGTGAGTATCTCTGATCTCAACAGTAACCGTTACCTCCGGCTCTTTAACGTCAACAGAAAGATTCGGAAACATTTCCAGCAGAACTCCTCCCAGCTGAGCGCATATTTCCGGCGATTTCATCGGGAAGCTCTTGTCCGCTCTTTTAGCGGTGACCTTAAAGGTCTTTGCATAAGAAAGAACCTCCTCAAGGTAATCCACACTTCTTTCGCATATTGCCTCAAAGCTCTTTTCACATGCAGCAGCACGGCACAGCGCCGCAATACCGAACACCTTTCCCAGTCTTTCCATAGCGGTATCCATATCTGCATCATCACTCAGCGGCTTGATGTATATTGTAGACTGAGCCTTGGCGTAATCAAAGCTCCCCAGTGACTTCAGTCTTCTCTTTATATTTTTAAGGAGAACATCCTCAAATGTCTTTTTGTTAAGACCCTTTAAAGCCATTTCTCCATACTTAACAAGTATAATTTCCTGCATTTTAGGTTCCCTTTCATATTAAAAATAAAAAAGCTCTTCAAACTGCTTTTCAAGAGCCACGCACAGCAGCAGCGCAAGTCTGGCGCTGGGACAAAACTGGTTATTCTCAATGGAGCTTATAGTCTGTCTTGAAACTCCCACCATATCCGCAAGCTCTCCCTGGGACAGCCTTTTTTCGCCTCTTGCGGTTTTCACTGTGTTATGAAGCACAAGAGATTCCATACAATTATCTGCCGAAGCAGGATCCCTCCTTCTCATAAGCATCATTCTCCCATAAACATAAGCGCAAGCCATATAAGACCGGCGGAAAGAAAAGCGATGCCTGAAAAAAGATCACTTTTTCTGCGAAGCCTGAAAAACCTGTAAAGATTATCCGCAGCACAGTAGGACATTCCTATAAAGCAGTAGGGATATGGGTTTTCGCGTCTTATCATGCTGTAAATAATAAACGCCACACATATTATACACACAACAGTTCCGGCAAAGTTCCAGGATTCCTGATATATCCTTTCCTCACGTTCGTCCGGACCGTCTTTTTTGCTGAGCCGTAATATCTCATCCTTGTCCATTTTCAAGCCTCCCCTGTAATAGTGCTCCACCAGTTAAACCATGTCAAATTTTGTGGAGCAATATTTTATTTAAAGCGCCATTTTGCGGCTAACGTAGCGACTGTAGTACTCGTCGCCAAAGATGACAACCGCAAAATATGGCGAATAGATGAGGCAAGCTTTACTTGCCCCATCTATAAAATGCCGAAAGCTGTCTATGTATTAATGATACCATATTGTAACCTTTATGTCAAGTAAACTTGTCATGAATTAGCGTACAAAAACAGCCGGCAAAATAGCCGGCTGTTTGGGCATATGCTATAACTTATGGCAAGATGTCCCCCACCTCTTAAGCTGGAGTCCATTTCCGTATTCAGTGCAGCTAAAGCCACACCCTGCCCACTTTTAATGACGGGACAAGCCCCTTATTGAACAATTTATACTTATACTGCTGCCCCGGAAAGCAGTGTAACATATCCGCATAAAAGCTTTTCCTGACATACCCCGGAATGTAAACAGAGGTTTTCCAAGAAACAGTCGTTGCAAATGAAGAACTTGTTGTAGACTCGGATGTAGAAAGCGATACCGAAACAGAAACAGACTGCGATACTGAAACTGACACATCCACTGACACTGACACTGATACTGACACCGACACCGAACCAGTGTATGAAATATCGCTTTCAGATATATTAATAGAAATGTTTGTTGCATTGCTTTGCTCAGTCTCCGGAACATTTGTTACATCAACTGTTGAACCTTGTGTTGCTGGCATACTTTCCGTATTATGCTGAACACTACTGCTTTGTTCCGATTCCGGACCGGTAGTCTTCTGAGGTTGAGTATTAACAGAGCCGCCTACATCCACCGAAGTATTACTTACGCCGACCGTTGTATGTGAAGTATCCATGCCGGCATTCTCCGGAGCGGTTGTTACAGAGGCTTCTGTTTCTCCATTTACGGTATGAGTTGAATCGGGAACTGTAATAACATCGGAGTTTTCGCCGGGTTCTATAGCGCTGTCATCGCTGCCGACAATCGGGTCAGTATTTCCCTCCGGACGGCTTTCAACCGAAACAGGAGGCTCATACATATCCGAAAGCCTGTGCATATCAGTAACATTCAGATAAATACTATATGTTCCGAAAAATGCCAGCACAGTGAGAGCTGCTGCCAAAAACCGCATGGTATTCGGAAAGTTGGAAATACGCTTTTTTCTCTCCTGTTTTTTATACTTCTCTTCCAGCTCCTGCAAAAACTCCTCCTTGCGTTTAGGATCTGGAATATTATATATATATGCGTCTTTCAAAGCTTTTTTAAACTTTTTATTCATTCAGATCCCTCCTTTTCAAACTCACTTCGTAAAACAGCCAAAATCTTTTTAAGTCTCCGGTACAATGCAAATCTTGACATATGATACAGATTGCTTATAACTGATACCGGAACTTCATTGACATACCTCAGCAAGACTATTTCCCTGTCCTCATCTGAGAGAGATTCCACTGCAAACCGCAGTGACAGCCTTGAGATCAGTTCGTCTTCAACATCGGTCTTGTTTTCATCAGCGCTATGAATAGGCTCAAATTTCTTTTTTCTGTACTCGTCAATACAAAGGTTTTTAGCGATTGTGTACAGATACTGAAGCTCCTTTCCGCTGCCGTTATACTGCGGATTCTCTAAAAACCGTAGGAAAGTTTCCTGAGTCAGATCTTCCGCAAGCTCTCTGTTATGTACCCGTGTATAGCAATAGCGGTAGATTTTATCATACTGATCTTCAAGACCGACCGGCATTTAACATCCCTCCCCAAATAATAAGACGTAAAACCATGTGCTTATGTGCGCTTATTTTAAAAATTTTTTTCGTATCACTCAAAAAAACAAAAGCTCCTGCGGAAATACGCAGGAGCACACTTCATCCTTTTCCTCGCCATTATTATACAGCAAAACAGGAATTATGTCAATATTGTACAAATACTTTTCATATAATATATGCGAATATGTATACCATAATTTGTCAATAAACTACTCAACAGCATAGCAAAAGCCCGATCATAAAGACCGAGCTTTTAATTAACTGATCACTTCATATAACTTGCTTTATAAAGAGTGAATATCTTAGATGCATCAGCGGCAGTAATCTTGCCGTCACCGTTCATATCTGCGCTCTTTAACTGGAGGTCAGTGAAGCTGCCCTTTCCATTTATGTATATCTGCTTGTATTCGGAAAACGCCATTGAAGCGTCATGGGCGGAAGCCTTTCCGTCACCGTCTATATCACCTACAACATAAGGCTCGTCGGCATAATAAACCATTGGGCAATATGTCGCTTCGACCCACATCTCCAGCTCAGCCTTGTTTTCTATTGAGGAGAAGGTATTGATCTTATCCCTTACCGCAAAAATATCTGATGGCTGCTCCAAATCTATGCCTGTAATTCCCCATATCGGATATGCTTCAGTGCCTAACTCCGTGTTTATTTCCGGATCAGCGCCAATGGTTTCCAGATAGTTCCACAGCTCAGTATCGCTTTTTATTTCCTCCAGATCAAGTGCTCCGCTCCCCGGCAAACGTATATAAGCGCTGCCTTTGTATTTACTGATGCTTCCGTTATTGAATGAATATCTTTTGAATATTCTTGCGGATTTGACGCCGTCAGTCTTGCGAATCTGGCTCAACAGTTCATTCATCTCGTCGATCTTTTCATCTGTAACTGTTTCGTATGAGCAAACAACAAAGCAGTGTGTGTTGTCAGTGAGAGTTACAAGCTGAGGAGCACCGTCAAGGATCTCATAATCACAGTTAATAGTGCTTGTATCAAAGCCGTCCTCCGTTATAAATTCTATGCCCAGGTCATATGGGTATCGTCTGATTCTTATTGCGCTGCTATCTCTATTATCAACAAAATAAATGACCCCGTCATTGTCGATAACCTTTGCTTCATAATCATAAGTGCTGATATCCTCTGAAAAATGCAGCTCGCCTGCAAATGCCGTTATATTGCATGCAGCCATAACTGCCGCCGCTAAGACAGCGGCTAAAATTGATTTGAGTTTTCTCATAAAAATACCTCCTTGTCATTGTTATTCAGTCTGGAAAGGTCGTTAATGCAAAAATGGATTGAATGCTAAAAATCTTGTTACAGACCAACGCATATCGACTCCATTAGATGTATACTGACCATCTGAATATGCACTGGAACCTATTATTCCTATTGCAAATTCATTTCCGCCAGCTGTCATAATCATTGGTCCGCCGCTCATTCCGCCTTGAGCCTGTGCGTAACAATAAAACAATTTATTATTGTTATTAAAAACGTTTCCAAATGAGTGGTACATTTTCACATCGCTGTATTCATATCCGCCGCTCAATCCTCTTAGTTCAACATCAGGTCGTGCGCTTTCTCCGATTGTTGCTAAATAAATTCGACCATATGTATCAGCAAGGCTTATATCATCATCTACAGTTAATAACGCATAATCAACAGTGTTTTCTTCGTCTGGATTCGGATTTTTCTCCATTCGTATTTCTGAAACGTGAACAGAGTCAGCATAGAATTCCTTTACTGCATGTGATGCTCTGTCGAAGATTTGAATTCTTACGCTTTGAGGGAAAATCTTATTTCCATTTTCATCTGTTCCAACTACGTTATGTGCAGCAGTTGCTAAGCAGCTTTTGCCGTCCCAATCCTGGATAATAAATGCTGAGCCACCAATAAAATTAGTTCCGTCATATGTTATTAATAGTCTTACAACGCTTTGATCATATGATGTCATTTCGCTTAAGGTATTACCTGAACCGCTTTCTGATGATAAGATATCAAAAGTGTTTTCGGTTCTTATATCACCAAAATTTCTTGTGTCTTCCATAATAACATTTTGTGTCATATCTATGTTGTTTTCATTACTTATTACATCTTCATTATTTGATATAATCGATGATGTATTATTGCTTTCAAAAGATATGCTACTTAAATCGATATATGCCTGATTAATTATTTTGGGAGATAAATTTTGACTTTGTGAATTTCTTGCTGAAGAATTTCTTTGTGAATTTCCATTAATATCAATTTCGATGTAACCTTCAAGTGAACTATCTGATGACAAACAATATTCCTTTGTTTTTCCGGTTGCAAAAAAATATGAGTAATAATAATTTTCATAAACTTCATCGAAAACACTGTCAGCGCTTACATAGCTTAAAATATTTATTGATGCAATAAACGCTGCGATAATACCTGCTAATGTCTTTTTAATATTCATTTTAATACTCCTTATATAAATATATTTACATGTAATTTAAAGAAAATAAAACTTTTTATTTAATTCACTTAAATCATACCACTATTTTTTATATATGTCAAGTATTTTTTACAATTATATTTAATTAAAAAAATAGCACCATAAAAATATATTTTACAGTGCATATCAAAGTGCTATAAATAGGCTCAAATTTCTTTTTTCTGTACTCGTCAATGCAAAGGTTTTTAGCGATCGTGTACAGATACTGAAGCTCCTTTCCGCTGCCGTTATACTGCGGATTCTCTAAAAACCGTAGGAAAGTTTCCTGAGTCAGATCTTCCGCAAGCTCTCTGTTATGTACCCGTGTATAGCAATAGCGGTAGATTTTATCATACTGATCTTCAAGACCGACCGGCATTTAACATCCCTCCCCAAATAATAAGACGTAAAACCATGTGCTTATGTGCGCTTATTTTAAAAATTTTTTTCGTATCACTCAAAAAAACAAAAGCTCCTGCGGAAATACGCAGGAGCACACTTCATCCTTTTCCTCGCCATTATTATACAGCAAAACAGAGATTATGTCAATATTGTACAAATACTTTTCATATAATATATGCGAATATATATGCCATAATTTACCAATAAGCTACTAAACAGCATAGCAAAAGCCCGATCATAAAGACCGGGCTTTTAGTTAACAAATCACTTCTTATAGCTTGCTTTATAAAGAGCGAATATCTTAGATGCATCAACGGCAGTGATCTTACCGTCACCGTTCATATCTGCACGCTTTATTTCTTCCTCATTAAAGTTTCCTTTATTGCCTCCGTAAATAAGCTTGTATTCGCTGAATACCAATGATGCGTCAATACCGCTAATCTTTCCATCGTTATTTACATCTCCGGCATGCGGATCCACTCCCGGAATGACCTTATTTGTCTTAGCGGAAATGCCTGCTGCATTCTTGATACTCTCACTTGCATGAACTGTAATTGAATCCAGATTCTTGAAGTTTCCTTTTACAAGGAATGAATCTGTATACTTATCGTTTTCGTCATAAAGCATTGGAGTTACAGTGTATTTTGCATCAGTGCCGTCCAGCTTTAACGTATCAGCATTTACAGTATCAATATTAACGCTGTTTGTAAAGGTAACGATCAATGAGCCGTTAGATTTTTCAACAGATTTTATCTCAGGAGCTTGATTGCTTACAAGGCTGAAATTAAGGTCTGTTTTTTCAGGCGGAACGTCAAATTCTTCACTGGTCTGAGTGTCATATCCTTCCATTTCACATGTTACCTTGTATCTGCCCTCAGGAACGACCCATGCATAAGCGCCGTCTTCATCAGTATAAAGCGGATTTTGCTGGTCATAGTCCTCTGCATTCCATACATCCCATACAGGCTCTTCTGATTCTGTTTCAGTATTGAGCTTGTAAACTGTCATTTTAGCTCCCTGAATACGGTTGCCCTTTACAGTATCGTATACAACACCTGAAGGGTCAACAAGCATGTTCATATTGCCGCTGTCGGAGTAGTAGTCATAATCTCCGTCCAGTATTCTGTCAAGCTCATCATACATTTCAAATCTGTCATGAAGAATATCAAAGAAACCATCCAGCTCATCGTTAAGTATGCCTAACAATGTACCCTCAAACGGTGACATACCCATGCCGCCGACACCGGTAATTATTGATATTCCATACTTTCCATCAGCTAAACGCTGAAGTCTTTCACTGCT
Source organism: uncultured Clostridia bacterium (assembly GCA_947586185.1). Taxonomy (GTDB): domain Bacteria; phylum Bacillota; class Clostridia; order Oscillospirales; family Ruminococcaceae; genus Porcipelethomonas. Next base: position 33,566 of record CANPXN010000005.1, read on the forward strand.
GCCGGCAGCAGCGCTGTCTTCGAGATACTCATTGTAATCTTCTACAAAACCATTAACTGTGTTGATCGTATTATAGCCCTTGACTGCATAGCTTCCTGCCGATGAACCGGTCGCATTATCAATCACGCTTCCAAAAAGGTTCAGTGCCGATCCCTTGGCAGTATCAGTAGCAGTTTGTTGTACATTATCGCATGCTATATCAAAAATATTAATGCCCTCTGTATTGCCACTACCACTGCCCGTTGAACCTCCTGATGTGCTTCCGGATGTACCTGAGGTTGAACCGCTGCTGCTTGCGGCAGGATATCTTACATATGAAACGCTGCTATTAAAGTTACTTGCAAGACTTGTATTAAGCTTTCCAATATTTCTCCTTGTATCAGTGCTGCCTGATACGCTGTAAACCACTTCGTATGTTTTGCCTTCTTCAACGATCTTCTTATTGGATTTTTTATATCCGTACCTTTCAGGATCCTTTACGATCTGTTCAGCAGAGATCACTTTGTCGTCTATGGTTCTTGTTACGCTTTCAGAAATGTAGCAATCAAAGCTGCCTATCTTATTTTCGGAATCTGCAAGATTAACTCTTACAATTGAGGCGTTATCGTTTTTAGCAATAGTCTCGATTGTACTATTTTCTTTTACGCTTTCTTTGATAGGTAATTTATAATCGTCAGAAAAGCTTACATACTCCGGAGTTTTCTTAACAATCTTTACATTCAAAGAACCCGGAATATAATTACGGTTATTTCTGTCGAAATACTCATTCTGATTTGTTACCCATGCCTTTTCTTTTTCATCATAGGTAGTTTTCAGATATTTTGTCACGCTGCCCTTAGTGCTTGTAACATACATACCGATTATGCTATCATTATTTGACGCATGCACAATAAACTGTATCGGATAAGCCGGATTATAGCTTATAACAGGTGTTGAGCCCATTGTGAACACATCTGTAATATCTTTTCGTGCGTCATTATGGTTGTTATATACCATTTCGATCTTGTTGATCGTCGGCTCGCTTTCGGAATAAGTAGTCGTAACCTTTTCGCTCTGTGCATTTTTGCATATTGCATATATTTCGTATGACGTGCCGTCTTTTCCCTTAGGAAGGTCTATTGTAGCCTTATATTTACCTGTATACTCGTTTGAAATACAAGCTGATTTCAGCTTATTGTTTACATAAATTTCAACACATGCTCCCTTATATGTAATACCATATACATCTGCTTTAAGCTCATTAGTTATATCTGCTGCTGCAACTGTAACCTTTGGTACTTCAAGATTTAAAGAAGCGATCTTCTGTACCCAGTTGTTTCCACCATAAGTAAAGGACATGCTTGGAGCAATGGTGTAGCTGTTTACTTCCGCAACTCTAACTGTAAACTTAATAGTTCCCTGCGGAGCTGAAACACTGATACTTCCGTTCTGTATGCTGCTTGCATCAATGTCCAAATCCTTGCTTGTTACAGAACTCTGTACAAGGCTGAGTCCGGCAGGAATGTTGAGATTGATTTTGTAATTTTCAGAACCCTCTGCAATATCCTCAAGAAGAGCATATTTAAGAGTGAAGTTTACAATACCGCCAACAGAGCTTTTTGCCATATCTGCATCAAACGTTGTTATGGTCTTGTCAAAAACAGCTGCTCTTGCATCGGTAAGTGACATACAGCCGTCAAATGTATGAGGACCGAACTTATAGTCTTCGTTATTTGAAACGATCTCCTTTAAAGCAGCACAGCCTGCGAAAGCATAATCTCCAAGAGTTGTTACACTGTCAGGAAGCTTTACTGTTTCAAGATATGCACAGTTTCTAAACATATTGTCAGGAAGAATAACCATTCCCCTTGAAACCTCTGCACTTGTAAGTCCTTCACATCCCTCAAATATTCCTGCACCGGCAGTTTCTACGGTTGACGGAATAATGATGCTGCTGATTTTTGTTTTTGCAAATGCTTTGTCTCCGATTGACTTCAGTCCCTCATTCAGCTTAACCTGTGAAAGAACATAGCAATCTTCAAAGGCGCTGTTTCCTATTGCTTCAACTGATGCAGGAATCTCAACCTTCTGAATAATATAACAGCCGGAGAATGCGGATTTACCGATCGAAGTTATTCCCTCAGGAATAGTAAGGGTTTCAAGCTTTGCCATGCCCTGGAATGCACTGTCTTCGATCACTGTAAGCTTATCAGGAAGAACAAGCGCCTTGACAGATGCACAGCCGGAAAATGCTCCTGATCCGATAGATACTACAGTAGCCGGAATTGAAATTTCAGTTACAAGCTCCAGTGAAGCAAATGCTGAGCTGCCGATGGTTTCAAGCTTTGCAGGGAGCGTCAGTGAAGCTGCATTAAGGCATCCGCTAAATGCGCTGTCCCCTATGCTTACAACAGTATCAGGAATTACTATCTCCTTAATTCCCGGGCAGTTATTGAAAAGATTTGCCGGGATTGCCGTAAGTCCCTCGGCATACTTGATTTCTGAAAGGTTTTCGCAGTTTTCAAATATACCCTTTTCTCCTACCTCGGAAAGAGTTGACGGAATATATATGCTTGAAACAGCCGTACCGCTAAATGCGTCAGTACCTACAGACACAAGACCCTCTTTGAGAGTGATCTCAGCAAGAGCTGCACAGCCGCTGAATGCGTTTGCGCCGATCGTCTGAACGGTTGCCGGAATATCTACGGATCCAAGCAAAACATCACTTTTAAATGCGCTTGCTCCAATTGTTTCAAGAGTATCCGGGAGAGCAGCCTCTTTAAGCAAAGGAAGATTTGCAAAAGCTCCTTCTCCGATCGTCTTTACACTTTCAGCAATTGAGATTTTCTCAACATTTGAGCATGTGCTGAAAGCATTATTTCCAATGGTTACAATACCGGACGGAACAGAAATTTCTTTCAGTCCGGAGCAGTTAATAAACAAATTATCCGGAATAGCTTCTATCCCCTCAGCAAACATAACGGTTTCAAGACTGCCGCAGTTTGTGAACGGACCTGTTGATGACAAAACACCGGCAGCAGTAAGCGTTGACGGTATGTATATTGCTGAAATAGCAGTTCCGCTGAATACGCCATAACCCAATGTTTCAAGTCCTTCGTTAAGAGTTACAGACGCAAGTTTTGAACAGCCGCTGAATGCATTATTAGAAATAACCTTAACAGTTGAAGGGATTTCGACCTCTGCAATTTTTGAACAGCCTGAAAAAGCGCTCGGCGAAATAGTTTCTACTGAATCAGGAATTGTTATACTCGTTACCTTTGTAAGGTTCTGGAAAGCGCCAGTACCCACAGTTTTAAGAGTATCAGAAAGAGTAACGCTCGTTACGTTAGTACAGTTTGCAAAAGCATTATCGCCTATGCTTACAACACCCTGTGGAATGACAATATTTTTAAGACCTGTACAGGATGCAAAAATAGCGTTAGGAATACTTGTGATATCAGCGCTGAACTCTATATCAGAAAGACTTCCGCAGGAACTGAACGGACCTTCACCTCTTGCAGAAATTCCGGTGAGCGTTGACGGTATGTAAACCGATGACACAGCAGTACTCTTAAATGCCGCTGAACCAAGGTTTACAAGTCCCTCGTTAAAGGTTACTTCTGAAAGCCTTACGCAATATGCGAAAGCGTTTGAACCGATTGACGTAACGCTTGCCGGAACAGCAATTGAGCTCAAATGAGTGCAGTTAACAAATGCACTGTCCCCGATTGTCTGAAGTGATGCTGAAAGAGCTATGTCCGTAACTTTTAAAAGTCCGGAAAAGCTGCTTTTGCCAATAGTCTCAACCGAATCCGGAAGCAGGATATTTTCAACATTTGAACAGCCTGAATAAGCGCAGTCCCCAATTGATACAACGCCCTCCGGCACAACTATTTCAGAAAGTCCCGTACAGCCTGAGAAAAGATATGCCGGAATGCTTGTAATGCCTTCTCCGTATACAACAGTTTTCAGGTTTTCACATTGTGCAAAAGGTCCGATGCCCGCTTCCTGCTTTATAGATGTAAGAGATGCAGGAATGTAAATTTCCGCCACGGCAGTTCCCTTGAATGCGTTTACTCCGATAGTCGTAAGTCCCTCATTAAGTGAAACTGTTACAAGATCCATACAGTTTTCAAAAGCGCTTGCTCCGATGACCTCAACGCTGAAAGGTATAACAGCCTTTTTAAGCATTACGCAATTCTTAAAGCAGCCTGTTCCCACAGACACGACTGTTGCCGGAATTGTAACGCTTTCAATGGATGTGTTATCTGCAAAAGCGTTATTGCCAATTGATGTAACTGTCAATCCATCAATTTCCGACGGAACCTTAACCGCTTTGTCAGAGCCTGTGTATGAAACAACAGATGCCGTACCCTTTTCTTCATCAATTGAGAACGTAAAGTCGTCGAGAACCGTTACGCCCTCATCTTCCGGAACTGCCAAAGCAGCTGTGTCAGCTATTGTCCCCACAGCATCGACTGCTTCTTCGGCATATGCTATGAGTCCCCTGCGCAGAAAATCAAGGCTTACGCCGGTTTCAGCAAAAGGAACTCCCATGCTGGATGCAAGCAAAGTAATGGATACTATGCCCGCAATTGTTTTTCTGAACTTCAATTTAATAATCCTCCTCATATCTAATGAATCTTATACAAATTCATTATACTTTATTTAATTATTTTATCACTCTTTCTTTAATTTGTCAATGAATTTTACAAAAATTTTAGTAAAAAATAATACAAAACCTTGCTGTGAGCTGGCCCTTAGCATAAAACAAAGCCGACAGCAAAAACTGTCGGCTCAATATTATCAGTTATTACCTTAGTGCTCATGGCAGCCGGGAACGCTTAAGTTCCAGAATGCTTCACGGTTAATATTTTCTACAGCTCTGTAGTCGGCTGGTGCCTCTAAACGGATAATATAGTCATTTTTATTCATTGTTATTCCTCCTGAAAGTTGTCTTCGCAACCCGGGAGGCTTGTGTGAGAATGTATTCGCAAACCTCCCGTTTACGCTACTATCTCAGGTCTGTTATTTTTATTCAAACAACGATCTCCTTAAAATAAAGTATATAAAAATTAAGGCAAAGCTACGTTATATAGCTTTGCCAATGGTGCGGATAACAGGAGTTGAACCTGCACCCCCTTGCGAGGACCAGCACCTGAAGCTGGCGCGTCTGCCTATTCCGCCATATCCGCATATATTGTTTCCTGATTTTTACTCGATAGAAACGCCTAAGGTAAACCCTTAGGAAAGACCCGAGGTGGGCTTTAAAACAAAGCTTATCCACTGCGAAAAATATTATACCATACTTTCACTCGTTAAGTCAAGACCTTTTTTATATTATTTTAAAAAACATGCTTTACCGATTTGAACAAAACAACGAAAGTATTTCAGACAAATGAAAATAAGCCGCTGCACTTTATATTTGTGCAGCGGCTTACTAAATAATTATTTAAGGAAGAACTGTGACCAATGATATACATACATACATTCGCTATTGTAATAATAGCCTACTCCTATTTTTGTAAATTCAGGATTCATAATATTAGCTCTGTGTCCTTCTGAGTTCATCCAGCCCTCAACTACGCTTTCAGGTGTGATATAGCCTGCCGCAATATTTTCTCCTGCTGCCTTGTAGTTGATACCAAGTTCATCAAGAAGAGAGAAACAATCTCTGCCGTCAGGTCTTGTATGTGAAAACATCTTTGATGCTTCCTTAGCTCTTATAAGAGCTGCGTCAGTTGCATTCATATCAAGTGTAAGAGGAGCGATTCCGTTCTTTGCACGTTCAATATTCACAAGTCTTACAACCTCTTTAGCTTCATATGAGAAATCATCTTCGCCATAAACCGCACCGGAAAATCTGTATCTTGCAGTATCGTATTTATAAAGCTCCTTTGCATAACTGAAAACATATGAAGCGTCCTTTGCATTAAGTTCTTTACTTCCTGCTGCATTCTGATCGCTGTCAACATTTGCTGCAAAGAGTCCACGCTCGCTGAGACTTGAGCTGCCCGTCTTGTAAAGCTTTTTGTATTCGCTGAAAATCAGCGCTGAGTCAGCAGAGCTTACCTTACCGTCCTCGTTAACGTCGCCTCTCAGAACTACATCCACCGGAATCTCAGCAACGGTATTTCCGTTAACTATAATTCCAACTTCCGAAACGCTGTTTGAAGCCTTGCTGTAAACCTGTGAAGGATCAGTTGAAAATTCATAACCTGTAACTTCTTTTCCAGAAGCATCAGTCAGCTTTATAGCATTTCTTGGAAATTCAGTGCAGTCGCTGTAGCACATAACTGCGCTGCCGCTGTATTCAACATTGTAATCAGAATCTATTGATTTTGCATATGCCGGAAATGTTACCTGCAATGCTGCAATCGCTGTAATCAAACCTGAAAAAAATCTTTTAGAAATGTGTTTCATAACTTGTTCCTCCCTGTATATCTAAGCCTTGTTAAGCTCGTATCTGCGTCTTTCATTGATATTATGATAACATGTGAAAAGGCCAAAATCAACAGAGTTTCAAAGTATTTACAAAACCTTAATTAGTATTTACAAATGCGTAATAAATTAGGGCAATACCTCACAAAAAACCTTTAGGGAATTTGTGAAATATTGCCCATCATATTTGTAATCTCATTTTACTTTTTAACAGTTTTTCTAAGCTATCTTAAACGTTTAAGTTGAGGAAGGGATATTTTGCACTTCCCTTTCTATAAAGCTCCTTATAATAAGAGAAAATATACGACACATCCCGTGCGTTAAAGCTTACGCCTCCCGGTCCATCCGTGTCACCGTCAACATTCGCAAGAAAGAGCTGCCAGCTTGAAAGCTTTCCATTTTCACCTTTATAAATCCGCTTATATTCCGAAAATGCAACGGAGCTGTCCTGAGCGCTTATCTTATGGTCAAGATTAACATCCCCTCTAAGACCGATATTGACCTCTATGGTTATTTCTTTTCCGTCTGCGTCCTTTATTCTTTCGCCATCCACAAGCACAGGAACATCATAAGTGAATTTTTTCTCAGATGAGCCGAAGTAATAGTCCCCCGGCGTTCCCTCCATAGTATAGTTTTCTAAAACGTTTTTGTCAGCATCAAATATAATCCTGTCAGGCTGGAACTCCTTTTCGTCCGCAAAATACCACTGCTTTTCAGAGTTTGCCGCAGATGCTCCCGACGGCGCTGCCGTTAAAGCTGTTACCGTAATCAGGCACAGGGCGCATACTTTAATAAGATCAGCCGGTTTCAATCCGATCACCTCTTAACACTTAATATGATTTAATATTAACATGTTTCCATATCATTGTCAATCAAAATCTGTAGAATCAAGCGATAGTAAATACATTTTACAATATTTTCCTTGTTTTTTGCCACAAAAGAAAATTTTCGGACATTTTTTCAAAAAATGCTTGACAGCAGGCAAATCTTTTGGTATAATAATTACATACATTTAGGAATTGTTATTGTTAGTCATAAGAATAGTGCAGTAAGCCGTTATTTAGGAGGAGGTTATGCGTTATTCAAAACAGCGTGAACTGATTTTAAACACCGTCCTCCAAAGCCGTGTTCATCCTACTGCCGATTATGTTTATAATTGTCTGAAGACGGATTATCCGGAGCTGAGTCTTGGAACTGTTTACAGGAATCTGAACTTCCTTGCCAAGCATAATATGCTGAAAAAGATATGCGTACCAAACGGCTCGGACAGATTTGACGGCACTTTGACAGAGCATTATCATCTTATATGTATAAAATGCGGATGCGTTTCGGATATTGATCTTCCGGAAGTAAGTCTTATTGAAGATAAGATCCGCTTGAAAACAGGATTTACTGTTACCAATACAAACTTTGCCTTTGAAGGGCTTTGTAAAGCTTGTTCCGAAAAAAATATGAATGACGATTAATTGCCAATTGCAATGTCTTCATTGTTTTTTCTTTCTCTATACCACATTGACAAAGGAGCATCATTAAATGATGCTCCTTTGTCATTCTAAAAAAATAAGCCGCTGCACATTCAAAAAGTGCAGCGGCTTAAAATTTGTCCTCATGAAAACAAATTCTTATTTATTCCTGTTCTTTCTTCTTAAATACAAAAAGCTTGGCGAGCACATAATTCGCAATAAAGATCAACACCTGACTTACAAAGGTAATGATCACCTTGTTCATTCCAAGCCAATCACAACAAATCAGGAATATTGCCTCCTCCATTGCAAAGGTAGCGGCTCTTGAGCCATAAAAGGAAAGAAATACCCTCATGAACTCCTTTGCTCCGTGGGTTTCCTCCTTAAACACATACTTTTTATTGGTGAAGAACGCAAAGGTCACAGCGCATATCCATGAAAACGCAACGACAACAGCATTTTCCCACGCCGGCTCTCCCGGAACTGCCAAGAAAAAGAGCAGCTTGGTCACTATTGAAATAAAAGTAGTAAGTCCGCCAAATATTGCGTAAGTCATCTGCTCCTCATACTTATAATATATATCCTGAAGCTTTTTCGGCAGGATGGATACACATGCGCTTATTATTTTTCCGAACATAGCCTTTCTCCTTTCTCTCTACAATAATAACATAATTCACGAAAAAATCAAGTGTTTTATATAAATATTATTGATTTATACGTTTAAATTCGGCATTTCTCCTATTGATTATTTATTTTATTTATGCTAACATATTATTAACAGGGTGTACCCTTTGAATGGAGGAAATATGCATAACATAATTATCATTGTAGTGCTGCTTGTGTTTTCAGCTATGTTTTCAAGCAGCGAGACAGCATTTTCAAGCGTAAATAAAATAAGACTTAAAAATTACGCCGCACAAGGCAACAAAAGAGCGGAAAAGGCTCTTAAAATAGCGAACGCTTTCGACGACGCGCTGACAGCAATTCTTGTAGGAAACAACATCGTAAACATTCTGTCAACTTCTATAAGCACTGTGCTTTTCACTCAGCTTCTCGGTCCGGGAGGCGTGGGCGTTGCAACGGCGGTCATGACTGTTCTCGTTCTGATATTCGGCGAGATCATGCCTAAATCCTATGCTAAAAACAACGCCGAAAAGTGTGCGCTTTTCTTTGCAGGCTTTCTGTCGGTTATAGTTAAGATCATGACTCCGGTCACATTTATTTTCAAGCAGCTCCAGAAGCTGTTCATCTCAAAGGATGTCAATCAGCCAAGCGTTACCGAAGATGAGCTTAAATACATCATTGACGAAATCGAGGAACAGGGCGTTCTTGAGGAACAGGAAAGTGACCTTGTACGTTCCGCTCTGGAATTTGACGAAATAACAGTTGACGAGATACTTATCCCCCGTGTAAACGTCACTGCTATTGAAAGAGGAGCGGACATTGAGGAAATAAAGGAAAAGTTTATAACCGATATGTACTCAAGGCTTCCGGTGTTTGAAAAGACCATTGACAATATTGTGGGAGTCATTACCAACAAAAGCTTTTTTAAGCTTATAAACGATGGCGGAAGCGATATTGATTCTATTATACAGGACGTTATACATATATCCGACCTCAAGCTTATAAGCGAAGCCCTCCGTGAGATGCAGAAAAAGAAGATGCACATGGCTGTGGTTATGGACCAGTACGGCGGAACTAAGGGCATCATTACCATGGAGGACATCATTGAAGAGCTGGTAGGCGAGATCTATGACGAAAACGACGAGATCATTCCTAACTTCACAAAGACGGACGAAAACACATATGAGGTTTCTGGAGAGCTGAGCATTGGCGATATGCTTGACAACCTTGATCTGCCGGAAAACACAATAGAAAGCAGCAGTAATTCCGTAGGCGGCTGGGTCATGGAGCTGCTGGGACACATCGCCTCTGAGGGCGAAACTGCTCAGTCAGGCGCATTTAAAATCACCGTTCTGAAAACCTGTGAGCAAAAAATACAAACTGTAAGGCTCGAGATCTCCACTGAAAGTACAGATGAAGAAACTGATACTGAAAAGGAAGAAGAATAGTAAAACCGCTCCGGCAACGCTGTCCGGAGCGGTTTTTTCAGTTTATTTCTTATGTACCAATCGCCTCGTTCCTGAGTCTTTCATTCAGCTCATACCAAGAAATATTCTTCCCGTATTCCTCTTCGAGTTTATTTTCAAAATCATAAAATCCAGCCTCATAAAACGCCACAGCCTGCCTTATAAGATTTTCCTCCTCCTTATCCTTCATATCCCTCTCATCAACAAAAAACTTTTCATATTTAGGATATCTTATATTATCATAATATGCCGTGAATATCCTGTCCCCTAAAATAACTGCAAACTTTGATTCGTCCGTAAAGTCGTCGCAGCGCTTTATTATATCCGAAACAAACCACATCAGGGTAACAAAAGCTCCACTCTCCTTTTCATGCACTCCATAGACAAGATTAAGATTCTGCCACGATAAGTGGTCTGTTTTCGTCGGCTTTACATACCCTAAAATTTTCCGGCGCAGCTCTTCATCTGTGAGGATAAATTCAAAATCATAGCTCTTTCGGTTATGCCATCTGTTCAGCTCATAATCCTCGGTGATCTTTTTGCGCATCGCAGGTATATAATCCGAAAACCTAAAGCAGGCGTTTCTTTTCCGTATATCGTCCTCGAACTCTCGAAACCTTTCTATGTCCTCATAAAAAATAACTGCACGTTTAGCCATTGAAAACATCTCAGGAGTGCATGTCCCATAAATATCCATGGACTTGCGAAAGTGTCCGATATATAATTGACGTCTGAAATCCATGGCGCATGCGAAGCTGTAAACATTTTTGCCGAACACCGCCGCATAAAAGCAATCATGATCTCCCTCAGCACCGCTCCAATACTTTTCGACGTCAAGCTGTGTAAGGAAAAAGCCTCCCGGAGCGCTTACGCCATATCCCACATTCATTTCCTCGGGAGGCACTGCACCATAGCCGCTTGGCTCAGGACGGCAAAGAGCCATGATGATCGTGTCAATATCTGACCTGTTTGCAAATACAAAACTGAACTCCTGATCCCCCTCATGAGCTGCGACAGACTCCTCGGCAGCCTCAGCAGATGTACTTTGCTGAACTGCGGTAGGCTCCTCCTTTAAAACGTCATCAGAAATGATCTTACGGTATTCTTCCTCCGAGTCTCTTTTACGCCTTTTAAAAAACATAATAGCAATGCCTCCTTTGTATTATATTAATCATAGCACATAGCATCAATAAAATCAATATGCGCATACAAAAAGACCGGAAGTTGATTCCGGTCTTTCTGCTTTAAAGGATGAATTTTTTTCAGATCGTCCGGACAGCCGGACTTCTGGCTATGACCTTATTATATTTCATTGAAATTATAAAGTCAAGGGGCATTCTTAAACATATTGATAAATAAAGTTTATGCCATGTTTTATGTTATTTTTTAAGCCTTGTCCGCAAGACTTCTGCAAAACGATTCTTTATGTCCATGCTCTTTCAAGAGCCTCTGCACCCTCGGCAAGCTCCTGACAGTCAAGACCGGAAAAGCCTGCCACCACCTTATTATCCGGCATATCTGAAACCGGAAACGAATAATACTCCGACAATCCATAGACCCTTACCCCCTGCTGGGCGGCGCTTGAAAGAAGCTCTCTCTGATTCATTCCGTTATTTACAGCTATAAGCAGATGCATGCCTGCGTCGCAGCCCGATATATCAATGAACTTTTTAAGTCTGCCCTCTGACAACTTTTCCATAAGAATGTCCCTGCGCTGACGGTATATCTTCTTCATACGGCTTATATGTCTGTCAAAATGGCCCTTATCCATGAATTTTGCAAGAGTAAGCTGTTCAAATACCGGAACTGTGCAGGAATAAAAGTCAAGCCTGTCCGTATACCTCCGGCAAAGCTCCTGAGGAAGAATCATATAGCTTATTCTCATTGACGGCGCAAGGCTTTTTGTAAATGTATTTATATAAATAACTTTGCCCATTTTATCCATACTGTAAAGCGCCGGAACCGGTCTTCCCGAAAAGCGGAACTCACTGTCATAGTCGTCCTCGATTATATAGCGGTCGCTCCGTGAATATGCCCAGCTGAGCAGCTCCTGCCGTCTGCTAACCGGCATTACCATTCCAAGGGGAAAATGATGTGAGGGAGTTACATGCAGAATGTTAATACCAAAATTCGCTATTGCGTCTGCGCATGCCCCCTTTTCGTCCATAGGTATGGGAAAAACTCTTGAGGTATTTGCGCTGAAAATCCTGTATATTTTTCTGTATCCGGGATTTTCCACTCCATAGGCGTTATCCCTGCCAAGGAGCTGTATAATAAGTCCGGTAAGATATTCCGAGCCTGCACCTATGAATATCTGATCCGGACTCACGGTCATTCCACGAAAGCTTTTCAGATATTCTGCGATTTTAACACGGAGCTGCAAAATACCCTGTGGAGAGCATGCGTTTAAAAGCTCGTCGCTGCGCTCGCTTAAAACCTCACGGGAAAGCTTTGCCCATACGGAAAAGGGAAAGCTCCCTGTGTCTATACGGTTTGTGCGAAAGTCATATTTGTACTGTATATGCTCCGGTACGATCTCAGGAGAGGGGCTTTCCTTTATTTCCGGCAAAGCCATATTTTCAGCATAAAAACCGCTGCCCGGCTTTGAGTATATATACCCCTCGGCTGCAAGCTGGGCATAGGCAGTCTCAACAGTCACAATGCTTATTTTCAGATGTGAGGAAATAGCTCTCTTTGATGGTAGCTTTTCCCCGCTTTTGATATTTCCCCTTTCAATTTCTTTTTTTATATGGCTGTAAAGCTGCTGATAAAGAGGTATGCCGCTTTCAGTATCAAAGCTTAAAGTAATCATTTTTCAAACCGACCTTATTAAAAATTACAAAACCGGGTATTGAAACAATGCCGGCATTGTATTATCATTATAGCGTAATCTAAAAAAACAGTCAAGGAGATATGAGAAAATGGCTAATGATCGTTATAAACTTAACAAGGAGCTTGCCCAGATGTTAAAGGGCGGCGTTATTATGGATGTTACTACACCTCAGCAGGCTAAAATAGCCGAGGCTGCCGGAGCATGTGCAGTTATGGCGCTGGAGAGGATCCCGGCTGATATAAGAGCTGCCGGAGGAGTTTCAAGAATGAGCGACCCTAAGATGATCAAGGGTATTCAGAATGCGGTTTCTATACCGGTAATGGCAAAATGCAGGATCGGTCACTTTGCAGAGGCTCAGATACTTCAGGCAATTGAGATCGACTACATCGACGAAAGTGAAGTTCTTTCACCTGCTGACGACAAGTACCATATAGACAAGAGAAAGTTCGATGTTCCTTTCGTATGCGGCGCAAAGGATTTAGGCGAAGCTCTCAGAAGGGTAAACGAAGGCGCTTCTATGATAAGAACAAAGGGCGAACCGGGAACAGGTGATATCGTTCAGGCAGTCCGCCATATGAGAATGATGAACAGTGAGATACGCAGACTCCAGTCAATGAGCGAGGATGAGCTTTACAATGCAGCAAAGGAGCTGGAGGTCCCTTACGATCTGGTATTATATGTTCACGAAAACGGCAGAATACCTGTTGTTAACTTTGCAGCCGGCGGTGTTGCAACTCCTGCTGACGCCGCTCTTATGATGCAGCTTGGCGCAGAGGGCGTATTTGTCGGCTCAGGTATCTTCAAGTCCGGAAATCCTGAAAAGAGAGCTGCGGCTATCGTAAAGGCTGTAACGAACTTTAACGACTACAAGATGCTTGCAGAGCTTTCAGAGGATTTAGGAGAGGCTATGGTCGGAATCAACGAAGACGAAATAAGCCTCCTTATGGCAGAAAGAGGCAAATAATGAAAATCGGTGTACTGGCTTTACAGGGAGCGTTCATCGAGCACGAAAAAATGCTCAGCGACTGTGGAGCAGAGTCCTTTGAAATAAGACAACGCAGGGATATTGAGCAATCCTTTGACGGACTTATCCTCCCCGGAGGCGAAAGCACAGTCATGGGAAAGCTGCTTTACGACCTTGATCTTATGGAACCAATAAGAGATAGGATTCAGGGCGGAATGCCTGTTATGGGGACATGTGCTGGACTGATACTTCTTGCGGAAAATATTTCCGGAGGCGAAAAGCCATATCTCGGCACTATGGGATTTACTGCAAAGAGAAACGCCTATGGCAGACAGCTTGGCAGCTTTAATGCAAAAGCAGACTTTGCCGGCATTGGCAGCGTTCCAATGACATTTATAAGAGCGCCTTATATTGAAAGCGTAAGCAGTGCAGAGGTTCTCGCAGAGGTTGACGGAAGAATCGTTGCTGCAAAGGAAGGAAAACAGCTTGCAGTTGCTTTTCACCCGGAGCTTACGGAGAGCCAGGCGGTTCATGAATACTTTCTGAATTTTAATAAATAAAAAGATAAATGACCTTCGTTTGAAAACGGAGGTCATTTTATTTTGAAAAAACTTGCACGTAAAAGCTTTCGGAAAAATTCAAAATCGGTTGACAATCATGTTTCTTAGGAATATAATTTAATTAAAATAGGAGGGATTATTATGAAAAAATTTATAAGTAAGTTTCTTTGCTTTGTCATGTGCATTTCTTTTTGTACATTTCCGGAAGTTCATGCTGCTGAATCATATGAGGAAACAGAGCAGGATTTGGTTATGTACGGAGATATTAACGACAGTGGAAGGGTAAATATACACGATTATAATTATCTTAAAAAACATCTTGTAAAAGAATCCTTTCTCGATAGCAGTAGTTTGAAGAGAGCAGATATGAATAAAGACGGTATTGTAAACGTTTTTGACCTTGTGATGCTTAAAAGGAAGATTTCCAATACCAACATTTACCTTGATTGCGATACCAAGAAAATCAGTACTGACAAAGAAGAAACTACAGTTTATTTTTATGCCGATGTATATCTTGAAAATGTTACAGTTTCCCTTTATGACGCTTTGACCGACGAGCTTGTTATGGAAATGCTGGACGACGGCAAGTATTCTGTATCCGGCGACGATCTGCCGAGTGACGGAATTTATTCCTGTAGGTTTGAAATTGATAACTCGGAAGAAAAAACCTTTTATTACTACGCTAAAATAGAAGAAACCGGAGAAACATCAGATTATTCCAAAATAAAGGTATATAAGCCCCTGACATCTCAGGATTTAGAAGATATGAATACTGTTAATAATGAGATTAATTCATTATTCCAAAACGAGCAATTTACCACTTTATCAATCGATGAGCAGCGAGCTGAATTAGAGACGCTGCTTGACAAGCTCATTGAAGACGGATTAGTTCAGAAGGACTCTGTCAGCTATAATGCCTCAAGTAAAATGTTAAGCTATAAATATAAATGTGGTATTATGGGAAGCATAACGCTAACCAAAAAATAGGCATAGTAAATATAACAGATAAAATGAGCAGGAAAATTAACCCCTGCTCATATTTACCGCTATGTAGCCAGATAACAAAAAAGAACCGGAAATAATTCCGGTTCTTTTTTAATGGTACAGTTATCAGGCAAATTTATAAAAACGTAAGCAATACAAGCTTTCCGCCAAGGTGAGGTAAATGAATAATTATGAAACCCTGATAACTGTAATTACATTATAAGCTCTTAATAAACTTTTGTCAACACTTAATTTAAAAATTATTGCTGTAAAGCGGATGTGGCTGATGTCAGCATCATGATAAAAATATAGAAACCAATCATTATCACAACAGCTGATATAAGTCCCCACGATGTAGCGGCAATTCTTCCTCCCCTTATTTTCTGATGAGGAGTTGTAAAAGGAAGATGCTCCTTAATAACCGTAAACACAAACGCTGTTCCTCCTCCTGCAAGAGCTGTAAGCGTAAACAGGACTGCTATGAGCATAGCTGTCATCTCGTCAAAGCTGAGCGTAACCGCTTCCACAGTCGAAACAGTGTTGACCACAGCATGAACGATCATTGACGGAACAAGGGAATTATGCTTTGTATCAATATAGCCAAGGAAAATGCCAAGAATAAATGCAAGGACAAACTGCTGTACATTTCCATGAGCCAAGCCAAACAAAAAAGCGCTCATGAATATCCCGAAACGCTGGCTTACTCTTGAAAGATTCTTCATTACAAAGCCTCTGTACAAAAGCTCCTCTGTGATCGGGGCAATTATACAGGTGTACAGCACTGTTACTATTATCATGTGTATATTATCGCCGTTGTAAAAATCCGCTCCAACATCGGTAAGACCGCTGCCGTTTGTAAGGTAGTCTATTAAAACTACAAGATAAGCGCTGACGATCTGTAAAAACGCTCCCACGCCGATATATCTTATGAGCTTTCCGCCGCTTAAATTCTGTGTCTGAAAGTATGTGCCAAGCTTAACCTTTGACACACGGCTTCCCAAAACAAACACAAGCACATTGCACAAAAGATACACAAGAGCAGTGCAGCCCATTTGAATTGACGACTTGCTCAAATAATCGTTCGCTATATCAGAATATCCTGCCGGCAGCTCTCCGAGGGAGCTGTCCCTCCACTTTAAGATCATGCTTGCCAGTATGGTAAGAACATTTCCAAGGATTACTGCACTCAGATAGTGAATAGCTAATCCGCCTCCGGCAATATTATAAAAGCGCCTTATACTGCGTTTCTCCTCCTTTGACGGAACAAAAGGAATACGGCATCCCGGAATATTGATCTGAGGAACGACTTCACTGTAATCGCTGTTATATTCCCGATACTCTGTTATATTGTCAAAGGGATTTTTGTTATCTATAGTCTTAGTCAAATTTTCGTTACTGTCCATTAACATCCTCCTGAATATTCAAAGCTCTGAGCTTTGTTTAATTTTCTGCGTTTACTCTACTATTATATATCAATTTCTACATATAGTCAAATATTTGTTGGTATAAAGTTGTGGACAAGGCTGAAAAAATATGATATAATAAAATTAATCTATCACTTTAAAGAAAGGAATAAAAATATGTTTCATGAGAAATCATGCGGGGCTATTGTGTACCGTAAGTCCCACGGGAACACTGAAATTCTGCTGATAAAGCATGTAAACAGCGGTCACTGGTCATTTCCAAAAGGTCATGTGGAAGGAAATGAAACAGAGCTTGAAACTGCACGGAGAGAAATAATGGAGGAAACCGGAATTGATGTTATTCTTGACCCCACATTCCGTGAAACAGTTTCATACTCCCCTAAAAAGGATACTCAAAAAATAGTCGTATATTTCCTTGCAAAGGCAAAAAATTTCGACTATGTCCCTCAAGAGGAGGAAATCGCAGAAATAAGATGGGTGGATATAAGCTATGCATTCAGTATCCTTACCTACGAAAACGACAAGATCATTGTATCAAGAGCAAAAACAGCTATCAAGGAAAAAAATTAGCGGAAGGAGCAAAAGCTCTTTCCGCTGTTTCTTTAACATTACTTTCCATTCATTTATTTTCTGCCGAGCAGAAAAAGAAAAATCGTGAACCGTTATTTTACGGCTCACGATTTTTCATCTTAGAGAGGATATTATGATTAACGTATTTAAACGATATTGTCTTTACACCTGCTTTGTGCAGATGCTTAAGGCAACACCGCACAAAGCACGCCTGACGGCTTTGCACACATCTTGTTGGCAGATTTTCCGTCATATCACACAAAAATCTCTTGACATACGCCAGTATGCCTGCGAACTTTTTATGCAATCTGACGAAAAATCTGACTGCGCAATCTGCGCACAATCTTTGTGCGGTGTTGCCTTAAATAAATGATGAAGGGAAAAAATATATCTGATCGCCTAAGGGCGTAGTTTTTTGTCTGCCTTTAAGGGAAGGCAGTAAACCTTTAGAATGATCATATCCTTGCAGATGCTTGATCTCATCTGCTATGGTCATATAATACTCCCCTAATATGAAAGGGGGTTAATATAATTAAGATAATAATGTGAAAATTTAGGGGAAAAATTATGGAAGCCGGCATCATGTATAATCTGTAAAAAAATGTGCAGAATATTTTCACTGATACTTAGTTCGAGGTGAAGTTATGACTATTGTTTTTATCCGTGCAATAATACTTTATATCATAGTTATATTTTCTGTAAGACTCATGGGAAAGCGACAGATAGGAGAGCTTCAGCCTTCAGAGCTTGTTATAACAATACTGGTATCCAATATAGCTACTCTGCCTCTCGAAGACCTCAACATCCCCTTGAGCATGGGAATAATCCCTATTCTATCCCTTGTATGCTTTGAAGTCATAATGTCATGGATAACTCTAAAATCCAAAAAAATACGCCACATTGTTTCAGGGTCCCCGAAAATAATCATACATGACGGAAAAGTCGACCAAAATGTAATGAAGGAGCTGAGGTTTTCCGTCGACGACCTTATGACCGCTCTCAGAGGACAGAATGTATTTGACATAAGCGAGGTACAGTTTGCAGTTGTTGAAACAAACGGAAATGTTTCAGTATACCAGAAGCAGCCGTTTAGAAATATTACAAATATTGATATGAACATTCCCGGGAAATCCTTTGATCCTCCGGCAATAGTTGTGTCCGACGGAAAGCTTGTAAGTCAGGGTCTGGAATTTACAGGACTAAAAAAGGAGTGGCTGTATCAGCTGCTGGAAAGAAAAAACCTTACTGTTAAGGACGTATTCGTCCTTACAGCGGATAAAAACGGCGATTATACTCTTATAAGAAAGAAGGATACAAGTGGGAAGAGTTAAGCTGAGTATCGCAATACTTCTGCTCATTTTGTCATATAGTATTGCCAGTACTTTTATAATAAAGCACAACACTGAGAAGCTTATCGGCGCAATAGAGGACACACAGCAGCTTGTTGACCAGGACAGGGAAAAAGAGGCGATAGAATCCATGGACAGGCTTTATGATATAAGCGAATCATACGATGATGTAGCAAGTATATTTATACGGAGCGATAAGACCTCGGGAATCCCGACCTCTCTTGCAAGAATAAAGCCTCTTATAAAAAAGGATAATGACGAAGTCCATGCAGAGCTTGAATCACTAAAGGCGCTTGTTAAGTGGATATACAAAAGTGAAAGACCGGTATGCAGTAATATCCTTTAGCCCTTTTCTAAGGAACAAAGAAATCAAAAACCCAAAACAATTAAGGCAGCGTCCGAACGTGAATCGTTCAGTGCTGCCTTAAATAATATCCTTTATTCTTAAAATTATCTCCTTTGACGCCCTTTCAACGTACTCCTCCAGCTCATCAAACGTCATATATAAAGGCTCTCCGAAAAGATTTTCCTCACAAAAGTAATGCTCCAAAATCCAGTCACGACTGTCAGAGGACTCCTTTGCTGAAACATATCCCGGAATATCATAAGCTTCAAGCTCCCTGAGTATTCTCCTCACATCACGGACAAAAGGATATTGCTCGGCCATAATACGATCGGCTGCATTCATATCGTGCATGATCAGAGTGAAAAATTCCGGATCTCTTTGGGTAACCCCTTTTAAGGCTACCTTTTTTCTGAAATTCTCCCGGACTGTCCTTATATAAATTTCATCAGCGATAAGATGAGAAGCATACCCAAGATTGCCCCAGAAGTTCTCATTCTCTCTTTTACAAAAGCTGCTTACAAACCCACTGAGTCTGCTGTGAAACAGGGCAAGCATATCCGGCTTCAGAAAATCCCAGTCGGATATGCCGTCCCTTAGGTGACTGTGCTTTTTGTATTCACGCTTATAGCCGGCTCTTGAATGAACAGCATCCGGAGCAAGATTTCCGCAGAAAAACTTAGAAACATCCCCTACAGTACCCTCAGGAAGTATGCTCAGGATTCTGTCCGTCAGAGCTATATGAGTTATTATCCCTGCCATCAGTCGGCAAACATAGGAGTTGAAAGATATCTGTCCCCTGTGTCAGGAAGGAGAACAACAATGGTTTTTCCCTTGTTTTCCGGACGCTTCGCAAGCTGTACCGCTGCCCAGAGAGCTGCTCCGCTGGAAATGCCTACAAGCACTCCCTCTTTTCTTGCAAAATCCCTGCCTGTTTCAAGAGCCGCATTGTTCGGGACTTTGACTATTTCATCATACACCGATGTATCGAGAGCCTCTGGAACAAAGCCTGCTCCGATGCCCTGTATCGCATGAGCGCCCGGCCTTTCACCTGAAAGAACAGCAGAGGTTTCCGGCTCAACAGCAACGACCCTTACCGCCGGATTCTTTGATTTCAGATATTTTCCCACACCGGTAATAGTTCCTCCTGTTCCGACGCCTGCAACAAATATATCCACCTTTCCGTCGGTGTCCTCCCATATCTCAGGACCTGTCGAAGCAAGATGAGCCGCTGGATTTGCAGGATTCACAAACTGTCCTAAAATCACCGAGCCTTCAATTTCCCTGTTCAGCTCGTCAGCCTTTTCGATTGCTCCCTTCATACCCTTTGCTCCGTCGGTAAGCACTATTTCCGCACCGTATGCCTTAAGCAAATTTCTTCTCTCAATGCTCATAGTTTCCGGCATAGTCATGATCGCTCTGTAGCCTCTTGCGGCAGCAACTGCTGCAAGGCCTATGCCTGTGTTTCCGCTTGTAGGCTCAATGATCGCTGCTCCTGGCTTTAAAAGTCCCTTTTTCTCTGCGTCCTCTATCATGGAAAGCGCTACTCTGTCCTTAACGCTTCCTGCCGGATTAAGGTATTCAAGCTTTCCCAAAAGGCTCGTTTCAAGCCCCTGGGACTTTGAATAGCGTGAAAGCTCCAAAATAGGAGTTCCGCCTATAAGCTCTGTAACGTCCTTATAAACCTTAGCCATAATAAAATCTCCATTCTGCCGTAATACGGCTTATTTTACAGCCCTGAATGCTTCTTCAAGGTCATATATTATATCGTCAATATGCTCTGTACCGATTGAAAGCCTTATAGTATTCGGCTTTATGCCCTGCTCCAAAAGCTCCTCTGTGCTGAGCTGAGAATGAGTTGTGGAAGCCGGATGTATCACAAGGGACTTAACATCTGCAACATTTGCAAGAAGAGAAAATACCTGCAAATGATCTATGAAGTCCTTTGCAGTTCTGTCGCTGCCCTTGATCTCAAAAGTAAATATCGAACCTCCGCCATTCGGGAAGTATTTACTGTATACCTTATGACTCGGCTCGCTTTCCAGTGACGGATGATGAACAGCCTCAACCTGAGGATGACTGCTTAAATACTCCACAACTTTAAGAGCATTTTCAACATGTCTTTCAACTCTGAGTGAAAGGGTTTCAAGCCCCTGCAAAAGCAGAAAAGCATTAAATGGCGAAATTGCTGCTCCGGTGTCCCTTAAAAGGATAGCTCTTATATATGTAACAAATGCTGCATCACCGGCTGCCTCAGTAAAGCTTACCCCGTGATAGGACGGATTCGGTTCTGATATCCAAGGATATTTTCCCGATGCGCCAAAGTCAAAGCTTCCGCCGTCAACGATCACACCGCCAAGGGAGGTTCCGTGACCGCCTATAAACTTCGTTGCTGAATGAACCACGATGTCTGCCCCATATTCTATAGGGCGTACAAGGTAAGGGGTTGCAAAGGTACTGTCTATCACAAGAGGAATGCCATGCCTGTGAGCAATCTCAGCCAAGACTTCAATATCCGCTGCGTTTGAATTAGGGTTTCCGAGAGTTTCCGCAAACAGAGCCTTTGTATTTTCGTCTATGGCGCTTTCTATCTCGCTTATACTGTCCGGATCGGCAAACTTTGCGGTAATTCCGTAAAGGGGAAGGGTATGGGCAAGAAGATTATATGTGCCGCCATAGATCGTTTTGGCTGCAACAATGTTTTCACCCTGGCGTGCTAAAGCCTGGAAAGTATATGTTATCGCTGCCGCACCGGAGGCTGCTGCCAGAGCCGCCGTACCTCCCTCAAGAGACGCCACTCTCTTCTCAAAAACGTCCTGAGTAGAGTTTGTAAGTCTTCCGTAAATATTTCCGGCATCCTGAAGTCCGAACCTTGCAGCCGCATGGTCACTGTTTTTAAAGACATAGGACGTGGTCTGATAAATCGGAACTGCTCTTGAATCAGTTGCCGGATCAGGATTTTCCTGTCCCACATGAAGCTGTCTTGTTTCAAATCTTAATTTTCTTTCATCTATTGTACTCATTTTTAGTTACCTCTCTGTCGTTGTGATTTTGGTTAATTCAATAAACATCTGTATGATCCGCACATTCGACAGCTGTAACATCGCTTCAAAAATAATGGTTTCATTTTCTTCCTCCTATAAAGCCTATCGACTTTGTAGGTTTTATTATATACCATCATTTCCAATTTGTCAATAGTTTTTTGGAAAAAATTTATTTTTAAGATTTTCAACGCCTAAAAGACGGATAAAATAAGCTGAAGTTGCAATATATCAATTGCCTTAGTACCCATATGGCATAGCTGAAAGCTTCTTCCTGCGATTCTGTGTAACAGCGTTCATTATAAAGCTTACGATCAAAGTGGTAAAGCATACCGAGCTGACAGACGTGGAAACAAAGTAATATATCTCAGCCCAAAACAGTGATACCTTAAAAATGATTGCAAACATTAAATATGCCCATATAAGATAATGAGTAAAGTATATAAGACAGAATCCGGTAATACCTGTAGAAAGCGCCACAGTCGTACTGTGGGAGATAAAATAAGCGCACCATGCAACTATTATTAGCACAACTCCGATTATATTGACTGTAAGATAAAAACCGGCGCTCCACCTGAAAGCGATCGCAAACATATATGCCAAAATAGTCAGTATGCCCTCCCATACTGCGTCTGCGCCTCTGCCCTCTATTTCCTCAAGGTGTTTAAGTATGTCCATATTCTTAAAGAAAAGGAAACATATAATACCGGAAACCGCCATAACAACAGAAAAGATCATAAACACAAGGCTGCTCCATTTTAAAAACTTATACTGCCATGTCATAAATTTACCCCCTCAGCAAATCCGACCCGATAAAACATCGGGTCGGAAAAATCAGAACTTCTCTTCTTATTTTTTAGCAAATCCAATTGCGCTTGTTATAGTCTTTTCCATAGCCTCTCTTCCATACTTATCGACCTCGCTCTTGTTCTTTACTCCGTGAGTAAGACATCCAGCTCCGCCGATACAGCCGTTTGTACAAGCCATACCCTCGATAAAATTGTTAGGCAGAACATTCTTGGAAGCTCTTAAAAGCGCACTTCTGCATGCCTCTATACCGTCGCATGCAATAGGGTCAGCCTTGAAGTCCTCGATACCATGCTCCTTGAGAGCCTGAGCCACAGCGTCTGAAAGACCTCCGCTTCTTGCAAAGATCCTGCCGTAGTAGGAGGCGTTGTCCAGAACGTCCTCCTCAAAGGTATTGATCTCCATATCACGGCTGTCAAACAGCGCCTGAAGCTCCTCAAATGTGATAACGCTGTCAACATAAGGTCTGACCTCTTCCTTCTGAAATTCCATTTTCTTTGCTGTACAAGGGCCGATAAACACGATTTTTGCCGTAGGGTCTGTTTCCTTAATATATTTTGAAATTGTTGCCATAGGAGAAAGGTTATGAGAAATATGCTCCACCATATCCGGGAACTGCTTATGGATATAGTCAACAAATGCCGGACAGCAGGAGCTTGTGAGAAATCCCTTTTCTTTAAGCTCGGCTGCCTCAGAATATGCTACCATATCCGCACCGAGAGCCGCCTCTACAACGCTGTGGAAGCCAAGCTTCTTTATTGCCGTTACTACCTGACCTAATTTTGCATAAGAAAACTGACTGGATATCGCAGGAGCTGCGACTGCATAAACCTTATATTTTGTATTGTTTTCGCTTCCCTTGAGCATATCTATTACATCAAGAATAAATGACTTGTCAACAACAGCTCCGAACGGACACTGATAAACGCATGCGCCGCAGGAGATGCACTTTCCGTTGTCAATTTCAGCGCATTTATCCTTACCCATATGTATTGCGTTGACCTTGCATGATCTTTCACAAGGTCTTTTTCTGCTTACAATAGCGCCGTAAGGGCATACTGCTGCACATCTTCCACATTCAACACACTTGTCCTTGTTAATGTGACTTTTCAGATTTTCGTCAAATTCAATTGCACCCTTTGCACATGCGTCTTCGCAGCGATGAGCGATACAGCCTCTGCATATATCGGCAACTACGTTATATCCGCTTACCGGACATTCGTCGCAGGCTATATCTATTACCTCGATCACATTAGGATTCTTTTTATCTCCGCCCATTGCCAGCTTGATTCTTTCGCCTACAATAGCTCTTTCCTTGTACACGCAGCAGCGCATGGTGGATTCCTTGCCTTTAACAACAATTTCCGGGATCTCAGTAAAACAGTCCAAAAGCCTGTCTTCAAAAGCATATCTTGCAACTTCTCTTAATACCTTATATTTCAGATACTGAACCTGTGTGTCAAATTTTCTCATTACATACCTCCGAACAAAAAATCAAAAATAGATAACCTTTATCTTCTTTCCCATTTGTTTCAATGCGTCGGACAGCTCGTCAACAAGACGCATTTTTATGCTGAAATTTATTGGCAGATTAGGATTCTGATGGGCAGGATTTATTGCTCGCCCAACGAAAAAGTTTATATCAGTAGCCTCCTCAAAAAGTATTCTTGAGATTCGTGACGCTCCATCCGTTTTTGTGCTCCAGTCATAGTAAAGCTCGTTGTCACCGATATAGCTCTGGGCATACTGGAGAACACGGCTTATAGTGATAACTCCCTCCGTTGCAAGGTCAACGCCCTTTATAGTTGCGATCGGCGGTATCTCAGGGTCCATGTCATCAAGGTCGGAAACAACGCTTTCACCTAAAAATTCGGCAGCAAGGGTGGAGGTCGTACCGCCGCTTACAATATGCTTTCCCTCCTTGGAGAAAAACAGTGACATCATTTTGTTTACATCCGCCGGATTTGACGGAGGACCGAACAAAAGATTTACCGGTTTACGTCTTCTTATCTTAACAGCGGCTATTGTGGTATCATCTCCCGGTTCCCTCCCATAGAGCCTGTCGCATTCGTCAAGAATTATTGTGGAGATCGCCTTTGCGCTGTAATCGTCCTCATACAGCTTTTCAATGTATCTTATTATGTTTTCTCTTTTCCAGCCAAAGTTCATACTCATACCGACTCCGGCATAGATAGCTCCATCGCTCATTGCGATAAAGACATCGTTTTCACACAGCTGTATTTTTGAGCGGTATATTGTTTTTCCACCGGCTTCAAAGGAGGTTTTGTCGTAATCGTAGTTTTTGCCGTTTCTCAGCAATATAACATGAGGATTGTCATACTGGATTATCTCAGCTTCCCTGTTATCAATAACCCTTATGATCGTAAAAGTGGAATAGGCGACCTTTCTCACTTCACATACCGGAAGAGTTGCGGCAATTGTGGAAACGCATTCCTCAATGCTCATTTCATTTGCCATCATAGTGGAAATTATCTTTGAAGTAAGCGTTGAAAGGATATTAGCCTTAACGCCGCTGCCGAGACCGTCTGCAAGAACCATAACCGTATAGTTATCGCCTTTTTCAATTATTTCAACCTTGTCGCCGCAGAGCTGCTCGCCGAACTTATTTATGCTGTAATAGCCGACATTCGTACAAAGATTATTCATCGCTAAGACTCTCCTTCAGATTGTTCAGAGCGACCTTTGTTTCAGCTACGGTTTCACCCAGCAGGGACGCAATTTCCTGAACCGTTCTCATCTGCTTTTCAATTACCCTGTCAGTAACGTCAATTGTATTGTTGCAGAGATCGTTACGCTTTGTACGTTCTCTTTCCTCGTTTGTGATATCACGCATAATACTCATTACAATGTGATAATCAGGGTCATATATTACAGTTTCCTCAATATATTTTCCATATTCGGCAAGGAATATCTTCTTGTCGTGTATGTTTCTTTTTGTATCTATAACATTAATATATTCAGTAGGATTTAAAACTCTTACAACCGGAGAGCCGAGAATATCGCTCTGATCCTTGATATTCATAATGCTGCATGCAGCCTTGTTTATCTGCTGGACTTCAAGCTCCTCGTTAAGCACAATAATGCCGTTAGGAGTATTTGTTATGATCTTGTCAGAGAACGACTCCGCTTTATCCTTTAAAAACGGCAGACACATTGTGAAGTCAGCCTTGCCCTGATATACGGCAACAGCCTTTTCACGGCAAGTGTTGTATCCGCAGCTTCCGCAGTTAAGCTCCTGTTCCGGAGATGTCTTGCCCATTTTGTGCAGTATCTCCTCAATGATCCTGTTGCTCGGCATAGCTCTGTGGAGAAGATTTCCGGAAAATTCCTTTTCAAGCTTGCCCTCATCCGGAGCGGAAACGTCATATCTGCCCTCTCCGGAATATCTGTCCACTGCAACATAATCCGTAACAAGTAAACGACGTTTGTTCATTGAAGGACCGCCCACGCAGCTTCCGGCACAGGAGGACATTTCTACAAAGCAGTTTTTAAGCTTACCCTCAGAAATATCTTTAAGAGCGTTTATGCAGTTTTCAGTACCGTCAACGGCTATGTAGCTGTACTTTTCGTTTCTTTTTGTCATTGTGCGCAGTATGCCGCCGGATACAGGATAAAGCCTTGTAAGGCACTTAGGAAATTCCTCCTCGGCAGGCTCAAATTCAACTCCGCTTTCCTCCATCCACTGTGAAAGCTCCTCAAAGGTAAGAACCGTATCGGCATATCCCTTATAGCTCTCAGCCTCATCCTTTTTGGAGATGCAGGGACCTATAAACACTGTATAGCAGCCCGGATTTTCTTCCCTTAGCTTCTGACAATGAGCCTGCATAGGTGAAAGAACATGCGCAAGATACTTCAGAGCCTCCGGGTAATACTTCTGTATAAGGGTATTTACCGAATGGCAGCAGGAAGAAATTATAACGTCCTGTTCTCCCTTATCAATAAGCTTCTCATACTCCTCCGTAATGATCTGAGCGCCGACAGCTGTTTCCTCAGCATAGTAGAAACCAAGCTTTTTAAGAGCATTTCTCATGGATTCTATATTTACGCCCTCATAATTTGCCGCAAAGGCAGGAGCAACGCTTGCAACAACTCTTTTACCCTCAGCCATTGCTGCCTTTACGCTGTCAACGTCGTTTCTGATCTCCTTTGCATTCTGCGGACATACGACAAAACATGTTCCGCAGAGTATACACTCATCCTTAATAATATTCGCCCGGTTTTCCGAAAATTTTATAGACTTTACCGGACAGTGTCTGATACACTTATAGCAGTTTTTGCAGTTAAGCTTATTAAGCTGTAAATAATCCTTCATAATATTCGTTTTCCTGACGAAAAACGCCGCACTCCTTTCTTAGCAAATTAAATTCTGTCAAGAACATACTTTTTGAACACTTCATCGAAATTATCAGGACAGACGCCGCAGATAACTTCGTCGTCAACCTTAATGGAAACCCCCTCAGTACACTTTCCGAGGCAGAATGCTCCTGCAAGATTGACCTTTTCTTCAAGACCGTTTTCCTTTAAAGCAGCCTTGATAAGCTCCACGATTTTTCCTGAACCTCTGAGGTGACATGAGCTTCCGACACAAACATAAATATTCATATTATACCTCCATAATTGATAATTTAGGCTAAGATTTCCCTGACTCTTAGGCGGGGATACCATTTTCGTATTCAGTGAATGCTGTGATCCCTCGCTGAACACTCCTTTCCCTCTCCTATATGACGGGTAAGCCCCTTAATAAATTTGAGTTCTCTATTTCTTTGTTAAAATTATAACATGGACTATTTTCTTTGTCAACGCATTTTTCGAGGAAATTCTCCAAAGCGTTTCCAAAACAAAAAACAGCGGACATACCGGATAATCCGCATGTCCGCTGCTTTAAATTAAAGGCAACACCACACAAAATAAACCTTACGGCTTTGTGTGGTATTGCCTTAAAAATTAATATTTATATATGCTGTATGAAACCTGACAAACTACTCCATCCACATAGCTGAATGAAAGATTATTCAAATCTGAATTTGAATCAGTTATCGTAATGCTTCCCAAGTCGATAGATTCATCAAGCTTAGCACCGAAAGCTTGTGCAACTTCCTCAATGTTGCTGCCGATACCGAAACCGTTTACCTTAAAATCAGCCTTAGGAGCTGCGCCTGTTCCATTGCTGTACACTACGATACCGCATGTCGTGCAGTCCTTAATATCCGCTGCTGTATCACTCTGATTTCCGGCGATAACAGAAAATGAGTAATCGTCAGATGTAAGATATTCAGTAAAATTCGGCTCAATCTTGCCAACATCGCTTGTATTTACGAGATCAAATATTCCGTCGATTTTGCATGGAAGCTTAACAGTCTTTCCGTTATATACGGTTTCGAGCTTATTGAAATCGTACTCTACCTCTTCCCTGCCGTAACCGAAATCATCCTCATCCGGCACATTGGTTAAGTCATCATCTAAATCGCCATCTAAATCATCATTGAAATCGTCATCAAAATCGTCAAAATCATCAGTATCGTCATATCCCGGAGCCTGAACGCCGTTCATCTCACTGAGCAAACCGTTAATCAGATCATCACTCATGCCAAAAGCAGAACCAATATTCTTCACAAAATCATCAAGCTTTGCGCTTTCAAGATATTTCTGAAGCTCTGCGCCGTCAGCTGTAAAGTTATAAATCGTTGCGCTTTCAGGGTCTATGCTTGAAACAGAAGTCTTGTCAGATTCTTTCCATGAAATAGTAACTGCCGCATACTTTGTATCTTCAACAGTTATATCAGTTGATACAGACTGCTGCTTGCCGTCTGAATCGAGCTTCAAAGTAAAACCGCCCAGATCAAAGGCTGAAAGGTCAATAGTAAATTCGCCCTTGCAATAGCCCTTATCCTCGTTTACGACCTCATAATCCTTAAAGTTAACTGTAAATGCTGTCTCATCAGTAGATGTAAGAGCCGGCTCTCCGTCCTCGTCAGCTGTAACGCCGCCGAGTTCATAATCGGATTCGGCTGTATCAACAGCATCCTTAATATCCTCGCCAATAACCTTTACAGTAATATCACCCGAATACTTATCTCCGTTTTCAGCAGCATTGACAACAGCGCTTATGCCCTCGCCTTCAGCTACAAAATTGATCTCGCATGAAACGTCCTTGCCGTCCTTAACGTTTAAATAGCCTATCTCTTCGCCTTCAAGCTCGGCAATATCAAGCATTCTTCCCTGGATTACGCCCTTTGAGTCAACATATGTAATAAGTGTTGCAAAGGTCTTTCCGCCTTCGATGGAACCTACATCGCTGAGCTGACCAAGAAGCTCATCAACAGCCTTCTTGTATTCGTCCTCTGTGGAGAGTCCGAACTTTTCAACAAGCTTTATAATTGTCTTATCGCTTTTAGCTTCCTTTAAAACGTCCTCGGCGATCGCCTGAGCAACGCCTGTATCAATATAGGCATAAAGCGCATTGTATTCGGTTTCAAGTCCGCCTGCTTCGCACTTTTCGCCTTTCTTCAATTCAACGTCGGACATGTTCTCAAAAACGATTTTTGAGTATTTTGTAAGCAGCTCATTAAGCTCCTTTTCTGAAAGGTATTCTTCCAGTGAATAAGGATTCTTCGTGATAGCCTTGAGTGACTCCATCATGCTGTACATTGGATTATCAGCAGTTATCTGTGCGTCCTGTGTTGCTTTATCCATGATGTCGCTGAGATTTACTTTTATAACGCCGTCTGAAAGTTCAGGAACCTTATAATAATATGCTCCGTCCTCGAATCTTCCAAGCATATCGAGGGTAGCAAGAGCCTTATCGTCAGCGTTTACAGACATAACTGCAGAAGCTGAATCTTTATCCTGACCGGAAACAAATTTTATTGAAACATTTTTCGGAACAGTAAACGGAACGCCTGCGCCTGATGGATCAGTCATTCCTGAAAGAAGACTGTCAATAGTGTCCTTTTCAAGGTCTGCTTTAAGCTCCATTTCAACGCCCTGAGGCTTTAACATCTTACCATATGCCTCTGAAACAGAGTCGATAGTATCGCTCATGTTTTCTTCTTCAACCCAGAGATAATAATCCTCAGGGTCATTAAGCTGCATCTTAACTGCATTCTTTACAGTCGGTACAAAATTGTAAGCAGCTGCGCTTCCTGCCGCAAGAACAGCAAGGATAATAACTATAATAAGTACTATCGGCTTCTTTTTCTTTACCGCAGTTTCAACGCCGGAAATAACCTCTGCACCTGAAACATCAGGCTGCTGAGATAATGATTCAAAATTCTCATTGTTCTCTGACATAAATTTTCCTCCCATATAATCTTCTTTTCATTAAAAATAAGCAAAGTTAATGTAAGCTATATTAAACATGTTAACAAATTTAAACGTTAAAGTCAATACGAATCCCGAATTTTTGTATGTTTGTATATAAAATGCGTTATTTTCATCCGCTTTTTAATTGATTTTAATTGTTCCAAAGCGGTATATTGCCTGAAGCAGCGGTTATAATATAACTGTTCTCAGATTAAGACAGAGAATAATTATTTCAGAAAGGCTGATATAAAATGGAAACAAAGAAGAAGAATTCTAACATCCACTGCACAGTTAAGCAGTGCCAGCACAACTGCGTAAACGAGGACTACTGCTCACTCGATATGATCAAGGTCGGCACTCATGAAGCTGATCCTACAGTTCCGGAATGTACGGACTGCAACTCATTTGAAAGACGCACAGGCTGCTGCGGCTAAAATCGTAAAGGGAGATATTTTCTCCCTTTCATACATATGAATAGTATAGAAACAATGTACGTTTTATGTAAAATAAAAGTCAAGTGCATTGACATTCTTGTCAGAAGACAGTATAATTATATCATAAAACCAAATAAAAATACATATTAAAGTGGTAAGACTAATGGACGAAATGAATCAAATTCAAAATCAGGACGAAAACACCCCTCATAAAAGCGGCGGCTCAGGCCTTTCCATTGCTTCAATGGTGCTCGGCATTATTTCACTGCTCACTATCTGCTTTATAAACTATTGCCTTGTGCTCGGAATAAGCGGAATTATTTTTGGCGGCGTAAGCATATACCGGAAAAATCAGGGTAAGGGCTTTGCCATTGCCGGCATCGTTTGCAGCAGCATTGCTATTGCCGGCAGTGTTATACTTACGGCTGTTGTATTATATGGTATCCACCAGTTCCACGTCTTTTGGGAGTGAAAAATATTCCCCACCTTTCATACATATAAATAGTATAGAAAAAACGCATGTTTTTTGTGTAAAATGCGAGTGATAAAGCATTGACATTTTTGTCAAAAAATTGTATAATTATGTTATTATAGTCGCTTTTCGACTGCAACACGCTTTTTATTCAGAACACAGAACATATCTGTGAACTGATTTAAAGAAAAATACATATCAAAGGGGTTAGACTAATGGACGAAATGAATCAGATGCAGAATCAGGGCGGAAACGACATGCCTCCTCAGAACGGCGGTTCAGGTCTTGGCGTTGCTTCAATGGTACTTGGTATTATTTCACTGGTACTTTTCTGCATTCCTTACGTTTGTATTCCGGGTGGAATAATCAGTATTGTTCTCGGCGGTGTTAACATCGGAAAGAACAAGCCTGGCAAAGGAATGGCTATTGCCGGCGTTGTATGCAGTATCATTGCTATCGCTGTTTACATTATCCTTACAATTATAGGCGCTTCCATTCTCGACGAAATGGGTATTGATTACTGATTTTCATGAGGAAAAAATTTCTTGTTATTGCCGGTCCTCCTGTGTTGGGGCTGGCAATAATTATTTTTAAGGAGACTCTTACAAAAATAATATTAAAGCTCTCCTCCTGTCCTATTTATGTCACTACCGGAATCTACTGTCCCGGCTGCGGAAATTCAAGAAGCCTTAGAGCGCTTATGCACGGGCATGTTCTTCTTTCACTGAGAAATAACATTACGATCCCCATACTTGCATTGTTATTGCTTCTTCTGTACATAGAATTTGTTTCTTCGGCATTCGGGAAAAACATTCGTCTTATTCCCCGGAAACCGGCGTTCTGGATATGCTTCGGCGTTTTTATGACAGTTTATTACATAATCAGAAATTTTATACCCCAAATCGCTCCGGTTTAGCTTGACTTTATTCCCCACGACCAGTATAATTAGCATAGGGTATATTTTAAACATTAAAAAAAGGAGATACATATATGGAATTTGATAAAACAGAAAACACTCAGAACACAACACCTCCGAATCCTGAAAATCAGTCCGGCTCTGCTCAGCCTCAGCAGACGCAAAATCCCTATATGAGCAGTATGCCGGGAATAGAATCTAAGCCTACGCCGCCACCTGCTCCATCACCTTCCTCGTCATCCGCTCCGTCACCTTCCCCGTCATCCGCTCCGTCACCTTCTCCGTCATCCGCTCCATCACCTTCCTCGTCATCCACTCCGTCACCTTCCCCATCATCTACTTCGTCACCTTATTCATCACCTGCTCCTACACCTAACCCTGAGCAAAACATGAACAGGCAGTACAATCCGAATATGCAGCAGGGGCAGAATCCTTATACAAATCCGGGTCAGCAGTATGGTCAGCCATATCAGAATCCATATAATCGAGGATATAACCCAAATACGGGTCAGCCTAACTACAATCCCCAATATATGCAGAATCAGTATCAGAACTATGGAAACCCTTACCCTTATAACAACGGTTATAACATGCAGCCTGAAAAGAAAAGCTCCGGACTTTCTATCGCTTCAATGGTTCTGGGAATTATCTGTCTTGTGACTTCCTGCTACTTCATTATATCAATACCATGCGCTATACTGGGACTTATCTTCGGAATCGTTGCGAAAAGCAAAGGCTCCGGCGGTCAGGGTATGGCTTTGGCAGGAATCATAACATCGTCGATTGGTTTGCTCTTTACTATATTATTTATAATTTACGCTATCTCAATAGGAGAAGCAAGCAGATCGTACTTAACAAATCATCGAGGCTTTTCACAGCATGCAGCAATGTTGATAAAAAGATTTTTTTAACTAGTTAAAAGGGAGGCTTAACGCCTCCCTTTTTTATAATACAAATCCTTTACTTCTCAGGCTGTCTATTGCATCCCCCAGCACCTGTGCATTTGTAGCCGAAACCGAATGGAGCAAATATATGCCGCCGCTGTGTCCGGCTCCGGAAATTCTTTCAAGAGCCTCTCCGGGTTCAGGCTGTGCATCGGTTTTCCAGTCAACATAGGCAAAACTCCAGAATAGGGTCTTATAGCCCAACTCCTTCGTTACCGCAAGGGACTGTTCGGAATATTCTCCGCATGGAGGTCTGAAATACTGCATCTCATAGCCGTACTTATCTAAAATGAAGTTGTGAAGGCTCATTATTTCTTCTTCTATTTCAGAATCCGAAAGCTCAGGAATTGACGCATGGGTCATACCATGGTTTCCTATAACGTGTCCTTCGTCTATCATTCTCTGTACAAGCTTATCTTCTTTTTTGGCGTAATCCCCCGTAAGGAAGAATATCGCCTTTACATTCTTTTCTTTAAGCGTATCAAGTATAGGCGCAGTGTATCCGTTTTCATAGCCCTGATCAAAGGTCAGGATTATTCTGTTTTCCTCGCTTGTCAGCGCATAGGCGTCGTACTGTCTGTTCGCATTGTTAAAATCAGCAGCTCCTGTAGGACAGTTTCCGCTGTCAACGGCTGTTCCCTGTCCGTATCCCTTTTTTTCACAGGAATATGCCCCCGCATTCATGCTGAAGCTTACAGAACAAAAAAGTACAGCCGCAAAAATTATGCTTTTTATTTTCATTGCGCCACCTCTGCCGGATTTTCTCCGGCACTAATATTATGGCTCCTCAAACAAAAATTACGCCCGGAACATTCTGAAAAAATCTGAGCCGGCATAAGGAAACGCATTCCCCATACCGGCCCATATCAGAGCATGTAAAAGCTTTTAATCGTCAAGATAGGATTTAACCAGAACCTGAAGAAGCTCATCACGGTCAATGTGACGTATTATGCTTCTCGCATTGTTGTATGTGGTTATGTATGTCGGATCCTCTGAAAGAATATAACCTACTATTTGATTTATAGGATTGTAGCCCTTCTGGATCAAAGCGTCGTATACAATCGTAAGATTTCTTTTAAGCTCAATCTCCTTTTCATCGTTAACAGAAAAAGTCATTGTTTTATCACACATTGCACTCAGCTCCTTTCTTTATATTTTATATTATAACCTAATTTTCGTCATTTAACAAGTGATTTAAAAATTTTTATCCGTTTTGTAATACTTTCGCATTTATATTTTATATAAAATGTACATACAATATTCCTGAAAACTACGCTTATACAAAAAATTTCAGAAAATTTAAAAAAATTTTTCTTTACCTATTGACAATGGCTGTACTATGGTGTATAATACAATTCGTAAGGTGTTCTAATCACCATAGTACACATAACACAAATAAAACAGAGGAGATGATCAAATGGCTGCATTTTTTAAACGCATGAACCGTGGACTTGTTCTCGGCGGTATCGTTCTTATTGGCTTTATAATTTTCGTTATAGCCGATACGGCAGCGTTCAAAAAAAACAAACCAGAAATCAAAAATGCCGTAACTGAATATGTTGACTCTTTAGGTGAGCTTGCGGTAACTCCACAGGAGCTTCAAAGTATCGACATAACAAAACTCACAAACGCCCAGTCAACGGAGATCGACAACAAGATCGAAAAAAACGTAAATCAGTACTGGACCTATGAGGGAGATGACGACGGAAATTATTACGGCTTCAACAAAAGCGAATACCGTTCTTCACTGGATCTGCTTAAAGAGAAAGATACGGATTCCGAAACCAAGGACGGCATAGGCTATGTTACAAAGTGGACTCCGGAAATCAACTGGAACCAAAGCAGCATTTCCAAAAACGGTCCGGACGGCGTAAAGGTTTCCCTTGAATGCCAGATAGTTGCGGATTATGTGGGAAACCCGTACATTTTAAGTCCGGCTCTGCCATCCACCCCTAACGACATGGATTACAGCGGTGAGGCGCTTTCTTTGAACAATGCCAAAAAACAGATTGAAATTAACGGCAGCTATACTATCTATATGAAAAAGGAAAGCGGCAAGTGGAAGCTTACCTATGCCGACAGCTGGGGCTGGAACACACAGATCCATACTATAGAAGACGGAGGGGATGAAGCATGACGCCTGCATTAAAAATTGAACACCTGAATAAAAACTTCGGCAAAAGACAGATACTTCATGACATATGCTTTGAAACATATCCCGGCGAGGTCTTCGGATTTTTAGGTCCTAACGGCGCAGGAAAAACTACTACCATTAAAATAGCCGTTGGTCTTTTAAGGCTTGAGAGCGGCGATATCCAGATCGGCGGAACAAGCGTTAACAAGAACTTTGAAAAGGCAATGGCGCAAATCGGCGGAATCGTTGAAAATCCTGAGCTTTACAAGCATCTTACAGGACTTCAGAATCTCAGGCAGTATGCCCGTATGAGAGGCGGAGTCGATGAAAAGCGCATTCAGGAGGTTGTCGAGATAGTCGGCCTTAAAAACCGCATAAACGACAAGGTAAGCAAATACTCCCTTGGTATGCGTCAGCGTCTTGGCGTTGCTCAGGCGATACTCCATAAGCCTAAGCTGCTGATCCTTGATGAGCCTACAAACGGTCTTGACCCTGCCGGAATCAAGGAGCTTCGTGACATTCTCAAAAACTTAGCTCACAAGGAAAACATATGCGTTATCGTTTCAAGCCACCTTATGTCAGAAATGGAGCTTATGTGCGACAGAGTAGGCATTATTGTAAACGGAAAGCTTATAAGTGTTCACAGCGTTGAGGAGATGATCTCATCCTCAAACGGCAAAAAACAGCAGTACATAATAAACGTTTCTGACTGCGATAAGGCGCTGGAGGCTCTGGACTTTATAGAGCCTGCCGACAAGCTTATCTGCGACGACGAGCATATAGGAGTTTTCCTCAGCAGGGATCATATCAAAGACGAGCTTTATGATATAACAGCAAGGATCGTAACAAGGGGTATAAAGCTTGGAACCGTTTCACCGGTTGAAAATAAAAAGCTTGAGGATGTCTTCATTGAGCTTACAAAGTCAGGGGGTAATCAGATTGGGTAAGTTTTTAAGGCTTATAAAAAATGAATATATTAAGATTTTTAGAAAGGTCAGCACTTGGGTAATACTTGCTCTGTTCGCTGTCTGCGCAGTCGGATATCCTTTTATGGCAAAGTTCATTGAATGGCAGATGTCTCAGTATGACAGTTATCGTTCAGATTATACTATATTGGACGATTACAAAAACGATATCGAACGCTTAAAGGACGTCAAGACAGAGGGCTGGGAGCAGGAGGTCGAAAGACTGCAATACTTCATAGACAATAAATTGACGGACGGCTGGAAGTGGGAAGCCGCTTCAAATATGTTCGAGGTCAAGAATGACGACGGAGCAGCATACAGCCTTGATGAGAGCCAGAGAGCCAAGGTCGTTTCGGACTATGAAAACGAGATAAAAAACAGCGACTGGAAGGGCTTTTTGCAGACGACTCATGACCTTTACGACTACGACCTGAGCGTAGTAAGCGATACTGAAAAGGCAAGTCATCAGGAATTATACAAATATCTTATGGACAACGAAATAGAGCCTGACGAGGACAATTGGCAATACAGCGTAGCAAATCAGCTTTGCGGAACAAAATTAAGCATTGCCGAGATGGACGCAAGTAAAGCCGCAGGAGAAGCTATTGATGTAAATGAATATTCAAAGCTTATGAACAACAAGCTTCTTTATGAATATAGACTTGCAAACAATGTTGAGTATGACATTTCTGAGCACGAAAATCTTGAAAATCCTAACGACTTCGATTTTTGGTCGGTATTCACCTCCACCGGCAGCCTTGTTTCATTGATCGGCTTAATTACGATCATCATTGCCGGCGGTATCGTATCAAGTGAATTTTCACAGGGAACGATCAAATTCCTGCTTATAAATCCTGTAAAGCGCTGGAAAATCCTTATGTCGAAGTATGCGACCTCAATTTCACTGGGATACGCACTTATTGCTGTTTTATACATACTCTCCTGCCTGATGTCAATGATCATATTCGGCGCTTCAAATCTTGACGCATCGTACCTTTCAGTGGTTGACGGAGCTGTCAAAGAGCTGCCGGGCTTTATATATGTGTTAAAGATCTATCTGCTCAGCAGCACAAGCATGGTCGTAATGGCAACTCTCGGCTTCGCAATATCCTCTCTTTTAAGAAGCTCTGCACTTGCGATCGGCATAAGCGTTATGGCGATGTTCGGCGGAAATACAATTCTGCTTATAATGCAGCAGTTTGGACTTGACTGGGGCAGATACCTGATATTTGCAAACACAAACCTTGCTTCAATAATGTCAGGAAATTCACTGTTCTCAGGACAGACCGTAACATCAGCGCTCTGTGTAATAGGCGTCCACATGGTAATATTCCTTCTCACTGCCTGGGACGGCTTCACAAGACGAGAGGTTTAATAAAAGCGTATAACTCCCCCTTAATATTAGATAGATATATACAGATAGAGAAAAAATTAGAAAATAAATATGTGTAAAAAGATAACATAAAAACGAGCTGCTGCACTAAATGAAGTGCAGCAGCTCGTTTTATCTGAATTTCATCTATCACACATTAAACCTGAACAGAACGATATCCCCGTCCTGCATAACATAATCCTTACCCTCAAGCCTTACAAGGCCTTTTTCCTTTGCAGCCGCCATTGAGCCGTTTGCCATTAAGTCTTCAAAGCTTATAACCTCTGCACGGATAAATCCCTTCTCAAAGTCGGTATGTATTTTTCCCGCTGCCTGAGGAGCTTTAGTGCCCTTTTTAATAGTCCATGCCCTAACCTCCGGCTTTCCTGCTGTAAGATAGGAAATAAGCCCAAGAAGAGAATAGCCCTCCTTTATGATACGGTTAAGTCCGGACTCCTTGAGTCCAAGCTCTCCCAGAAACATTTCCTTGTCCTCCGGCTCCATATCGGATATTTCCGCCTCGATCTGAGCACAGATCGGAAGCACTGCGGAATGTTCTTCCTCGGCAATTTTCTTAACAACATTAAAATGCTCATTTGTTTCAATGTTATTTACAAAGTCGTCCTCACAAAGATTTGCCGCATAGATAACAGGCTTTGCCGAAAGCAAAGGAGTTGACTTGATAGCCTCCCTTTCATCATCTGTGAAATCAAATGCTCTTGCAGATTTTCCGGCTTCAAGATGAGCTTTAAGTCTTTCAAGGAAATCGACCTCTACAAGGTATTTCTTATCGCCCTTTGCAAGCTTCTTAGTCCTGTCGATCCTCCTGTCAACCATTTCTATATCGGAGAAAATAAGCTCTAAGTTAATAGTTTCAATATCCCTTGCAGGATTTATTTCTCCGTCCACATGGATAATGTCAATATCCTCAAAGCATCTTACAACATGAACTATCGCATCACATTCACGAATATCTCCAAGAAACTTATTTCCAAGGCCCTCACCCTTTGAAGCTCCCTTTACAAGTCCTGCAATATCCACAAATTCGAGAGTTGCAGGAGTGAACTTATCGGGATCGTACATATTTGCCAGAGCGTCAAGCCTTTCATCAGGAACGGAAACGATGCCCACATTCTTTTCGATTGTACAGAACGGATAATTTGCCGATTCTGCTCCTGCATTAGTAAGCGCATTAAATAAAGTACTTTTACCTACGTTCGGAAGTCCGACCATACCAAGTTTCATAATTAAAAAACCTCTTTCAATAATTTAATCCGGGAAAGAAATCATGTTCTGAATATTGTCAGAAACATCCTCACAGCTACTATTATAGGACATAAGAGCAATGAAGTAGCCCTTGCCCTCATCGGCACTGTTTACAAAAAGATAGGTTGCCGTAACTGGATCCGCAAGCTCTCCCTCCTTATTTTCGCCTATTCCCTTAAATTTCATTTTATATGCAGTATTCCCCGATATGTCCAGCTTTTCAAAGCCAAGCCTTTCCACATTTGTAAACGACGACGTATACTGTTCAAACATGTCATCTTCCTTATAGGCGTCAAAAACAGCCTTTTCAGCGCTTCCGTCCATAACCTGTATGGTTAAAATGTTCTTAGGATCGTTATACATAAACAACGCCGGGAAGCCGTTTAAAGCGTTATCCTGTACAACTGTATTATAAGGAAACCAGTCCTTTGGGATAGTAACAGACGCCTTACAGGTATACATAGAAAGGGTCGTGTCCTCCTTAAATGCCTTTTCCCTGAGCCCTTTAAGCTCATCGCTGACATACTCTCCGTTTCCCGTGGCAGATACCGCCTGACTATCCTCCACAGGATCGGTTTCAGGTGCAGTTTCAACAGGCGAAGCCTCAGTCGTCGCCTGAGTCTCGGCTGGAACTACCTTTCCGGACGAGGTTTTCTTATCTCCGCATGCGGACATTGATATGACAGCGCACATAAGAGCCGCCATCAAAGCATATTTTTTCTTCATTTTTCAGTTACCTCTTTCTTCTACTTGCTCGTTTTCTTGCTATGCTGACTCTTTCTTTTCTTTTCTCTCTCAGACTATCAACTGCCTCATCCGCAGTTTTGCCTCTGATAAAGGATTGATTGTAATTCAGCTTTTTCTTCTCAAAATCGTCAAACATATCCTCAGTTTCTCCGCTGTTATCAAGGAATATGATAGAAACGGTCTTATTTTAGTTTTCTGCATTTGAAAGAATGTGGAGCATTTCAAACTCCATCCCCTGAGAAACTACCTCTGCCTCAATTTTAAAGGAATCAACACCATCTATATTGATCCTTTCAAAATCGTCTATATCAATGCTGTCAAAGGCTGCACCGAAAACCGCTTTGTAGCTTTCCTCGGTATTTGCGGCAAAAGCCTCCTCTGTTTCACAGCCGTCCTCAACTGTTATGGTGCAGGTATCCGTCCCTGTTTTATATTGCAGAATTGCCGGATATTCATTTATTGAAGGAATGCTGCCGTTTCCGCCTCCGGAAATAACCGACCAGTCCTCGTTAAGAACAAGATCTCCCACGCCGACAATATTAAACGTCTTTTCCTTTGCCTGCTTTGCTGCTCTCGTAATATTTGGAGCGGTGATAATATTCCCCTCACCCTTTTCTTCATCGCTTAAAGTGCGCTTAGTCGTGCCGGCAGCGCTTTCCATTGATGCGTCCGGCTCAGTGCTTTCCGCCGCAGAGCTTTCCTGCTTTGATTCTTCACTCGTATTTCCCTTGTCCGAGCACGCCGTAAACATAGCAGCACAGCACATAAGCGCCGCAAACAATGCTGTTATTCTTTTCATTTTGCCCTCCTGTATCAGTTATTTGGCACTGTGAACTTTGGCCCATTGTATCTTTTAAGCTCTCCGCTCTTTATCTTTTTTTCTATATCGTCCATGCCTGTCTTTATCTTATCCCTGTAAAGCGGCACCTTATAGTTTATATTCTCTTCCTCAAAATCGTCAAACAGATCCTCTGTCTCTCCGCTCTTGTCAAGGAGCATTATAGAAACGGTCTTGTTAGCAGAAGTGCTGTTTGAAAGAATATGCAGCATCTCAAACTCAATACCGCCGGCGGTAACATCCGCCTCTATTTTAAAGGAATCCACATTGTCTATAGTCAGCTTTTCAAACTCGTCGATCTCAATGCTGTCAAACTGTGAGCCAAACGCCGCCCTATAGCTTTCCTCGGTATTTGCAGCAAAAGCCTCCTCTGTTTCACAGCCGTCCTCAACTACCACCGTACAGGTATCCGTTCCCGTTTTATATTTAAGCACTGTAGGATATGAGTCAAAATTCACCGAAATTTCGCTTTCATCAGCAGAATCAAGAGTCCAGTCCGAATCGAGTATAACGCTTCCGTAACATCCGAACTCGAAATACTTTTTCATAACAGTTTCCCCAGTCTTTATACCTACTTTCGCCCCTGAACTTCCCTTCATATTTGCCCTTGCCTTTGAAAAGCGTTCCTTCTGCTTTTCTAATGCCTCGGGAGATTTTGTAGGTAATGTGATCTCTTTTTTTGATTCTTCCTTAGCCGTCTCAGCGGAGCTTTCAGCCTTGCTGCTTTCACTGCTGCTTCCGCCCTTGTCAGAGCATGCCGTAAAAGCTGTAAGCATACAAAAAGCTGATACGATGCACATAAGCGCTTTTATTTTCATAATAATGTTCCCTCTCTGTTTTACGATTTTTATTTATTATAACACTTATATAAATTTCCGTCAAGAAAAGTTGACAAATACGGCTTGGGATAGTAAAATAAAAGCATATACTTATTCAATAAGGGGCAACGCCCTGTCATTCAACAAGTGAACGAAGGGGAAAAGCCACTTCGGGTTTCAGTAGGGGATTCATTCCCCTGCTGAAAGACGCAGATGGTCACCGCCTAAGAGGCGGGGGACATCCGTTCACGGTTATTGTGGAGGAAAAAGTTGATCAATACAAGAAAAATCGCTTCTGCTTTAGCCGGAGCAGGAGTTATTATAGCATGCCTTGCCGGAATCATCATAATGTCAAAAGCTCCAAGTGAAGCCGGAGCAGTGACTGCTATACTTAAAACAAGCACAAATGAGGACGGAACGCTGACTATCACCGGAATGGAAAGCAGTGAAGGTGATACGGAGGTAATTATACCGGATGAATACAAGGGCGCAAGGATAACGGCTATTTCCAAAAGCGCATTTGCCGGACTTGACAACATAATAAGTGTAAGCTTCGGAGAAAATCTCGAATCAATTGAAGAATCGGCATTTGCAGACTGCACCGGAATAAAAAGCGTCAGTCTTCCGAAAAGCCTTGAATCCATAGGTCCCTCGGCATTTATGGGATGCAGCAAGCTTTCTCAGGTTTCATTGCCGGAAAATATCGAATATATCTGCATGGACTCCTTTTACGGAACAGCCTTTGAAAAAAAGGCTCACTCAGCCGCCGATAACGATTTTGTGATACTGAGCGGATATATACTCTATGACTTTACAGGAGCGTCAGAGGATATAACCATTCCGGACGGAGTGAGGATCATTGCAGACGGAGCTTTCACTTATCCTGAAAACGATATTTCAACTCCTGAAAATCCGTCCATAAAGACCGTGACATGCCCGGACAGCACCCAGATAATATGCGACCACGCCTTTAACGGCTGCGTCAATATCAAAAGCA
This sequence comes from uncultured Clostridia bacterium, assembly GCA_947586185.1. GTDB lineage: Bacteria > Bacillota > Clostridia > Oscillospirales > Ruminococcaceae > Porcipelethomonas. The sequence goes on from CANPXN010000005.1 coordinate 75,640, forward strand.
TAACCTTGGGCAGCGGAATAAAAAGCATTGGTGCGGATTCCTTTCAGTCCGCTTCTGCCACAGTTCACGGCTATATCGACTCCTACGCTCAAAGCTTTGCGGAGGATAACGGCTATGAATTTTCCCCTCTTATTCCAAAAGGGGAATACGTCTTTGAAATGGAACAGGACGAAAGCATAAATCAATACTATTTTTCAGACGGAAAATTTGACAGTAAGGGAGCTAAAATATTCAAAAGAAGCTGGACTGGAGAAAAAACCGAGGTCCAATGGGAGCTTGAAGGAAATCCGGAAGATTATTATAAATAATCTGTACACATTTGATAGATAAAGACGGCGTTGAGCCTTCTTATTTTAAACGCCCCTCTTGAAAGGAGTTTCCTTTCAAGAGGGGCGCTGTTAAGCCTTACGCTTATGTCCTACGTTCCATAAAGTCTTCCTACAGATTGCTATAATAGTTTACAAACACTGTTTCAATTCCTCTTTCGGAAAATATGAACTGAACGACAAACTCGCTCTCATACTTCTCTCCGTCAAAATACATCAAGCGTGTAAACTCACCACTGTCGCCGTATGCCTTTTCTTCACCCGGAAAAGCATAAGCCGCCTTTACATCCTCAATTGAATAAGGTAGCTTACCATTCATAGCCTTAAAGCTTAAAATGCCCTTTTCAACCTCGGAAAAAATTATTGATTCCTTATCGCTATAATCGTCATAACGAAAACCAATACTATTTATCATGTTTTCATCACCGTATTCGGTAACAAAATGCGTCATTGTTTCTTTGCCATTGTAGGTCAGGTTATATACTTCATCAACGCCGTATCCACTGCCCAGCTTGCGGAGCATATCGTCTATAGTACAGGGGATCGAAACAGATATGCCGTCAATTGCAAGATCATTTTTTACAATATCCTTAGTCGTAGCGCTGTTCTCTACAATGGAGCTTATGTTTAAATGCTCCGGGGCGCTTTCTGCTTTCCTTGATACAGAAGCCTTACTATTACAGCTGGTCATAATAAAGACTGACACGAGCAAAGCTGCCATATACATGAATAATCTCCAAGAAAACCCCTTATTCACAATTATCCCCTTTTCTTTTTAACCTGTCCTAATGAAAATATTCGGACAGGACCTTACTTATCCACAACAATGTAGTTATCCGCAGCGTTTTCCTTTGTAGCGTATTCCGTAACGTTTGTGACCTTGACCTTAACAGTTCTTGCCCCAAGGCATATTTCTATAATATCATCGACCTTAACGTCATAGGACGCACGGGCAGCTTTTCCGTTTACAATGATCTTTCCTGCATCGCATGCCTCATTGGCAACTGTTCTGCGCTTTATAAGCCTTGTAACTTTAAGATATTTATCAAGCCGCATTTTTGGCCCTCCTTAGAAAAATGGCAGGGAGGGAATCTTTTCCGCTCTCTGCCAAGAAAACTTTAATAAAATTAGCCGTTTACTGCATCCTTCAGAGCCTTACCAGCCTTAAATGCCGGAGCCTTCTTTGCAGGAACAACGATCTTTTCACCTGTTCTCGGATTCTTTGATTCCTTTTCCTTACGATCACGAACTTCAAATGTACCGAAGCCTACAACCTGAACCTTATCGCCTGCAACCAAAGCTTCTGTTATTGACGAAACTGTAGCTGAAAATGCCTTTTCAGCATCTTTCTTTGAAATCTCTGCCTTTTCTGCAATCTTGTTAATAAGTTCTGTCTTTGTCATTTAAAATACCTCCGTTTTTTCTCTCATACTATCTTAACAATAATTCCTTTGCCTGACGCCAGTACTCGTCAAGCTCCTCTATGCTGAGGGACTGCATATCAATCCCCTTTAGCCTTAATAATTTTTCTGTTTCTGCAAAACGCCTGATAAACTTTTCTGTTGCGTCTGTTAAAGCCTGCTCGGAGTCAATTCCAAGATGTCTTGCCGTATTAACACATGAAAACAGCAGATCCCCGAACTCCTCTTCGATCTCCTGCTTATTTCCGGAGCTTATAGCCTGCTCAAGCTCAGCCGTTTCGTTTTTAATGCATTCAAAAGCGTCTTCACTGCTGCTGAAATCCATTCCTGCGCGCATAGCTCTTTTTCCGACCTTCTGAGCACGCATCAGCGCCGGCAGCGACTTTGCAACGCTTTCAAGAGTATCGGTATAGGTCTTCTGACCCTTGGTTTCCTTTTTGATATTATCCCAGTTTTTCAGTACCTGCTGAGTATCGTCCGCCTTAACGTCGCCGAAAACATGAGGATGCCTTACGATCAGCTTTTTGCAAAGCTCATCACATATATCCTCAAAAACAAAGTGCTCCTGCTCACGCTCTATCTGGCAATGGAAAACGACCTGTAAAAGAACATCTCCCAGCTCTTCACGCAAAAGCGCAGTATCTTTAAGATCGATAGCCTCGATCGCCTCATAGACCTCTTCGATAAAATCGCCTCTTATAGACTCATGAGTCTGTTCCTTATCCCACGGACAGCCGCCTTCACTGCGAAGGAGCCCAACGATCTCAATAAGGTCTTCTATATTGTAACTATCCTTTTGTTCAAAGCTAACCATTCAAGCAACTCCTGCCGTACTTAAAAAATTTGTCGCATTCAGAAATAAGCTCCTATATATAGTACCCCAATTTTCTTTAAAATGCAATAGTTTTTTTCAACTTTGTAACTTTGGTGGAATTATCGGGAATTTTTCCGCATTTTTCTGTTTAATATCAAGAAATCCGCACCGCATCAGCCTTTTTCAACAAAGCCGACTTTTCTCTGAACCTTTTTCAAAATGCGCTGTGAATATCTTTCCGCAGCCTCTGCGCCCTTTGTATAGCACTCTTTAAGATAAGCCTTATCTCCGATAAGTCTTGAAAATTCATCCTGCAAAGGCTTTAAGCTATCGGCAACAGCCTCTCCAACGGCGATCTTGAAATCTCCGTAGCCCTTTCCGCTGAACTCGGAAGTGATATCATCATAGCTTTTTCCCGTAACGCTTGAATAAATAGTCATAAGGTTATTTATTCCGTCCTTGCCCTCACGGTAGCATACCTCTGCGTCGCTGTCAGTTACGGCTCTCTTAAACTTTCTTATGATAGTATCTCTGTCGTCAAGAACAAGGATACATGCGTTAGGATTATCATCGGACTTGGACATCTTCTTTGTCGGATCCTGAAGCGACATGACCCTCGCACCGACCTTTGTAATAAGCGGCTCAGGAATTGTGAATGTTTCGCTGTAACGCTGGTTAAAGCGCTGTGCAACATTTCTTGCAAGCTCCAGATGCTGTTTCTGGTCAGCTCCTACTGGAACAAAATCAGCGTTATAGGCGAGAATATCCGCAGCCATCAGAACCGGATAGGTAAACAGTCCGGCATTGACATCTCCCGAATATCTTGCGCTTTTATCCTTAAATTGAGTCATCCTTGAAAGCTCTCCGAACTGAGTGGTACAGTTTAATATCCAGCTAAGCTCAGCATGAGTCCTTACATGGCTCTGGATAAAAAGCAGGGATTTTTCCGGATCAATTCCGCTTGCAAGCAAAAGAGCATAGGCTTCAAGTGTGTTCTTACGAAGCTTTGCAGGCTCCTGTCTTACAGTGATAGCATGCATATCCACAACGCAGTAAATGCAGTTATAGTCGTCCTGATAGGTGCTCCAGTTTCTGATCGCGCCTATATAATTTCCAAGGGTAAACGTTCCGGATGGCTGAATACCACTGAAAATAAGCTTCTTTTCAGGCTCTGACATAAAAAGTCCCCCTTTGATTAGTTAATGCCTGTCTCAATACCGGCAGCCTGATCCTTGAGCTGTGCTGTTCTCAGCTCATTCATAACAGAGTTATACATATTGAAAATGATTCTCCTTGTCTTATCCTCTGCCGGAATAGCGGTAGGAGCAATGGATATCTTGTGAGTTCCGTTCTTTGTAAGCATGTATACATAATGTGTTCCGCCGATCGGAAGATCGTACTTAGTCGTCTTTTCACATTCCTTTACGAAGCCTGTACAGCCCTTTACAAAGTTATGCGCTGCCTGAGCAACTGCTCTGTATCTTGAAGCTGATCCGGAGTAATCTCCTCCCAAATTGAAGTAAAGATTTGCCGCACCGTTTATATAGCATACCAAAGTAACAAGAACTGTAGGAGTCATAGGCATATCAACAACAACGCCGTACACATCGTCCTCTTTAAGCGGAACGTTAAACTGCATAGCCGGGAAAGTAAGAGCTTTTCCTCTTGTGATGATATATTTCTCATTTACTGTGTATCTGTCAAAAATTGAACGTTTCTTAGCCATATTCTATAAACCTCTCCATCATAATAATTTTGGAATATCGGATAAATGCCGGGATTCCGTTAATTTCATATAGAACTGAATATAATTATAACACATATTTGCCGAAGCCGCAACATAAATTTTATTAAAAAAAGAAATCCTTATGCAAAATCACCAAAGTTAAAGTATGATAATTAAGCAACAAGACGACTGAGAGGCTTATTTCAGGATTTTCCCTAATGAAATCAGCCTCTGAAAAGGAGTATGATTTGAAAAAACAAAGCTTTTTACAGGGTTCGGTAATACTGATAATCTCAGCTGTGCTTGCAAAAGTTGCCGGCGCTCTGTTCAAAATCCCCCTCACAGGCATGCTGGGAGGAACCGGCATGGGTTATTTCAGCTGTGCCTACGGACTGTTCCTGCCGATGTATGCCCTAACCGCTACCGGACTTACAACCGCTGTGGCAAAGCTTACAGCGGAAAGCTGCGCTAAGGGAAATTACAAAAACGTAAGAAAGATACACAGAGTCGCTCTTATCGCATTTACCGGAGCAGGTATACCCGGAACTGTTATTACAGCCCTCCTTGCAAAGCCCTTTGCAGAGCATGTGACCTCAAGTCCAAAGGCATACCTTTCAGTGCTCATGATAGCGCCATCAGTGCTTTTCGGCTGCATCACAGCCGTATACAGAGGCTGTCACGAGGGAATGAGGAACATGTATCCCACCGCCGTATCTCAGGCCTTAGAGGCCGCTGTAAAGCTTGGGGCAGGACTTTTCCTTTGCAGCTATACCCTGAAGCACTGGGAAACGGTAAGTAAGCTTCTACCCGAGGGTACGGACCCTCTTGCAGGTGCAGCAGCCGCTGCGGTCATGGGCATAAGTCTTTCGACCCTTGCCGGAACTCTTTTTCTGTTTGTAAGGGGAACGGGCATTGAAAAGGGAACTCCAACCGCACTGCTGGGACATGAGGAAAACGGAAAAAGCATACTAAAGGAAATACTCAAAATAATGATACCTGTAGCGCTTGGCTCTCTTGTAACGAACCTTACCTCCCTTATCGACCTTGCCACGATCATAAGATGCCTTGACAGCGCAGTTATAAAATCTCCTCAGAAGGTATGCGAGAGTCTTGGAACATACTCGGTAGACCGGGCAGAGCTTTCAAACTTTGTATACGGCTGCTTTACCGGACTGGCAGTTACGATCTTCAACCTTGTTCCGTCAGTTACCAATATGTTCGGAAAGGGCATTCTTCCAAATCTCACTCATGCATGGGCATGCAGGGATAAGGCTCAGGCGCAGAAGCTTTCAGAGGAGGTCATCAAAGCCACTGCCTTTATAGCTGTTCCGTCAGGACTTGGCATTACTGTTCTCGCTCCAAACATCCTTGACTTTCTCTATCCGTCAAGACCTGTTGAATGTGCCGCCTCCGCAGACAGCCTTTCGATGCTTGGCTTGGGAGTTATATTCCTCTCCCTGTCCTTTCCGCTTTTCAGCATGCTACAGGCAGTGGGAAAGGCTGACCTTCCTGTAAAGCTGATGCTTGCCGGAGTTGCGGTAAAGCTTATCGGAAATCTGCTGCTTATTCCTGTTCCTGAAATAAACATTTCCGGAGCGGCATTGTCAACCACTCTTTGCTACGGAGTGATTTTTATTCTTTCAATATGGCAGTACGGAAAGCATACCGGAATAAAAATTCCCGCAGTAAAAACCCTGCTGCCCTCCTTTATAAGCGGAGGCCTGTGCGCCGCCACAGCCTTTATGGTATGCAAAGCAGCCTCGGCAAGTCTTAGCAATACCCTTTGCCTGCCGCTGGGAATAGCTGCCGGAGGAGTCGTATACTTAGCAGGCATGAAGCTTACCGCAAAAAAAGAGAACCGCTAAGCGGTTCTCTACCTAAAACGTTCTCTGTACTCTTTTTTATACTGACTGAAAACTATTGACGCATCAGCAGCCGTTACTTTTCCATCATTGTTTACGTCCGCCCAAAAGTTTAGGCTTTCGTCAAAGCTGCCCTGTCCGGTCCTGTAAATTCTCTTAAATTCGCTGAATATCAGGGACGCATCCGAGGCTGATATTTTTATATCTCCGTTTACGTCACCGAGCCTGCCGATGATGTTGGCTGTTACAGTAACTTTTTCCGACCCGTCCGCTGTGCTCGCCTCTATATCGCAGGTCATACCGGTCCTCGTTGCCGTAAAGCTGTATGACTTTCCTGTAAAGCCGCTGAGTCTTTCCACCACATCGCTAACGCTGTCAGCACTTGGGGCTCCGTCAAGATCAAGATAACAGGTATGCTTCGTATCGGGGTCTTTCCCGTCAAGCTCAAAGAAATCCACACTGTAGCTTACGGTTTCATTAAGTCCGGTAATTGTAACGTCAAACCTGTCCCCTGCGCTGTATTCTATATTGTCCGGGCGGAAAATAATACAGCCTGTTTCGCCGTAGCCACCGTTATTTACATAAAAAGCTCCGTCAGCGGATGCAGAAGAAAAGTTCCATTGCTTTCCATCGGATTTTCTCACAAGATTTACCTTCACGCTATCCTTGTCAACTGTATATCCCATGGAAATACTCCACGGTTCGGTATTTGAAAAGAAATCCACAGGCATATTCTGTGCCGGCCAGCTTACGCCGTAATAGTCGCTTTTGTTTGTTGTATCAAACACATACATGGCGCTGTAGTCTCCTGCAAAGCCGAAGCCTGTCTGACCCATTGAAGGGTTAAGACACCATCTTCTGTGACCTACAACGTCAATATTGTGATAGTCGCTGTCGTCCATCCAGCCGAACATTACAGCTGTAGGAAGATTGCTGTAGCCCATGCCAAGATTGGAAGAGCCTGCGCCCTTTGCGCCCATACTGTAAAGAGTATCATCCATGCCCTCGGGCTGCTCCGGGGTATGGGTCAGATCATTTACAGCCGCATTCACTGTGGCTGCCGCCTGTGCGTAGCCGTTATACTCCTCGTTAATTGTAACCGGGTCTATGCCTGCTATATATCTTGCAATGTTAAGCACTTCAAGCCCCTGATTTATGGACTCCTCACTCAGACTGCCAGCAGAATAAGGAGCATTTGTAAAGTCCGGCTTAGTATCGTATACCACGTCGCTGAACATATCGTAACTTGCAGCGTTTATGTAATCCATTATTTCCTGCTTTGTATGGTAATTTACATTTATCCCCACAGCCTCAGCTCTGACGTCTCCTATTTTAGCATATATATCGCTTTCGCTCTGCTTTCCCATTGAAGTCTCGATTATTTTGTCAGCGGAATCCATGTATACAATTACAGGATATGTAACGCTGCTGCTTCCGGCATAGGAGAACATTGCGCTGTTGGCAGTATTTGTTTCATCATAGCAGAAAGTAATACTGTCGCAGTTTATTTCGTCCGCATATGCCTGTACCTCGCTTTTTGAGGCTTTTGTGGTATCTATAAACATAACCTTATAGCCGGCATTTTTGATAAGGCTGCCCTGAGCTATGGACTCAAGGGTCTGACGGCAGTTAAGACAGGTTACCGAACCAAAAATTATAACTGCTGCGTCCTTGCCGTCAGCGGAAACGTCTGCCGTCGCTCCGTCAACGGTATTGAAAGTATAGTCCGAAATAACCGTAACAGCCGAAGCGTCGGTATTATTTCTAAAGCTGTACTGCGGAACCGCAGTACAAATAAGTCCTGCTGCAATAAACGCCATAAGCTTTTTAGCTTTCATCTGTGCTTTCCTCCTTTTTTGTTTCATCTTCACTTTCGTTAAATCCGTAGCTTCCTGCATATTTATCAAGAGTAACCGCATTTTCCGCATTATATGCCTTTATAAGCTCCTCCTTTGTAACATACGCCTCCGAAAGCTTTCCGTCACGGTCGGTAAGGTAGTCCCCGAACCACATTCCAAAGAACGACCATACTGAATTATCTCTCAGCATATCGTCAACGCTCGGCACAGAGCTGCACTCGCTTATTGCCAAGAGCTTCTTACCCTCTGTAAGCTTCTTGAGCCACTGATACTGCTCTGAACGTCCGCTGAATTTCGTCTTGTTGTCAAGATAAATGTCGATTGCCGCAATATCGTACATATCCTCGTCAACCATATATTTCTCGCTCTGACCGTTCCATATCCATATGAGATTATCAAGGCCGTGGTATTCTGTCATTCTGTGATACATAAAGCTGTAAAGCCACTTGTAGGAATCAGGTCCTGCCGAGCCCCACCAGTACCACTGACCTCCTGCCTCATGGAGAGGTCTCCACAGTACCGGGATATTTGCGTCGCAAAGCTCGGAAAGCCCTTTTGAAACCCTGTCTATATCCTGTATAAGCTGCCAGCAATCCTTATTTATTTCCCCGGCATTATACATTTTCTCCAGCTCCTCAGAAGAAAGCTTTGCATTGTCAACACTTGTGGACGCCTTACTGAGATCGAAGTCAGTTTCCTTTGAATATACCGAGCTTAGACCTCCCGGAGCGTTCCAGTACCACATAAAGCCGACTATTCCGCCCTTATCCGCCCACTTTTTAGCAGCGTCGATCTGTTCCTTCATGTCGGACTCATCGTCCCTGTAGCCGCCTATATCGCTGAAACGTATTACAGGATATTTTCCGGTCGTCCTGTAAATAAGGTCAAGCTCCTTGTTGCGTGGGTCTGAGGCATACTGACCGGTAAGATAACGGCTGCCGGCATTTTCCTGCATGTATTTCAGCAGCGCCGCCGCTTCACTTGTTGCGTCAGGATTGCATGGCTCCTCGTCATACTCAAAATCAACGTCATAAACCTTTTCATCATTTACTATTTTTATGTAGTCTATATCAAAGTTCTTGTCGTCCTTCTGCTGTATGGAAAATTCACGCTTTCCCTTTTCCAGATATATTCCATAAAAGGTTACCTTTACAAAGTTATCCCCGGCGCTTATGTCAAAGCTGCCTACGCTTTCGCCGTCCACAGTAAGAGTGTGTGAAACGTCCTCGTCCGAGGCAACACAGACAGTTATATCATAGTGCTGATTCGCAGGGATATCTGCCGGAATTGATATCTTATCCTTTGAGCCGCCGTAAAATCCGGTAACATATCCGTCTCCGGAAAAGCCTTTTCTTTCATCATCAGTAAAAAGACTTCCGCCGATCTCGCAGTCCTCTGCCTCTATTTGTATATCGGCGTCCTCCTTGGAGATTTCAGGAATCTCTGCAACATATTCCTCATAGGTAGCAGCCGTCGGCTCTTCCTCCTCGATCATACTTTCAGTCAGGGAAGATTCCACAGCGGATTTGCTTCCCACAATGATCTTATCCTGGGATATTTCCTTGCATCCTGACAAAGCAGCCGAAAGACATATCAGCAGCGCTGTAATTTTTAGCTTCTTCAATGGTCTTAACTCCTTATAGTATATACCTTTCCCTCTTCCGTATCAAAGCTTATAACTCCGTTTTCAAGAAGGGAATTTATATTTTCACCGCCGCAGGAAACGCTTACAACGGTATTGGCTCTTACATAGCACTTGTTTCCGCTGAGGGATTTTATCTCGGCTGTTTTAAGCTTTCCGTCCTCCCAGCTTATGCTTACCTCAAAGCCGTTTTTAGCTCTGAGGCCTGTAATACTGCCTGTTTTCCACTGCTCCGGAAGAGCCGGAAGAAGATTTATCTCACCGCTGTGGCTCTGCATAAGGGTTTCAGCAATTCCTGCCGCTCCGCCAAAGTTTGCGTCTATCTGGAACGGAGGAAGATCGTTCAGCAGGTTCGGACCTGTTGAGTATGCTATCAGCTTCTGAATATTTTCATATACCATATCGCTGTCATGAAGTCTTGCCCACATATTGATAAGCCATGCTCTGCTCCAGCCACTGTGACCTCCTCCGTGAACAAGGCGTCTTATAAGAGTAGCTCTTGCAGCGTCCGCCAGCTTTGGAGTTTTTTCAGGAGTTATAAGGCTTGCCGGATGAAGGGCAAAGAGCTGGGAAATGTGCCTGTGGCCGATCTCCACCTCGTCATAATCCACTGCCCATTCCTTTATCTGACCGTACTTTCCTATTTCCGGCTCAGGGATCCTTTCAAGCATCTCTTTAAGCTTTCCTGCAAATTCATGATCCCTGTCAAGAATTTCCGACGCCTTTATAACGTCCTCAAATAATACTCTTATTATCTGACTATCCATTGACGGCCCTGCACAAAGGCATCCTTTTACGCCGCTTTCTGTAAGGTATGTATTTTCCGGCGATACGGACGGACAGGTCACAAGCTTTCCGTCCCTGTTCTCTATAAGATATTCCGTAAAGAACAGCGCCGATTCTCTCATTGTATCATACTTTTCTTCAAGGAATTTTTTATCCAGCGTATATTCATAATGCTCGAATAAATGCAGGCAAAGCCATGCCGCACCCATAGGCCATATAGTAGCCGGCATCCACACGTCCTGAGGAGCGCAGTCCCCCCATATATCCGTGTTGTGATGGCATACAAAGCCGTGACAGCCGTACATTTCCGAAGCGACTGATCTTCCGTTTTCCCTCATTCTCTCAATATGGCTGAAAAGAGGCATATGACATTCTGTAAGATTACAGCTTTCAGCAAGCCAGTAATTCATTTCTGTGTTTATATTTATTGTAAAGCGGCTGCCCCACTGAGGGTCCATGTCCTCATTCCAGATACCCTGTATATTAAGGGGCAGACTTCCCGGACGGCTGCCCGAGATCATGAGGTAACGGGCATAGTTAAAGTAAAGCTCCATAAGCTTGTTGTCGTGAATATGCCTGTCGCATTCCTTGTCATCAAAGTCATTGCCCCTAAGACGGAGAACCCTCTCGTCCGTAGGCAGTCCTAAGGCATCCTCGCTGTTGTCGTTAAGCTCAATGGAAACTCTGTCAAAAAGCTCCTTATAATCATTTACATGCCTGTAGACCAGCTCGTCATAGCTGCACTGAGAAGCGTACTCGGCATCCATTAAGGCAGCCTCCTCAAAGGCATCCCCCACATAAAAGCTTGTTCTTGCAGAAAGAATGAATGTAACGCTGCTTACGTTTTCCGCTTTGAGCTTTCCGCCGAGAGTATATATTTTTCCGTCCCCCGCTATTGCCGTTAAAGCTGCCGCAAAGGATATCCCGTCCTTTCCTCCGCAGGAGCCTGTAAACTTGATCACCTTTTCGCTGCATGGACGGCAGTTGTCAAAGTATCCGTCACGTCCGCCTATTTCAGCAGAGAGATTCATAGGCTCTCTGCCCTCTGTTTCAAAATGAACGACCATAACGCCGTCAGGCTCGGAAACGAAAATCTCCCTGTGGTAATTTATGTCCCCTACACTGTACTGAACGAAGGCAATACCACGGCTCAGATCAAGTCCTCTTTTATAATCTGTAACTCTTCCTTCTGTCTGAATATCAATTGTAAGAGCGCCAAGGGGCATATAATGTCTTGAGTCAGGTGTTACGCCCTGAAGCTTCTGAAAAGCAATCTCCTCCGCCTCCGGGATTTTTTCAGCCAAAAGCAGCTCACGTACTTCTTTCAAGCCCTCGGCAGCGTCAGGGTTGATACGATCTCTTATTCCTCCCGACCATACGGAATCCTCATTCAGCGTTATGTATTCGCACTGCTCCTTGCCATAGACCATACCGCCGATCCTGCCGTTTCCCACTGGGAGAGCACTGTTAAAATCCTCTGCTGGCTTTCCATACCACAAAACCGTTTCGCTCATTGTATATCCCTCCGATATATTCTCTCTTACTATTTTAATCTCTTTCTGCTTTATTGTAACATATTTGAGTGACCATTGCAACGAAAAACGGCTCATTTTATGGGATTTACCGAAATTAGGCGCCTGTTTAACAGACTGATTCTACGATTTGTACGGCGAAAATAGTAAAATTCCGCCTTAAAAAGAAAGGCACCCTCTAAAAAAAGAGAATGCCCCTATTCCCACGGACGTGAACAGATACGCTCAACCCATTTCAGATCATAAACTGTAAGATACTTCTTATGAACTCCGCCTCGAACCTCTTTGTATATATCCCAGTCCTCTGAGTGAAGAGTGTACTGTGGATATTTTTCGCCGTATTCCTCCTGCCGCCAAAAGCCCTTTTCAAGAGTTCCGTAAACAATAAACTCTGTGTAGTTGTTATAGATCGACCAGCACAGCTTGTCACGAAAATCCACGCCGTCCAAAGTTACGTAATGAGCGTCTTCATCGTCAAAATATCCGTCCTGATCTCCAAGGAGAATGCAGCTCCCGCCCTCAGTTGACTGCTCTGCCACAAAGGTAACAATGAAAAATTCCTCTTCCTTAACATCTTTAAGAGAGCCTTTGGCGAGCTTTATAGGAACAAAAAAGCTCAGAACCAGCGCTGCCGCAACAAACATCAGCAGATATTTTACCGTCCCCTTTATACCATGAGCTGAATTACCTTTCATATTAAAGGCCGTTAGGATTTTTAAGGGTAAAGTTCCAGCTGTCAGCGCACATATCCTCAATATTTAATTTAGCTTCCCAGCCAAGCAGCTTTTTAGCAAGATCAGTTTTAGCATATGATGTGGCAATATCTCCGGCACGTCTTTCAACGATCTTCTTAGGTATCTCCTTTCCGCATGCCTTTTCATAAGCCGCAACCACTTCCAGCACGCTTGAGCCTTTTCCTGTTCCAAGGTTTACAGGGCAGAATCCCTTGTGACTGCTGCCGTATTTAAGCGCTGCTATATGGCCTTTTGCAAGGTCTACAACATGAATGTAGTCCCTCACCCCTGTGCCGTCAGGAGTATCATAATCGTTGCCGAAAACTCTCAGAGCCTCCAGTCTGCCTGACGCTACCTGAGCAATATATGGAACCAGGTTGTTCGGTATACCGTTCGGGTCTTCGCCTATAAGACCGCTGCTGTGTGCGCCGATCGGGTTAAAGTATCTCAGCGCCATAACGCTCCAGTCGCTGTCAGCTATGGTCATGTCATGCAGAATCTGCTCGATCATAACCTTGGTGTAGCCATATGGGTTTGTGGCAGAGGTCTTCATATCCTCTGTATATGGAGCTTTGTTGTCAATTCCATAAACAGTTGCTGACGAAGAGAATACAATATTCTTACAGCCGTACTCCCTCATTACCTGCAAAAGTATAATAGTACCTGTTATATTATTGTGATAGTATTCCAGCGGCTTTTCAACAGATTCCCCAACGGCTTTTAGACCTGCAAAGTGAATTACAGCGTCGATCTTATTTTCCTTGAAAATCTGTGCAGTACCATCATGATCAAGCATATCGGTTTTATAAAACTTAACGTCCTTGCCGGTTATCTTCTTGATTCTGTTAATGCTTTCTTCCTTTGAATTACTGAGGTTGTCCATAACAATGACCTCGTATCCAGCTTCAAGAAGCTCTACGCAGGTATGGCTTCCGATAAAGCCGGCGCCGCCTGTAACAAGTATCTTATTCATATTATTCTCCATTCTGCCGTTATGCGGCTTGATTTTATTTTAGTATACTACGAAACTAAGATTTTTTCAATAGTAATTGAAATATTTCCTGTAATATCGTATAATTAAAGTATAATTTTTTTTGGAGGAAGCTATGCAGAAAATTTTAGGATATATGCGAAAGGCAATTCAGGAATTTGACCTCATTTCTGACGGAGACTCAATAGCAGTTGGTGTCTCCGGCGGCAAGGATAGTCTTGTTCTTCTGAAAGGACTTATTCTTCTTAAACGTTTTATAGGCATTGATTACAAAATAGTCGGCGTTACCCTCGACCCAATGTTCGGCGGTATTGCCGGTGATTATAGTTCTGTTGCAGATATGTGCCAAGAAGCTGATACTGAATATCACCTTATTGAAACTCATATCGGCGAAATCGTTTTTGATGTCCGTAAGGAGGAGCATCCATGCAGCCTATGCGCAAGAATGAGACGTGGTGCGCTCCATGATGCGGCTAAAAAATACGGCTGTAACAAGGTTGCTCTTGGGCATCACTTCGATGACGCTGTTGAAACCTTTATTATGAACCTTTTTACCGAGGGGCGTATCGGTTGCTTTTCCCCTAAAAGCTACCTTTCTCGCAAGGACCTGACGCTGATAAGGCCGCTGGTCCTGGCGCCTGAAAAGGAAATCAGAAAGGCTGCTCTTAAAAATGAGCTTGGTGTAGTAAAATCCAAATGCCCTGCGGACGGATTTACCAACAGGCAGAAGACAAAGGAATTTCTTGCCGATATGGAACGTCAGGACAGAGGCTTTACCGAGAGAATCTTCGGGGCAATGCGCCGTGGAAATATTGACGGCTGGGGCGGTTTGAGCTTTGGTAACTGCAAAAAAAGCAATATTAAATAATATTAACAATGCCAAAAAGGGCAGCCTACATTGCAGACTGCCCTTTTATCACTGTATAACTAAGTAAAATATAAAAAATAACCTCCCGAATTAACAGAAGGTTATTTTATTATGAAGAGAAATTAACTAACTATAAATTAGTCTTTTCTGCTCTTAACAACAACTGCTGTAGCTGCTGCTGCTGCAAGACCAGCAAATGCTACTGCAACACCCTTAGAACCTGTCTTAGGTGAAGCTGTCTTCTTAGGCTTAGCTGTTGTAGTTGTTGGAGCCTCTGTCTTAGGAGCTTCTGTTGGAGCTGGTTCTGTCTTAGGAGCTTCTGTTGGAGCTGGTTCTGTTGGAGCTGGCTCTGTTTCAGTAGCCTCAACTGTGATTGTACCAGCTGTAAGAGCAGCTGTTTGTGAAACGTCAGCATCGTTCATTACGAGCTCATCAACTCTTGTCCACTCAAGTGTGTATGTTGTACCAGCCTCTGCATCAGCAGGGATTGTGAATGATACGTTAGCAACAGCACTCTGGATTGGAGCAGCTGCGTCAGCGTAACCAAGAATATCAACAGTACCACTACCGCCTGTTACGTCAACAGTTGCACCTGACTCTGTAGCAGCCTTTTCACCACTTACAAATGTAAGCTCTGCTGGGTATGAGAAAGTTGAACCCATAGCTGTAAGTCCGCCGCCTGAAACTGAAACCTGAACTGTAACTGTTTCGCCAGCCTTACCTGTAGCATCGCCAATTACATATGCTTCGCCAGCAGCGCTTGCTGAAAGTGCGCCTGCAACTGAAAGAACTGCAGCAGAAGCGATAACTGCTAAACTCTTTGAAAATACATTCTTCTTCATTTTACATTTTCCTTTCTTCTCTTTGCAGTAAGGACCGGCCTAAACCGGCCCATACCGCAGTTTTTGCACATTTCTGTACTTGATATTTATGTCAACTGATCGGATCCTTTCGGAAAGGATCAGCTGCATGCTTAGTGGGCAAAATTATTTGCCGTAGATTGTTGTCTTCAGGAATGGATATGTGGCATTCTTATCTCCACCGTATACTGCCTTGTAGAGTGAGAATACGTATGAAGCATCCTGAGCGGAAATCTTTGTTGAACCTGACTTGTTCTGATCGCTGTCAACATTTCCGAGGAAGAACTGCCAATCATCAATTCCGTCATCCTTACCGCTGTAAACGAGCTTGTAAGCTGTGAAGATTACAGAAGCGTCCTTAGCGGAAATCTTATGGTCAAGTGAAGCGTCACCACGGAGACCGATCTTAACCGGAACTTCGCCAACCTTTTCACCATCGATAAGAAGATCAACTGTGTAATCGAATTTGCTGCCATCGTAAACATCGCCTGGCTTTGCAGCTGCAAATTCAAGTTCTGCTGTACGATCATCGCCGTTAGAGTCAACAGCCTTAATGCCGTCAAATCTGAATTCCTGCTGATCAGCGTAGTACCACTGACCTGTGCCCTTACCAATTATAGTTGGATCTGTAATGATTGTAACTGTTACGTCTGGGTCACCACCGCTTGAACTGCTTGATGTATCACCAACATAAACAACACTTACAGACACTGAAACGCTTACTGAAACGCTCTGTGATACTGATACGCTTACATACGTTTCAGCTGCTGAAATAGATACGCTTACGCTTACTGATACACTTACTTCAGCCGCTGATACAGATACGCTCTGTGATACAGATACTGATACGCTAACCGATACACTCTGCGATACTGATACGCTAACCGATACACTCTGTGATACGGATACTGATACACTCTGTGATACGGATACTGATACACTAACCGATACACTCTGTGATACAGATACTGATACACTCTGTGATACAGATACTGATACACTCTGTGATACGGATACTGATACCGATACATCCGGATCATATGATACAGATACCGATACGCTATTGGATACTGATACGCTTACGCTTACTGAAACGCTCTGTGATACTGATACAGAAACACTCTGTGATACAGATACTGATACGCTTACTGAAACGCTTGCGCTCTGTGATTCACTGCTTGATGATGAAACTGTTGTTTCGGATGATGAGGATGATGCTGAAGATGATGATGATGCTGTTGTATCGGATGATGAAGATGATGATTCTTCAGCATCAACAACTTCTACCCAACCATTTGTTACATGAATGCGGTTAAGGTACTGATGCTCTGCAACATTCCAGTCATTAACATCAATGTTATCAGGCTTTACATCCTCGCTGTTTACTGACATTGAATCCTTGAGAACGCCTTCTACAGGAATCTTTCCTGCTGGTGCATCGTCATCAACTGTCATTTTAAATGTAAAGTATGGAACATCAGGGTTTGGAACGAGGTCAACTGCACCACCAAATGTCGTCGTCAGTTCTTCAAGAACCATTGTGATACCAGCCTCAAAACCTTCATCGCCTACCATCTTGTTAACTGTAAGGCCATCGCCTACTGCATACTTCATCTTAAGTCCGCAGCACTGGTCGCCACTTGCGTATACAGGTACTTCTACCTGATCGCCACGCTTAGCTGATGGTACAGTACCGATTATGATATAAAGATCGCCCTTATACTTGCTATCTGGGAAGTCAGTGTCTGATGATGATGAATCAGCTGCATCAACAACTTCTACCCAACCATTTGTTACATGAATGCGGTTAAGGTACTGATGCTCTGCAACATTCCAGTCATT
>CANPXN010000006.1 GCA_947586185.1 uncultured Clostridia bacterium
CCGGACACAAGTACTCTTATGTACAGAAGCGGTATAGGTCATGTTATGGCTGTGTCGGGACTTCATCTTGTATTGTTTTGTTCACTGATCTCATTTATAATAAAGCCCTTTCCGATAAACAGCAGGATAAAGTTTGCGATTCTTGAATCGGCAATTATTTTCTATGTTATCTTTAGCGGAATGTCCATATCTGTGATAAGAGCGGCGATAATGCTTACTCTATCATATTCATCAGCATTGTTTTTCAGGCGTTCGGATACTCTTAATTCCATGTGTATAGCGGCGTTTGCAATGACTTTGCATTTTCCGTATGTTATAACCTCTGCTTCTTTTATTTTGTCTTTCAGTGGGACATTTGGAGCAGGAGTGTTTGCTCCGTATTTTACAAGCAGACTTTCAGACGGAACATTTTTACGATGGCTATTTAAAACAGCGGCGTATACATTTCTTGTGTCAGTTTCTGTGATTCCTGCTTCAGTAATTTGTTTTGGAGAGATTTCCGTTATCTCGCCTTTTGCAAATATAATCCTGACGCCTTTGTGTATGGCTGCCATCGCAATAGGCTTTGTATCAGCAGCATTTATGTTTACAGGATTTACGGAATTTCTTATACGGATATCCGGAGCCTTATGCAAAATTGTGCTGAATGCTACGGAGCTTCTGGGTAATTCAAGCTTTTCCTACATAATTGTAAGCGATAGCTGGCTTCATTACGTCGCTGTGATTTTAGTTCTATTTGTAGTTTTTGCGGCTTTGCTTTTTAGGAAAAGGAAGGTTACGACAATGGCTGCCGCTGTGGCATTTGTAATGTTTTACAGCCTCATTGGAATAAATGGCTTATATAAAGAGAAGAATCTCTATACAGCTGTAATGGGAAGTGAAAGCGCAGACGTTCTTGTGATCGCTCACGGCGGCAGCGCTGATATTATAGATATTTCTGGCAAAAGCGATAATTACAGATATGCAGCGAAATATCTCAGTGACAGTAATATTACAAGGGTCAACAATCTTGTGATTACCGAAAAGCCGTATCAGACCATGTCGGTGTATACAAATAATTTTGCGCTTTTTGATGTTGAAAATGTTGTTCTGCCCTCCGGTACATATATGCTTGAGGGAACGAAGCTTTGCGGATGCGATCCGGTTTATTCTGATTATAGCAGTCTTGACTGGAGCTATGATGATTATAGTATTTCTGTAAGAAAGGGTACTGTCTTTTTAAGCTTTGGTGAATTTTCATTTGTGCTGACTGACAGCGAAAGTAATGCCGTTAACGCAGAGGTTTTAGTTGAGTATGGAGGAGTGTTTGACGCTGAAAACTGCGGTAGGGTTATCTTAACAGAGGGAAGCGGTTATGAATACTGCGGTACAAATTATGAAATATGCGCCGGAAATGGCGGCAGAGTAAGTATCAGGAGGCTTTAAGATGCCTGAAATTTCAGTGCTTGATCTATCAAAAAAAATACGCTCCGGTGAAATTTCTGGAGTTTATTATATATACGGGAAAGACGTTTCAGCTGTTGAAGCTGGTACTAAAAGTATTTTTAAAAAGCTGCTTGGCAAAAATTATGCAAATGATATTAACAGAATTGACGGCGGAAACGTTGATATAAGTATGCTTTGTGACATGCTGGAGCAAAATTCCATGTTCTCTCAGTATAACGCAGTTCTTATAAACGATCTGAATGCTGAGGAGCTTGGCGCCGATCAGCTGAAAGCTCTTATAAAGATTGTTGAGGATATTCCGGAAAATACCGTTGCCGTTTTCAACATAACAGGTATTTCCATTACTAATGCAAAAAATAAAATTACTGCTAAAAATAAAAAGCTTATGGACGCCGTTGCAAAAAAAGGGATTGTGTGTAACTGTCAGCTTAAAACTGCCGCAGCTCTGGGAAAGGCTTTGTGTGACAGAGCTAAAAAGCTGGGGTGTATCATCTCAAAAAAGAATGCTGAGAGAATAGCTGCCGAATGCCTTTTAAATACGCTTACTGCCTACAGTGAGATCGACAAGCTATGCGACTATTGTCAGGAGGGCGAAATTACCTCCGAAATGATAGACATGCTGGTTTCAGGTCAGATCGAAACAGATGCCTTTAAGCTGGCGTCCGCAGTTACCTCAATGAATGCTCGGCTTGCATTTACCATACTTAATAATCTCATTGATACTCATACAGAGCCGATAGCCATAATATCCGCTGTATCAAGGTCATTTGTGGATCTTTACAGAGCTCGTGCAGCAATGACTGTGGGAAAATATCAGGCTGATATAATTGCGGATTTTTCTTATAAGGGCAGGGAGTTCGTAGTCAATAACGCATATCGTGACTGTCGCAGGATATCTGTCGAGGGAATGCGAAGATGTATAGAAATACTGAGAAGTGCGGAACGAAAGCTGAAAAGCTCCTCTCTTGACGGAGGAATAATGCTTGAAAAAACAGTTGCAGAAATGCTTATTGCCGTTAGACAGTAGGAGGTACTATGCTTAAAATAAAAGAAGCTGTTATTGTTGAGGGAAAGTATGATAAAATAAAGCTTTCTTCTATTATAAATGCAGTGATCATACCTACAAACGGCTTTAATATATTCAAAAACAAAGAAACTGTAGAGCTTGTTAAATTTTATGCAGAGCATACTGGAATAATAATTCTGACTGATTCCGACGCTGCCGGTTTCAAGATACGGAGCTATATAAAGAGCGTTGTGAAAAATGGCAGGATCATTAATGTCTATATCCCCGATGTTTTCGGTAAGGAGAAAAGAAAGACTAAGCCTTCAGCGGAGGGAAAGCTGGGGGTTGAGGGAATCAGCAAAAGTCTGATCATTGAAGCTTTTGAAAAAGCCGGAGTTTCAGCATCGGCAGATTCTGCAAGGGGAAATATAACAAAGGCGGATCTTTTTGAGTATGGACTTACCGGCGGAAAGAACAGCTCGGTATACAGAAAAATGATTCTTAAAGCTCTGGGGCTTCCGGGTATGCTTTCAGCAAACGGAATGCTTGAGGTTATAAATACAATGATGAACAAAGAGGAATTTGAGAAAATTATTGATAGTGTAGTTAAAGGGGATTAAAATGGTTTTTTCGAGTATAACTTTCTTATACTACTTTCTTCCGGCTGTTTTGCTGATATATTATATATCGCCGAAGCAATTCAAAAATATGATCATGCTTCTGGCAGGTCTGTTTTTCTACGCATGGGGAGAGCCGGTCTATGTTTTGCTTATGCTGTTTTCGACTCTTGTCGACTATATGGCAGGACGTGTTATCGACAGGCATGATGATAACCCCGGCATGCGACGGGTTGCCCTTATATGCTCTCTCGCAATAAATATAGGTCTGCTGGGGGTATTCAAATACAGCTCTTTTATAGCGGGAATTTTCGGCGCAGAAGTTAAGCCTCTGCCTCTTCCGATAGGAATATCATTTTATACTTTTCAGAGTATGTCATATACCATCGACCTTTACAGAAGACAGATTAAGGTTCAGAAGAGTTTTATTAATTTTGCGACCTATGTATCCTTGTTCCCTCAGATAGTTGCAGGCCCAATTGTAAGATATGAGGATGTTCAGAACGAAATAAACTCAAGAAAAATAAACGGACTTCTGCTTGGAGAGGGTGCAGGAATCTTTATTACAGGACTCGCTAAAAAAGTTCTCATCGCCAATAATATCGGCATGCTGTGGACGGAGATAAAGGCCCTTGACTATGGCAGCATATCCATGCTGACCGCATGGCTTGGAATACTTGCTTTTACATTCCAGATATATTTCGACTTTTCAGGATATTCCGATATGGCAATAGGGCTTGGAAAGATGCTTGGTTTTAACTTCCCGAAAAACTTTGACCATCCTTATATTTCAAGAAGCATTTCAGAATTTTGGAGAAGGTGGCACATAACTCTCGGATCATGGTTTAAAAACTATGTGTATATTTCTCTCGGCGGCAACAGGAGGGGCAAGGGCAAGACCCTTAGAAATCTTCTCATTGTGTGGGCGCTTACCGGACTTTGGCACGGAGCAAGCTGGAACTTCGTACTGTGGGGACTTTATTTTGGCGTTATCATAGTAATAGAGCGTGTATGGCTTGGAAAGAAGCTTGAAAACCTGCGCCCTTGCGTAAGCATTTTCTATACCTTTGTTTTAGTCGTGTTGGGATGGGTTCTGTTTGACACAAACACTTTAAGCGATGCCGCCGGATTTTACAAGGCAATGTTCTTCGGAACAGGAAAAATTGTAGATAAGTTTGCACTGTATCAGCTTAAATCCTATGCAATAATGTTTCTGATATGTATTGCCGCTTCCGGAGAGTTTGCTGTAAAATGTATGGCAAAATGGCGTAAAAATAAAAAGCAGTCAAGGCTTATAAGCAATATAGGACCTTTGGTTCAGTGCGGGGAGTTCCTGCTTTGTACGGCATATCTTGTTGACGCAAGCTATAATCCGTTTCTTTATTTCAGATTTTAAGGAGGGACAGAATTGAGTAATTCACAAAAAATCAAAACAGCTGCAATGTTTATTCTTGTAATATTCATTCTTCCCATTCTTTCAATGTGTTCCAAGAAGAAAACCTTTTCAGAGGCTGAAAACAGAAGTCTTGCTGAAAAGCCTGAAATATCTTTAAGCGCAGTAAAGGATAAGAGCTATATGAATGACCTTGAAGCGTATATTTCAGACCACTTTACCGGACGTCTGTCCTGGATAAAAATGAAGTCGTTTACGGAGCGAATGTCCGGTAAGGATGAGATAAACGGCGTCTATATAACTGATGAAAGGCTTATAGAAAAGCTTCCTGAGCCTGATAAGGAAGAAGTTGAAAAGTCAGTTGAGGCAATAAATCATTTTGCAGAGCTTTATGATACAAAAGTATATTTTCTTCTTGCGCCTACTTCGGCAGGAATCTACAGAGATAAAATATCAAAGCTTGCATCCCAGGAGGATCAGAAAAGCTTTATAGGCTCAGTTTATAGCAGGCTTTCAGAAAATGTTACTCCTATTGACGTTTATGATACAATGTACTCTGCAAGGGATAAGTATATTTACTATCGTAACGACCACCACTGGACAAGCCTCGGAGCTTACAAGGCCTATGCTTATGCAATTGAAAAGCTTGGGCTTAGAGCTGTGGACTACAGCAAGTATTCCGTTGAACATGCCAGCAGCGATTTTAAGGGCACATTTTATTCTAAATGCCTTTATAATGGAATAAAGCCTGACGTAATTGACATATACAGCTATGATGAAGGCTCACATGTTACCGGAGTTAATATGAATGACGGCACAAAGGAAAGCCATGCCGGAGATATTTATTTTCGTGAATATCTTAAAACAAACGATAAGTATTGCGTTTTTCTCGGACGTAATCAGGCATATATGAATATTAAAACCAATGTCAGAAACGACAAGAAGATACTTGTTATAAAGGATTCTTATGCAAATAGCTTTGTGCCGTTCCTAACTCAGAATTACAGCGAAATATCAGTCATAGATTTAAGATATGTTAAAAATTCAATTAAGGATTTTGCGAATCCAAACGATTATGACCAGGTATTATTTCTTTATAATGCTTCGACATTTTCTACAGACCAGAATGTAAAGGTTGCCGGCTTTTAAACGGAAGATATTGGCGGCGTTCTATTGACAAAAAACTCAATCTATACTATAATTATATATGTAGTTTGTTTAAGTGCAGCTTTTATGCCAAGCCTGCAATAATACTTCTAAGGGGATAAGCTCCATCTCTTGCGCATAAGGGGTGGAGCTTTAAAAATGATAATTATTAATATTATATAATGCAAAGGAGAATATCTATGGGAATGACAATGACACAGAAAATTCTTGCAGACCACTGCGGTCTTGAATCTGTCAAGGCCGGACAGCTTATTAACTGCCGTCTTGATATGGTTCTGGGAAATGATGTTACAACGCCTGTTGCTATTAACGAGTTCAATAAATTCGGCTTTACAAGCGTTTTTGACAAGGAGAAAATATCAATGGTAATGGATCATTTTACTCCTAACAAAGACATAAAAGCGGCAGGCCTTACAAAATGCTGCCGTGACTTTGCAGGAGAATATAAGATCAAAAATTACTTTGATGTAGGTACTGTTGGCATTGAACATGCCCTTCTTCCTGAACAGGGTATTGTTGCCAGCGGTGACGTTATTATCGGCGCTGACAGCCACACATGTACATATGGAGCTCTTGGCGCTTTCTCAACAGGCGTAGGTTCTACAGATATGGCTGCCGGTATGGCAACAGGTATGGCATGGTTCAAGGTTCCTGCTGCAATTAAATTCAATCTCACAGGAAAGCTTAAACCATATGTAAGCGGAAAGGATGTCATCCTTCACATTATAGGAATGATAGGTGTTGATGGCGCTTTATACAAGTCCATGGAATTTTCCGGTGAGGGCCTTCCAAACCTTTCGATGGACGACCGCTTTACTATGGCTAACATGGCTATTGAAGCAGGCGCCAAGAACGGTATATTTGAAGTTGACGATAAGACTATTGAATACCAGAAGGGTAGAGTTAACAGGGAATACAAGATTTACAAGGCGGACGATGATGCTGAATATGAAAAGGTATACGATATTGACCTTTCAGAAATCGGTATGACAGTTGCATGTCCGCATCTTCCTGAAAATACAAGGCCGGTTGAAGAGCTTGGTGATATAGAGATTGATCAGGTAGTGATAGGCTCTTGTACAAACGGACGTATTGAAGATATGCGTGCCGCAGCTGAGGTTCTGAAGGGCAAAAAGGTTGCAAGCAGAGTTCGTTGTATCGTTATTCCTGCAACACAGCAGATATACCTCGATGCAATGAAAGAGGGTCTTCTTGAGATCTTCATCAATGCCGGCTGCGCAGTTTCAACACCTACATGCGGACCTTGCCTCGGAGGACACATGGGTATTCTTGCTGCCGGAGAAAAGGCGGTTTCAACTACAAACAGAAACTTTGTCGGACGTATGGGCGATGTAACAAGTGAAATTTATCTTTCAAGCCCTGCTGTTGCAGCTGCTTCAGCCGTACTTGGAAGAATCGGTTCGCCATACGACCTTAAATAAAGAAAGGAGCACTGACAATGACAGTTAAAGGTAAAGTACATAAATACGGGGATAATGTTGACACAGACGTAATTATCCCTGCAAGATATCTTAATACTTCCGTACACAGTGAGCTTGCAAAGCACTGTATGGAGGATATTGACAAGGACTTTGTAAACAAGGTTCAGCAGGGTGATATTATGGTTGCAAAGGAAAACTTCGGCTGCGGTTCTTCGAGAGAGCATGCTCCAATTGCTATTAAGGCAAGCGGTATTTCATGTGTAATTGCTGCGACCTTTGCAAGAATATTCTACAGAAACTCTATTAATACAGCGCTTCCGATTCTGGAGTGCAGAGAAGCTGCTGAAAGAATAGATAACGGCGACGAGGTAGAGATAAATTTTGATACCGGCGAAATAAAGAATGTTACCAAGAATGAAGCATATCATGCTGAGCCGTTTCCGGATTTTATTAAGGAGATCATTGATGCCGGAGGACTTATGAATTCAATAAAGGAGAAAAAATAATGGAAAAGAATATTGCTGTAATAAAGGGCGACGGTATCGGCCCGGAAATCGTTAATGAAGCTATTAAGGTTCTTGATAAAACTGCTGAAAGGTTTGGCCATAAATTCAGTTATAAGGAAGTTCTCATGGGAGGCTGTGCAATTGACGCAGAGGGAACTCCTCTTCCGCAGAAAACAATTGACGTATGTCTTGCTTCAGACAGCGTTCTTTTGGGAGCAGTAGGCGGTCCTAAGTGGGATACCCTTCCGGGTGATCAGCGTCCGGAAAAGGGACTTTTGGGTATAAGAAAGGCTCTGAATCTTTTTGCAAATATAAGACCTGCAAAGCTTTTTGCACCTTTAGCAGATGCATGTCCTCTTAAAAAGGAGATCACGGACAAGGGACTTGACCTTGTAATCGTCCGTGAGCTTACAGGCGGCGTATATTTTGGAAAGCACACAACCTTTGAAGAGGATGGAGTAACGGTTGCAGACGATGACATGCGCTATCATGATTATGAAATCGAGAGAATTATCAGAGTTGCCTTTGATATGGCTAAAAAGCGTTCCGGAAAGGTGAGCTCTGTTGACAAGGCGAATGTTCTTGATACTTCAAGACTTTGGAGAAAAATAGCCCATAGCATAAGCGAGGAAAACCCTGACGTTCAGTATAACGACGTTCTTGTTGACAACTGTGCTATGCAGCTTGTACGTGATCCGTCGCAGTTTGATGTTATTGTAACAGAAAACCTTTTTGGAGATATCCTTTCAGACGAGGCGAGCATGATCACCGGTTCTCTCGGTATGATCCCAAGTGCAAGCCTTGGTGAAGGCTCCTTCGGAATGTATGAGCCGATCCATGGTTCAGCTCCTGATATTGCAGGACAGAATATTGCAAATCCTATTGCAACTATTCTTTCAGCTTCTATGATGCTGAGATACTCATTTGATATGGGTAAGGAAGCCGATGCAATTGATGACGCAGTAAACAAGGTTCTTGCCGAAGGCTACCGCACAGGCGATATTATGAGCGAGGGAATGAAGAAGGTTTCATGCTCAGAGATCGGAAGCCTTATCGCTGATAGAATTTAATGAAGGTGTTATTTTTAACTGCGGCTCAGAGCGGTACTGATGAAACAAACGCTGTTGAAAATGTTTTAAGCGAAGCTGTGAAAGAATCCAGCAGAGTCGGGGATTTTCTTTCAGAGATCGGCGACCATATAATGTCGGCTGTTCCGACAATATTGATTGCTTTGCTCGTATTTATCGGTGGTTTCATCATAACGAGAATACTGCTTAGGATTTTCACTAAATGTATGGACAGAAGCAATGCGGATGGAACAGCGGCAAGCTTTCTGCGTTCACTTCTGAAAATATTGCTGCTCACTATAAATCTTATTATCACACTTTCTGTTTTGAAAATACCTATGACGTCAATAATAGCTGTACTCAGCGCTGCCGGTCTTGCAGTTGGTCTTGCGCTTCAGAACAGCCTTTCAAATCTTGCCGGTGGTTTCATAATTTTGTTTTCAAAGCCGTTTAAGGCAGGGGATTACATTGAAACAAATTATTCAAGCGGAAATGTTGAGAGTATCAGTATTCTATATACAAAAATTATAACTGTAGATAATAAGACAGTTTATATCCCAAACGGAAAGGTAGCTGATTCGCTGATCATTAATTACAGTGAACAGGATTGCCGCCGTGTGGATTTTGAGTTTGGAATAAGCTATACCGATGACTTTGAAAAGGCAAAGGAGATAATTCTCTCCGTTGCAGATGAGTATGAGCTTGTGCTAAGTGAACCCGAAACTCTTGTGCGTCTTGGAAAGCAGGAAGCAAGCAGCTTGCAGATAATTACAAATGTCTGGACAAAGACTGAAAATTACTGGACTGTTAAATATGATATGATGGAAATGGTAACGAAAGCTTTTCAGGAAAAAGGCGTATCCATACCATATAATCAGCTTGATGTACATATAACTTAGGGCAATATGTCCCCTACGCCCTTAGGCGTGGATACCATTTACATATTCAGTGAGTGATACGATTCCTTATTGAAACTGAAGGAGTTTTTTCAGGCAAAATGGAAGAGATGACAAAACAGCCTGTAGCTGAAACCCCTCCGCAGAAAAAGAGAAAGAGCGGACTGTTCAGCAGGCTTGCAAAAATTATACTTGTTCTTGCATTTTTATGGTGGTTTAATAACTTCACGATAAAAATAAACAAATGTAAGATAACCTCCGATAAAGTGGAAACCAAGGTGAGAATAGCTGTAATAAGCGATCTTCATGCGTCAAAAATGTCTGTTAACAACAGCAGTGTTTTGAAAAAAATAAAAAAGACGGATCCTGATTTTGTATGCGTTCTTGGCGATATGCACTCAAATGGTGCAGGTGAAGATGAAAAAGCGCAGTCCTTAGAGCTTATGACGGATATTGAAGATAGCGGCTATGAAGTTTATTTTGTACTGGGTGAGCATGATGACCGCACAACGAAATATGTGGATAAGATGGAAGCTCAGGGCATAGATGTTCTCGATTATGAAACGGCAGATATTGAAGTAGGGGATACAAAAGTAAGGCTGTATGGCATAAGCAATGCTTACTTTTCTCCTACCTTTGATTTAAGCCATGAGTTTGGAACGCCGGACAGCGAATTCTATAATATTTTGCTTGCGCATATACCTAATTATACGGCATATGAAAAGTTTGGAGCTGACCTTACAATATGCGGAGATACCCATGGCGGAGTGATCCAGATCCCTTTCTGTGGGCCTGCATATTATAACGAGGAAGTTTTGCCTGAACTGATAGGCGATAGTGAGAATACTTACGACAAGGGTCTTTTCAGCTATGACGGAGGCTATATGTTTATTACCTCGGGGCTTGGAAACTATCCTATTCCGCTAAGATTTAACAACAGACCGGAGGTTGCTTTGCTTGAAATAGGAGCAGAATAAATATTTAAGGGATTTTTTACTGTTTATTCTTGCAAAAAGAAGAAAATTAGTGTATAATATAAAATGTATGTTATACTGGTTTTTCCTTATGGAATAACTTCTAAGTATACCGGGGCAGATGCCCTTAATGAAAATTAAAAGTGGGAGAGTGCTATAATGATTCCGGACTTTTTTAACGCACAAAATTACCTGAATACGGTTTTTCAGCCGATGGCTAAAGAGCTGCCTGATATGAATATCAGCTATGTTGCCGCTGTAGTTATTACAGGTCTTTCGGTTGTATTCCTTTCATTGGTGATTCTGATTCTGTTTATTAACTTACTTGGTATCTTTTTTAAGAGAAAGAAAAAAGATAATAACAAGACTTCTTCTGCAATGAAGGAGCAGGTAAGCGCCAAAGTTGAAACAGTTAAATCAAATGTCAGCGCTGAAAAAACAGCCGCTGCATCCGATGACAATGACGAAATAATTGCGGTCATTTCTGCTGCAATTTCTGCATTGGGCGATGCCGATGGCAAAACCTATAAGGTCAAGTCTGTCAGAGCTGTTTCATCAAAGCCGTCAAGGTCTTCATGGGCAATGGCCGGTCTGCAAAACAATACGGCTCCGTTTTAAACAGAGCATGAAATGAAAATTTTGAAAGGACTGTATTTATGGGCGAAATAATTAATATTTTTCTCGATACCCTTAAAGACCTCTGGTTTCAGAGCGGTCTTTATGCTCTTGGTATCAAAGACATCTTAATGATTTTGTTGTCTTTCTTGTTTATGTATCTTGCAATAGCAAAGCAGTTTGAACCGCTTTTACTTCTTCCGATTGCCTTCGGTATGCTTCTCACAAACCTTCCATTTGCAGAAATGTATCATCCTGAGCTGTTTTCGGGACTGAATGAAGCAGGTGATTATGTTGGAATTGATTATGGAGCTGTCCTTCATGATGGAGGATTGCTGGATATACTTTATCTCGGCGTTAAGCTTCAAATTTATCCTCCGCTCATATTCCTTGGAATCGGTACAATGACTGACTTCTCTGCTTTGATAGCTAATCCAAAGAGCTTTCTTCTCGGTGCTGCTGCTCAGGCAGGTATCTTCTTTACTTTTGTAGGTGCTGCAATACTCGGCTTCAATGCTGCCGAAGCAGGTTCAATAGCTATTATCGGTGGTGCTGACGGTCCTACATCAATTTATGTTTCAAGTAAGCTTCTTGCAGGCGGTGTATCAAAGGATATTGATACCGGTACAATTGCTCTTGCGGCTTATACATATATGGCTCTTGTTCCGATCATACAGCCTCCGATTATGAAGGTTCTTACAACAAAGAAAGAGCGTTCTGTAAAGATGGCTCAGCTAAGAACTGTTTCAAAGACAGAGAAGCTTATTTTCCCGATTGCCGTAACAATTATTATTGCATTGCTCGTTCCATCAGCAGCACCTTTGGTAGGTATGCTTATGCTTGGTAATCTTCTTAAGGAAAGTGGAGTTTGCAGCAGACTTGTTGATACAGCACAGAATGCCCTTATGAATATTATTACAATATTCCTTGGTGTATCCGTTGGTGCTACAACAAAGGCTGATAAGATTCTTAATGTTTCATTTGCAAAGGTTATTGCTCTTGGCGTTGTTGCATTTGGTATTGGTACTGCATGCGGTGTACTCTTTGGTAAGATAATGTATAAGGTTACAAAAGGAAAGGTTAACCCGCTTATCGGTTCAGCAGGCGTATCAGCCGTTCCTATGGCTGCACGTGTTTCGCAGAAGGTCGGCGCAGAAACCGATCCTACAAACTTCCTGCTTATGCATGCTATGGGACCGAATGTTGCCGGCGTTATTGGTTCAGCCGTTGCAGCAGGCGTACTGCTTAGTGTAATTTAAACAAATACTTTTGTCCGCTGCTTTTTACGACAGCGGACATTTTAGCTTTTGACATAAATAATAATATGTTGTATGCTACTAATAATATTGGAGGTGTTTTATATGAATCATGCAGAGCGTATGCATAAAAATCTTCCATATAAATCATGGCTTGACGGACTTAAAGAGGCAAGAGAAGAAAATAAAAAGAAAATTTTTGAATATAATAATTTACCGCCAGAGCGTTGGGATGAATGCGAAAAAATTTTAAGAACGATTATCGGAAAAGCCGGCAAGAATATTTATATCGAAGCGCCTTTTCACTGCGATTATGGCAGCAATATTGAAGTAGGGGATAACTTTTATGCAAATTACAATCTTGTGATACTTGATGTTGGAAAGGTTACCATTGGCGACAATGTGTTTCTTGCTCCGAATGTTGCCATATATACAGCAGGGCATCCGATTCATCATGAGCCAAGAAATATTGGTTATGAGTATGGAATTGACATTACGATAGGTGATAATGTGTGGATCGGCGGAAATACCTGTATTCTTCCCGGAGTGCATATAGGTAATAATGTTGTTATAGGCGCCGGCAGTGTTGTTTCAAAGGATATTCCTGATGATGTTGTAGCAGTGGGGAATCCGTGCAAGGTTATTCGCAGAATAACAGATGAGGATAAGCACTATTATTACAAGAATCTGAAATTTGATGTTGACGATTATCTTGAAAAATGACATAAAAAATCCTGTACAAAGCTGTACAGGATTTTTTCATATATTATATTATTCTTCCATCAACATACAGGCAAAGTCTGTATAAAGATTAAAGATTGGTATTATCATCTGCGCTAAATTCTTCTTCCTGATTGTCCAGTGCAAAGTTCAGTATCTTACTGTAAAACCCAATAGGATTAAGCATTATCCTTTCGCCAATAAGCTTAGCCTGCCTTAGATCCGGAGCAAAGAGCTTTAGATCCATCAGGTCGTCTTTTAAGTCAAGACAGCGACAGTGAACATAGTAGCCGTTTTCAAGCTTGATATATTCGATCTTAACTTCACTTTCATATTTTAGCTTTGCAAAATATTTCAGAGCTGCCACAACAATTTTATCACGATATGATTTTGGAACATAATTTTTTAAAGTTTTTGCACAGCTTTTTCCTTTTTCAGTAAGTATATAATTTTTTTTACCCTCAGAATTATCTATAATAATGGAGTCGTTTTTTATCAGGTAGTCGAGGGCATCCTGATAGAAAAAGTAATTAATTATTTCCGTGCTTACAGAAATATCGTAAAGATGCTCTGTATCCACCGGCTTTCCGATTCGGTAAAGCAGATAGCATATCAGTATTTTGACTGTCTGAACATCTTTCAGCTCCGGGGAAGCGTATTCAGACATTTTTGTCAGTGATTCTTCCATTGTATATCACCTTACGAGAAATTGGGATAGTCGAGCATATGTGAAAGAATACCTATATTTACGGCAGCCTCAACACACGGTACAGCTCTTGGGACTATGCATGGGTCATGACGTCCCTTTATTACAAGAGTTTCATTTTTCATTGCGCCATAGTCAATAGTATGCTGCGGCTGAGCAATTGATGGCGTAGGCTTTATTGCTACATTCAGGGTTATAGGCATGCCGGAAGAAATGCCGCCCAATATTCCGCCGTGGTTGTTTGTTTTGGTTTTTACATGTCCGGCTTCGTTAACATAAAAGTCATCATTATTCTGGCTCCCCACCATTTTAGCTGAAAGAAATCCTGCGCCAAATTCAAGTCCTTTGACAGCCGGTATTCCAAAAATAAGCTGAGCAAGGGTATTTTCAAGCCCGTCAAAAATCGGAGAGCCGATACCTGCTGGAACATTAACACATGCACATTCAATAACACCGCCAAGGGATTCACAGCCCTCTCGTGCTTTCTGAATGTCGCTTATCATAAGCTCGCCCCTCTTAGTATTGATAACAGGGAAAGACTTATATCTTACATTAAGAATATCTTCTTTTGTAACATTTGTTCTGTCAAAGCTTTCGTCTTTGATGTTATGTATAGAAGCGATATGAGCTCCGGTATAGATTCCACGCTTTTCGAGGATCTGACCGCATACTGCTCCGGCAAAAACTAATGGAGCGGTCAGGCGTCCGGAAAAGTGACCGCCGCCTCTGACATCGTTAAAGCCACGGTATCTCATAGCGCCGGTATAGTCAGCGTGACCCGGTCTTGCAAGCTTGGAAATATTGGAATAATCCTTGGAGTGCATATCTGTATTTTGAATAAATGCGCATAAAGGCGTACCGGTAGTTTTATCATTAACCAGTCCTGACATTATCTGAGGAAAGTCCTTTTCATCTCGCATTGTAGTAGTTCCGTCCTTTTTAGGAGCACGCCGTTTCATGAATCGGCTCAGTTCTTCTATATCTATATGCTCACCAGGCGGAAGGTTATCCACAACGACTCCTATTGCCGGGCCATGTGATTCACCGAATATAGATATTGAAATACGATTATTCCAGAATGATGACATTAGCATTTCCTCCAAGCTTTATATAATCCCTGAAAAAGTCAGGGTAAGATTTTTCAACGCATTCAGCGCCCTTTATAACTACAGGCTCTCTGCATATTGTGGCGGCAATTGCTGCGCTCATAGCGATTCTGTGATCTCCGGCGCTGTCAACAGTTCCGCCGGTCAATTCAGCATGCCTGATAATAAGGCCGCTGTCTGTAGGAGTTATGTCACCTCCTAAAGCATTTACAGCTGCTGAAGTGGCAGCAAGCCTATCACTTTCCTTGATCTTCAGCCTTTCTGCACCGTCTATAACGGAAGTTCCGCTGCAAAAAGTGCCTAAAACACCGAGAACAGGTACGAGATCCGGAATATCTGAAGCATTTATGTTGAATCCCTCCGGATAATTATTATTATAGCATAATCCTGATGTTATTTCAACAATTTTCTTATCTCCCTGAGTGCTGTTTTCTGAAAGATTTTTTATATTGATTTTACTTCCAAGAATATTTGCAACGTAAAAAAATGCCGCCTGTGAGTAATCGCCTTCAACAGTAATATCTTTAGCGGTATATTTCTGACCGCCTTTTATGTAATACCCATAATCAGTTTCATCTATGAGAACTCCAAACTGTTTAAGGCATGAGATGGTCATATCTGCATATGGCTTTGATTCAAGAGGAGAGGTCAAAATAATCTTTGAATCTCCCTCCAGAAGTGGCAGAGCAAACAAAAATCCTGTTATAAACTGGGAAGAAATGTTTCCCTCAAGACTGAACATGCCGCTTTTAAGCTGTCCGCTCATTTTAAAAGGCATGGTATTGTTATAATCAAATTTGATTCCGTTTGAGCCAAGCTCTCTTATATATGGTGTAATCGGTCTTTCAGGAAGACGACCCTGACCCAAGTATTCGGCATCTATTCCAAGAGCAGCGGTTATTGGTATCATAAACCTGAGAGTTGAGCCACTTTCACAGCAGTCTATAGCCGCTTTTAATGATCTGCGACTTATGCCGATAACTTTAATTCCGTCGGAACTTTCTGTAATATCTGCGCCGATCGCAGTAAGAGCGTTTATAGTTGCAGTTATGTCCTTTGATTTACTTACATTTCTGATAAATGATTTTCCCTCAGAAAGAGCAGCGCATATCAAAGCACGGTGGGTAAGGCTTTTTGATGAAGGAATATCAACGCTTCCTTTAAGCTTAGAAGGTATAATTTTTATATCCATATTATGCCTCCAAAAATTTATAGAACTCTTCCACTGTGACCTTTTTAATTTCAGCAGCGCCAATATTTTTACAAAGTATATAGTTTATCATATTACTCTGACGCTTTTTATCGTTTGAACACAGCTTCAAAAGCTCGTTTATCGGAGCGTCAACCTCTGACGGTAGCTCATATGCCTTTACGCATTTTTCAAGCCTGTCCAGGGTATCGCTGTCTGAGCATTTTTTTGTGATCATGCACATACCTATTGCAACAGCGCTTCCGTGGGTATATTTTTCGTAGTTATAGTAGCTTTCAACTGCATGTCCCAAGGTGTGACCAAAGTTCAGTATCATACGTTCGCCCGTATCAAATTCATCATTTTCAACTACATCTCTTTTAATTGATATGCTTTTGAAAACCACTTCGTCTATAATTTCGTCGGCGCTGTCTATATTGTGAGAGGCGATCAGTTCAAACAGCGCATTGTCACGGATCATGCCATATTTAATCGCCTCAGCCATTCCGTCTGAAAGAATTTCTCTTTTCAGGGTTTTGAGAGTGTCGGAATCGCAGATCACACAAACAGGCTGTTTAAATGCGCCTACAAGGTTTTTTCCGCATGGAAGGTCAATAGCTGTTTTTCCGCCAACTGACGAGTCTATCTGAGCCAGCAGCGTTGTAGGAATCTGAATATAATCAAGTCCTCTTAAATATGTGGCCGCAGCAAATCCAGTAATATCACCGACAACACCGCCGCCAAGAGCTATAAGACAGTCTGATCTTGTGATATTGCATTCGCAGAGGAAGTTATAGATTTTGTTCAGCGTATCAGCGTTTTTTGAATGCTCACCGTTTGGAAATACAAATTTATAAACTTTAAAGCCGCAAGCTTCAAGAGAGCTTACTACCATATCGCTGTACAGTGAGTCTACAATATCGTCGGTGACAATTGCAGCGGTTCTGGAGCTTACAGTATCAGCTATAATTTTTCCGCAGCTTTTAACAAGACCTCTTTCAATATAGATTTTATATGAAGTACTGGCATTAACAGTAATTGTCTGCATAATAATAACCTCCTAAATAAATTAAGAACCTGTCTTTACAAGCATTTGCGTATGCATTTTAGAAAATTTAGTTGCTGACTATGTTAAAAATATATGCCAGACGACAGTCCGCCTGCACATTTTTGTCTTGTCAGCGACAAAATTATGCACGAAAATACATACATATTTCTTGTTAAGACAGGTTCTGGAGCCTGTCCCAAAGGACAGTCAATCATTAACCGATAGTTTTTCCGATAAATTCAACCTGAGGCTTAAGCTTAGCCATTACATCACTGAACTGCTTAGGAGTCAAAGACTGAGCGCCGTCGGAAAGAGCCTTTGAAGGGCAGTTATGTACTTCAATGATCAAAGCGTCAGCTCCGCATACTACGGAAGCCAGTGAAAGTGGCTCAACAAGTGAGGTCAGACCTGTTGCATGGCTTGGGTCAACTACTACAGGCAGATGTGAAAGCTGCTTTAAAAGCGGAACGGCTGAAATATCAAGGGTATTTCTTGTTTTTGTTTCAAAGGTCCTGATGCCTCTTTCACAGAGCATAACATTATTGTTGCCGCCAGCCATAATATATTCAGCGCTCATGAGCCATTCTTCGATTGTATTTGCGAGTCCTCTTTTTAAAAGTATTGGCTTGTCGCATTTGCCAAGATGCTTTAACAGCTCAAAGTTCTGCATATTTCTTGCGCCAACCTGAATAATGTCAACGTCTGCAAATAGATCAAGGTGTTCAAGGCTCATGATTTCAGTAACTATAGGAAGTCCTGTTGCAGCCTTTGCCTTTAGAAGAAGCTCTATGCCTTCCGCATGAAGTCCCTGGAACGCATAAGGCGAGGTTCTCGGTTTAAAAGCGCCTCCTCTGAGCATTGTTGCGCCGGCAGCCTTTACAGCCTCTGCGGTTTCGATTATCTGGTCTTCGTTTTCAACAGAGCAAGGACCTGCAATTACCTGAAACTGTTTTCCGCCAACCTTTTTACCGCAAACATCAATGATAGTGTCGTCAGGATGAAATTTTCTGTTACATTTTTTATAAGGCTCCTGAACACGCTGAACGGTTTCAACAACGTCCTGAGCCATAATATTTTCAATATCAATACTGGATGTATCGCCTACAAGACCAAGAATATTCTTATGGGTACCGTTTATTCCTGTAGCTGTAACACCCTGCTGTTCAAGCAGATTTATAAGGTTTTCAACTTGCTCCTTATTAGAGTTTTGTTTTAAAATAACAATCATTGTTTTTACCTCCGAAATATATTTATTGCTCCACCAATCAGACCATACCAAATTGACTGTAGCAATATTTTATTCAAATCGACCTTTTGCGACCAATGGACGTGCCCATGATATCTGTCACTAAATGTGACAACCGCAAAATATGGCGAATAGATAAGGTTACATTAAGATAATGTGAATTTTCTGTTGGATCTGTCAAACCACTTTCCGTTCTTTGCCTGTGACGGAGTGAACCATCTCTCGCCGTCAATGAACATTTCTTCGCCCTTCCATTCAAGCTCTATGGTTGTTTTAGGCCTTTTTACACAGAGGGTTCTGTCATAGCCCTTTATTCTGAAAGCGATCATAGAATACTCGATATCCATATCGTTAGGCTCGAGAATGACTGAAGTGCAGCCGTTTGAGCTGTCAGTAGTTTCTATTACCTCATAGCGGTATTTTTTTGAAGGAGATGTGCCTGTCTCCACTGTTTTTTTCACGGCAGGAGATGCAAGAAAGGTTGTAAACAGAAAGTATGCAAGAGAAGCCAGTATATAAAGGAGAAGGAAGATAGTGCCTAAAATGGTTTTAGCTCCCTCATTTGAACCGCTTGCAAAAAATATAATTACCGCAGCCGCAGCAAGTGGGATTATAATTTCCCAGCTTCCGAAGCATAATAATATTACCGGAAGAAGCGCCGGAACCATAATGAAGCCGGAAAGCTTTGTTGCAAGCTGATGCCTTGAATAGATCATCAGCGTTACTGCTACAGTGGACAATAAAGTAAACAGAACACAAATGCCCGTCCGGTTTTTGATTTCATATTTATAGAAGATTGCAAAATATGATAAAGCGCATATAAAGAATGCGTAGAGAAGACCCAGAAGAGACGCCGCTCTTTTGGTCCATATGTTTTCCAGAAAGCCTTTCATCTGATGCCCCTTTCACATGTTGCGCTGAATCTTTGTATTTTTGTTTTATGTCAGCACAACTATACAACTACCATTATATCACTAATTTGGGATTCTGACAAGTAAAAAATAAAAAACTCCTTGCAAAATATGAAAAAAATGCTATAATATTCTATGTAACGTATATTTAAGAGGTACAGAATGAAAAATAGAAGTAAAATAATAAAAATAATTATTTTGTCTGGACTTGTAGTACTGTGTTTAGTGCTTACAGTATTTGTTCTTATTCCTTTTATAAAGCATCTTGCGACGGATGCCGGAAGGATCGCTGTTCAGGAAAAGGTTGACAGCCTTGGAATATTTGCTCCCTTGGCGTATATATTAATGGAAGCCACTCATATTGTGCTTGCCTTTATACCCGGAGGACCGGTGGAAATAATCGGCGGAGTGCTTTTTGGGGCGTTCTGGGGAGTTGTTCTTTGCGAAGCGGGAATTTTGATCGCTACTACAATAATATATTATCTTGTAAGGAAATTCGGGAAACCTTTGGTAAATACCTTTGTGTCCGAGGAAAAATTTGAGAAATTCAGATTTCTTCAGGATGAAAAGAAGCTGGAGCTTATAACATTCGTGCTGTGTCTTATACCGGGAACGCCAAAGGATGTTATAACATATGTTGTTTCCCTTACAAAAATTAAGCCTGCAAGAATGATACCTCTTGTAACTATTGCAAGGGTACCGTCCCTTGTGTCCTCTGCGATGATGGGCGCAACTTTAAGTCAAGGCAAGCTTCTTATAACGGGTATTATTTTTATAATTACCGCTGCGATAGGAGTTGCCGGAATATTTATAAATAATAAAGTAACATCAGTCAAAAACAGCACTAAGAAGGAGTAAAATTATGTCAGTATATCTGGTAGACT
This sequence comes from uncultured Clostridia bacterium, assembly GCA_947586185.1. Lineage (GTDB taxonomy): Bacteria > Bacillota > Clostridia > Oscillospirales > Ruminococcaceae > Porcipelethomonas. The sequence goes on from CANPXN010000006.1 coordinate 20,196, forward strand.
ATGAAAATGTGAACGTTGGTGGTATAAAGGGTATTGAAAAGCTTAACAGTAAGGATACCGTTTATATATTTTATACCCAAAAGGCTAATAATATCAGCTTTGAAACCCATAAAATTATTATGTCAAGTAAGGCGCAGGTGAAATATTTTGATGTTCATAACGGAGGCAAGAACGCTCTTGATTTTCAGCTTGCACTGTTTACGGGATTTCTTGTAGGCTCGGGAATTGATTCCGATATTTATATAATCAGCAACGATAAAGGCTTTGATTTCAATTTAGGCTTCTATGAAAGCTACCTCCACAGTGACAACATTGATATTATAAGAACCCCGTCCATATCGGGTACTTTTATAAACAATCCTGCCGGCAAGAAAAAGAAGAGGTCGAAAGAGGATATCAGAATGTCCGAGGCTAATAAAAATGAAAGCAGTTATGATCGTATATGCAGACTTCTTGACGGTATATGCAGCTCCTGCGACATGATAAATATAAGCGCAACCTTTATGGAGTCCAAGAGTAAAAATGATTTTTATGTAAAGCTTGTGGACAAATTCGGTCAGGAAAAGGGTCTGGAGATTTACAACGCTTTAAAGAGAGATTATGCAAGCCTTAAAAAATCCGCATAATTAATTTATATGGATAAAGCAAAAAGGAGAATCGCTTTTCAGCGATTCTCCTTTTTATTTTTTTGATATGTGTAAAATCAAGCTCTCTCTACCTTACCTGAACGCAGGCATCTTGAGCATGCGTAGATATGACAAGGAGTACCTTTCACAATAGCCTTAACGCGCTTAACGTTTGGCTTCCAGGTTCTGTTGGTTCTTCTGTGTGAATGTGAAACCTTGATGCCGAATGTTACACCCTTACCGCAGATATCGCATTTTGCCATTAGATTGCACCTCCTTTAATTTACTTATAAAAAATTAACATATATATTTTATCAGATATTGAAGAAAAAATCAAGGGCTTTTTGAAAAAAAGTGAAATTTTTTTAAAACTTGTTCCTGCACTTGAAATTTCAGACCATATATTGTATAATATAATTTAATTAAATTTAGGTGCTGCTTAACGAATGAAAGGAAGATTATATGGATACAGATATGCTTGTTAGGGTACTTCAGATTTTTACGAAGGTCATGATCATATTTATGGTCCTTCCGATACATGAATACGCCCATGCATGGGCGGCTCACAAACTTGGGGATGATACTGCTGCATATTCCGGCAGGCTGACTCTTAATCCCCTTGCCCATGTGGATATTATCGGGGCAATTTGTCTTCTGGTTGCCGGCTTTGGCTGGGCAAAGCCTGTGCCGATCAATCCGATAAAGTTTAAAAAGTACAGAGCAGGCATAGCTATCACCGCTGCCGCAGGTCCTGCTTCCAACGTTATTGCTTCTTTTGTAGCTTTAATCGTTTACAGGGTTCTTATCGCAACTCCTGCATTTCTTAACAGTATAAGCGGTCTTTATGATATGTACAGTGATGTGAATGATTATCTTGTAAATCCAGCCATGGCTTCCACTCTTGCGCTCAATGCAGACGGAACAGGCGCAATGTTCTTTATACTTTATATACTTGAATGCTTTATTACGATCAATTTAGGTCTTGCGGTGTTTAATCTTATTCCAATACCGCCTCTTGACGGCTCAAAGGTACTGGGATATTTTACAAGCGCTAAATTTGATAGATGGCTGTCACAGTATCAGCAGATCATAAGCATTGTATTTATAGTGATAGTAGTTTCCGGAGTCCTCGGCAGACCTTTGTCGTTTATAAGCGGAGGAATACTTAAATTCCTGTGGATGATAACCGGATTTATTCCTAAGCTGATGGGAGCGTAATTTCAGAATGGACAGCATATCCTTTAAGCTTGATGTGTTTGAGGGACCACTTGACCTTTTGCTGCATCTTATACAGAAGCATAAGCTGAATATCAACGATATAGAAATATCAAAGCTTCTGGAACAGTATCTGATCTATATTGACAGATGCAAGGAGCAGGATCTGGAGCTTGCCGGTGAGTTCCTTGAAATGGCGGCAAGGCTTATATATATTAAAACGGTGTCCCTTCTGCCAAAGCCTCAGGAGGCGGAGGAGATAAAGAAAGAGCTTCAGGGAGCGCTTATTGAGTATTCCCTGTGTAAAAAAGCCGCTGCTGAATTAAAGGAGCGCTTTATTGGCAATGATATTTTTGTAAGGCAGCCTATGAAAATAAAAGTCAGCGCTACCTACAGGCTTATACATTCTCCTGACAGGCTCGTGGAGGCGTTCATGAATATGGGCGCTAAAAATATAGATTTTCAGGAGGCAAATGAGAGTAAAATAGGTTCTGTGGTTCAGCAGAAGACAGTTTCCGTAATTTCAAAGGTGGTTTATGTGCTTCGTACCCTTTATCAGGGTGGAAAGGTATATATGGAAAGCCTTTATGAAAATGTATACGACAGATCTGCAAGAGTTGCAACATTTCTTGCAGTATTGGAGCTTACAAAGTCCGGACGTATATTGATCAGTGACGACTGTACGGAGATATATCTTAAAAAGAGAGGTTGAATTTTTTGCAGTTAAAGGACAAGCTTGCTGCTTTGGAGGCGATTCTGTTTGCCTGCGGGGACAGCGTTGAAACAGACAAGATTGCAGATGCAATCGGAATTGAGCTTAATTCTGTGGACGATCTTGTAAAACTGCTCAATGACAGATATGATAATTTTAACAGTGCGCTGATAGTTAAAAGGCTTAATAAGTCCTATCAGCTCTGTACAAAAAAGGAATATTCGGAATATATAAAGGCTGCGGCTGAGAGTAAGAAACAGACTCCGCTTTCAAATGCCGCTATGGAAGCACTTACGATTGTGGCATATAATCAGCCGGTTACAAAAAGCTTTGTTGAAAATGTAAGAGGTATAGATAGCTCGTCTGTAATCAATACTCTTGTTGATAAGGGACTTCTGGAAGAGGCTGGAAGGCTTGAGGTTCCAGGAAGACCTGTGGCATACAGAACGACAAATGTGTTTTTACGAAGCTTTGGACTTAGCAGTCTGGACGAGCTGCCTCCTTTGGCTGACAGCAGCATTGCGGAGGAAACGCTGCTGCTTGACGGAGAAGATACTGAGAATTCAGAGGATATGGAAAATTCCGGAGAAAATTAATAGTAACAAATCACGGGAGGGAAGAGTATGGGAAGAATTATTCTGCTTATTGTTTTTGCGATACTGCTGATTATTCTTATACTTTTATTTTCTCCTGTGAAAATATTTGTGAGTTCTTTTGACGGCGATACAAAGGTTACTTTCAGGTATCTTTTTTTAAAATTTGAAAAGAAAAATATTCAGGAATCTGAGACTGACAGTAGTCAGCATTCAGAGATTGAAGAAAATTCTTGTGAGGAAAACAAAAAGTCTCCCAGGAAAAGCAAGCCTTTAAAAAAAGAAAAAAAGCCAAAGAAAGAATCCGAAGAAAAGGACTCCGGAGAAAAGACCGGTATTATACCAAAATCAGCAGGAGAGGCTATCAGCCTCATAAAGGATTTGTATGAGCCGGGAAAGAAATCCTTGAAAATAATTTTTCTCGGTATAGGAATACGGGACTTAGTGATTGATTTTACGATCTCTGATCAGGATGCCTATGACTGCGCTATAAAATTTGGTAAAACCAATATAGTAGTATATAATACTCTTGGATTTTTAAGCTGTATTTTCAGCATAAAAAAGAAGAGTATAAATATAAAATGCAGATTCAATGAACCGGAAAGCGTATATAACTACAGCTTTACTGTTAAATTCAGACCTGCCTGTGCAATACATGCGGCAGTAGGTTTAATATTTGCGTTTCTGGTAAATAATATTAAAAAAAGAAAGAGGGTAAAAGCGGATAATACCGCTTGAGAACGGAGGATTCATATGAAAGAACAGCATGCTATTAATGATCTTACAGGGATCAGCATGGAAAAGCTAAAGGAAATGGTTGACGTAAACACTATTATTGGCGATCCTATAAAGGTGGATGAAAACACTACTGTAATACCTATATCAAAGGTATCTTTTGGTTTTGCGTCGGGAGGTTCAGATCTTCCAAGTAAACAGGAAAAGGAGCTTTTTGGAGGCGGTTCCGGAGCAGGGGTTTCAATTCAGCCTCTTGCTTTCCTGGTTGTTTCAAACGGTGAGCCTAAGCTTCTCCAGATGTCTGTAAACGCATCTAAGGAGAATGCCGTTATAAATATGATCCCTGAGGTATTTGATAAGATATCAGGAATCGTTGGAAAGGGAAAGGATAAAAAGGAAAATAAGAAAGATAATACTGAAGACTGAAAGCAGTCCTAAAACAGCATTGTCCCCCATAAAATAATATTGTATTATTTTATGGGAGGGCATTATGAAAAGAATTTTTTGTTTGTTGTTTTCGGTTATTTTTGTTATGACTTTTGCTGTAAGCGCCGGGGCGGAAGAGCCTGAGGTTTCTGCAAAGGCATGCGTACTTATTGAAGAAAAAACAGGAAGAGTTATTTTTGAGAAAAATTCAGGTGAAAAGCTGCCTATGGCAAGCACTACCAAAATAATGACGACGCTGCTTTGCCTTGAAAGCGGAGGCCTTGATGATGAATTTGTGGTTGACAGCAATGCCATAAAGGTTGAGGGTTCGTCAATGGGGCTTATGGAAGGGGATGTTGTCACAAAACGTGCCCTTTGCTATGGAATGCTGCTTCCGTCGGGAAACGACGCTGCAAATGCTGTTGCCGTAAAGCTGGGAGGAACAATTGAAAACTTTGCCAGCATTATGAATGAACGTGCAGCGGAAATAGGAATGACAAGGACCTGTTTCGTCACCCCGTCAGGTCTTGAGGGAGAGGGACACGGAGCTTCTGCTTATGATATGGCTTTGCTTGCAAGGGAGGCTTTGAGAAATCCCGATTTTGCAGAAATATGCTCTCAAAGCAAAGCAAAGGTAAGGTTCGGGAATCCTCCATATGAAAGGTGGCTTGTGAACACAAATAAGCTGCTTAATATGTATGACGGAGTAAAAGGCGTGAAGACAGGGTTTACTGATGAAGCCGGAAGATGTCTTGTTTCAGCATGCGAAAGAGATGGAATATCTTTTATCTGCGTGACTCTTAATGATAAGTGCGACTGGGACGATCATATGAAAATGTATGATTACGGCTTTTCAAGACTGAAAAGCTCGGAGCTTGGGTTTAATGAGATAGTTAATATTCCTGTTGTCGGGGGAAACACAGAGCTTATGCCGGCAGCGTCGGATGAGAAAATCATCTTTGGAAGCGACGGAATGAGTGAAAACAAAATTACGTTCAGAATATATGCTCCTCAGTTCCTGTATGCTCCTGTAAAAGCAGGAGATGCTGTTGGGGAGGTTCGGTATTACTATGATGATAACTATATCGGCAGCATAAGCCTTAAAGCCATGAAAACAGATGAGTATAAAGAGGCTGCTGTAAAAAAGGAAAAGGGAATAATTGAAAAAATCAAGACAGTTTTAAGGTGGTAGATTTTTTAAGTGGAAAAAATAAGAATACAGAAAATAATGTCCGACTGCGGATTCTGTTCCCGCAGAAAAGCGGAGGAGCTTATCAGAGAAGGAAGAGTCAAGCTTAACGGAAGACCGGTAAAGCTTGGAGATAAGGCTGCCGTAAGGGATAATATCTCAGTGGACGGGCAAAGAATTTATGTTCCGAAAAAGAAAAAGAACATATATATTATGCTCAACAAGCCAAGAGGCTATGTTACAACAATGAGTGATGAGCTTGGAAGGAAATGCGTTACCGAGCTTCTTGATGGAGTTGATGAAAGAGTATATCCTGTTGGACGTCTTGACCGCAATTCCGAGGGCTTGCTGCTTTTTACAAATGATGGAGCATTTGCCAACAGCATAATGCATCCTGCAAAGCAGATATCAAAAACCTACAGGGTCACTGTCCGACCTGATATTGACGATGAGCAGCTTGTGGCTCTTTCAGAGGGAATAGAGCTTGACGGAAGAAAAACTCTTCCTGCAAGTGTTGTTGTAAAGGATAAAACGCCGGGGAGAGTCGTACTGCTTATTACTATAAAAGAAGGCAGAAACCGTCAGATAAGACGTATGTGCGAAGCGGTAGGTCTTGAGGTTGCAAGACTCAGGAGAATAAGCGTAGGCCCGTTAAAGCTTGGTATGCTGAAACCGGGAACTTACAGGGAGCTTACAGCTGAAGAGCTGAGGGCAGTAAGAAATGCTATAGGTAAGGAGAACTGAAAGAATGCTGGAAATACATGAAAAAACCGACAGTGCCGGATATGAGGATAAAACCGGCAAGATTGCCGATAAGGACTTTATACATATTGTTGAATCCTATGATTCGGGAAAGGTAAATGGATACGGAATATACACAATGAAGCCGGAAGAGCTTTGTATGTATGATTTTGAATGCTCAGATCTGAACGTATGCGACGGGATCGTAAGAACTGTTCTGTTTAAAGGATTGCTTGCCGGGATCAATTCCTGCACATTCAGCATAGATTCTTCTGAAAAGGAAAGCGTACTCAAGCGTCTCGGATTTATAAGTGACAGCTGTAAAACCATAGAGGATATAGGCGATTTTATGGGAAGTTGTAAAAATTGTAAAGAAATGAGATAAATACTTGCTTTAATTGAAAAAATATAGTATAATGTTAATGTATATTGACAAGACGTCCTTAAATTTATCAGGATGCTTTCTGATGTTTGCGGATGTTCGTTGAAATGACAAAGGGTGAAGCTCACCCGGTTAGGAAGGAACGATAATATGCAGTTTGAAAAAAATACGGATAGTCAGGCAAGAAAAAGGCTTGCAGCTTTGTTTGACGATGGTATTTATACTGAAATCAATTCTATTGTTAAGGAAAAGGACGGCAAAGCCGGCGTTGTGTCAGCATATGGCTATGTAAACAGTGTTGCTGTTTATGCTTTTTCCCAGGAAATTGATGTTAACGGCGGTGCTGTAGGCGCTGCACAGGCAAAGAAAATTGCAAAGCTTTATGAGCTTGCAGCAACGACAGGTATTCCTGTAGTTGGCATTCATGACTCAAACGGAGCTTTTGTTGACGGCTCTGCTGATTCCCTTGCAGCATATGGCATGATGCTCAACGCAGCATCGGCAGTTTCGGGAGTTGTTCCTCAGATTTCCGTTATCGCCGGAACATGTGCCGGAAGCGCAGCAATGGTTGCTTGTTCATCAGATTTCGTTATTATGTCAAAGGATGCAGAGCTTTTTGTAACTCCTCCTTGTGACGCTGAAAAGACCGGAGCCGGAACTGCTCAGAGAGCTGCCGAGGCCGGTATCGCCGCAGAAGTATGTGATGACGATATGGCTGCAATTGAAAAGGCAAGAACTCTTATAAGCCTTCTTCCGTGCAATAACCTTTCATATCTTCCGTGCTTTGAATATTCGGAAAGCTCAGTTGTACCGGGTGACAGCCTTGAAAGCATTATAGCAGCTATCACAGACGCTGACAGCGCAGAAGAGCTTTATTCTGAATGTGGTAAGGCTGCATATACAGGGTTTGCAACGATCAGCGGATCTACTGTTGGTATTGCTGCAACAAATAAAACTTCAGATAAGCTTACAGGCGCTGACTGTGCAAAGCTTTCACGTTTTGTAAGAACATGCGACGCTTTCTCGGTTCCTGTTATTACTATAGTTGATACAGAGGGCTTTGAGTCTGACGGCGAGGGCAAAACAACAGAAAGTATCAAGGCGATGACAGCTCTTGCAAACAGCTATGCCGAGGCTACAACAGTTAAGATAGCTCTTGTTTCCGGAAAGGCAGTAGGTCCTGCATTTATCGCTCTTGCCGGAAACAACGTTAATTCAGACTTTACATATGCGTGGGAAAATGCGGTAATTGCTCCTCTTGCACCGGAAACCGCAGTTGAATTTTTGTGGCATGACAAGCTCAAGGGAGCTGACGACCTTGCAGCAAAGAGAAAAGAGCTTGCTGATGAATATGCAAAGACTGCTGCATCTGCTGAGGCTGCTGCTGAAAAGGGCTATATTGATGAGATAATTGACAAGACTCAGACAAGGAATGTTATTACTTCCGCTTTGGATATTATGTCCGGTAAGCGTGTTCAGAAGCTTCCTAAGAAGCACAATAATATCCCGTTTTAAAATATAACTTATAGATAGGTGGAAAATAAAAATGAAAAGATTTAATGTTACAGTTAATGGCAAGGCATATGATGTTGCTGTAGAGGAAATTGCAAACGGAGCTGCACCGGCACCTGCTGCCGCTCCTGCACCGGCCGCTCCTGCTGCTGCGCCGGTTGCTCCGGCTGCTGTAGGCGCAGGTGAAAAGGTTACAGCGCCTATGCCAGGAACGATTCTTGACGTTAAGGTAAACGTTGGCGATACTGTTTCAAGAGGTCAGGTTATTATGATCCTTGAGGCTATGAAGATGGAAAATGACATCGTTGCATCATGCGACGGAAAAATTACAAGCATCGTTGCAAAGAAGGGCGATACTGTAAATTCAGGCGACGCTCTTGCAACAATTGCATAAGTTTAATTTTTTAGAAAGATGGTTACAGAAACATGTCAAAAGTAAAAATTACAGAAACCGTGCTTCGTGACGCTCATCAGTCACTTATTGCTACACGTATGACAACTGAGGAAATGCTTCCTGTACTTCCTCTTATGGATAAGGTAGGATACCATTCCGTTGAATGCTGGGGCGGTGCGACATTTGACTCATGCCTCAGATTTTTAAACGAAGACCCTTGGGAAAGACTTAGAACTCTCAAGAAGAATCTTCCTAATACAAAGCTTCAGATGCTGTTCAGAGGACAGAATATGCTGGGATACCGTCATTACGCAGATGACGTTTTGGAATACTTTGTTCAGAAGTCCGTTGCAAACGGTATTGATATTATACGTATTTTTGATGCCCTCAATGATATAAGAAATCTTGAAACCTCCATCAAGGCCGCTAAAAAGGAGGGCGCACATACTCAGGTCGCAATTTCCTATACGCTGGGAGAGGTCTTTACTACAGATTATTATGTGAACTATGCAAAGCAGATCGAGAATGCAGGCGCTGATTCGATTTGTATCAAGGATATGGCTGCTCTGCTTACTCCTTATGAAACAGAGAAGCTTGTAAGAGCATTGAAATCTGCCGTTAAGATTCCTGTTCAGCTTCATACGCATTATACATCAGGTCTTGCTTCAATGTGTCTTCTTAAAGGTATAGAAGCCGGCGTGGATGTAATTGATACAGCAATGTCACCTCTGGCTCTTGGCACATCACATGCACCTACAGAGTCAATGGTTGCAGCTTTGCAGGGTACTGAGTATGATACAGGTCTTGACCTTGTTCTTCTTACTGAAATAAGAGATTATTTCATGAAGCTGAGAAAGAAATATATCGACAGCGGTCTGCTTGATCCTAAGATGCTTGCGACAGACGCAAACGCTCTTATTTATCAGGTTCCGGGCGGAATGCTCTCAAATCTTCTTTCACAGCTCAAACAGGCAGGCAAGGAAGATCAGCTTGAAGAGGTTCTCAAAGAAGTTCCGAGAGTTAGAAAGGATGCAGGCTATCCGCCGCTTGTTACTCCTTCTTCACAGATCGTTGGTACTCAGGCTGTATTCAATGTAATTATGGGCGAGAGATATAAAATGGTTACAAAGGAATTTAAGGGCATCGTAAGAGGAGAGTATGGTAAGACTCCTGTTCCGATTGATCCTGAATTCAGAAAGAAGATAATAGGTTCTGAAGAACCTATCGACTGCCGTCCGGCTGATCTGCTGGAGCCTGAGCTTGATAAGCTCAGAAAAGAATGTGCAGAGTGGACTGAACAGGAAGAGGACGTGCTCAGCTATGCACAGTTCGGTCAGGTTGCAGTTAAATTCTTTGAAAATCGCAGAAATGCAAAATATGGAATAGACGGTGTACATTCGGACGCTGAAAAGCAGATCCATCCGGTTTAAAGCTTATTGATACGGAAATTATTGACCCGATAATGAAATGTTATCAAGCCGCAGGGCTTGATGCAGGAGTTTTGTTTACGGAGCATAAATAAGGCGGACTCAGGTTCGCCTTATTTATGCGTATATATACGGCACTTTTCATAGGGAGGTGGGAATCTTGCCAATTAAAATACCTTATGAGCTTCCGGCTTATAAGATTCTGCAAAATGAAAATATATTTGTAATGTCAAGGGATAGGGCAGAGCATCAGGATATAAGACCTTTGAAAATCCTTATTCTTAATATAATGCCGAAAAAGATCGAAACTGAAAGTCAGCTTTTAAGGCTGCTTAGTAACACATCTATACAGGTGGATATTGATTTTCTTAATCTGGCGTCCCATGTCTCTAAAAATACGCCTGAAAACCACCTCAGCACTTTTTACAAGACCTTTGATAAGGTTTGCTGCAATAAATATGACGGTATGATCATTACCGGAGCGCCTGTGGAACAGCTCCCTTTTGAACAGGTTGATTACTGGAATGAAATATGCCGGATAATGAAGTGGTCTAAGACTAATGTTTTTTCTACCCTTCATATATGCTGGGGAGCACAGGCAGGGCTTTACTACCATTTCGGAATAGAAAAGCACATGCTGGATAAAAAGCTTTTTGGAGTTTTCCCCCATGTGGTGGAGTATGAGAATGCTCAGCTGCTCAAAGGCTTTGATGATGTTTTCATGGTTCCTCATTCAAGGCATTCCGAGGTTCTGCGTGAAGATATTGAAAAGGTGAGTCAGCTACAGATACTTACTTCATCACCTATGGCAGGAGTGCATATAATCGCTAATAAGAACGGAAGGCAGTATTTTATAACGGGACATTCTGAATATGACCGTAATACGCTTGCGGACGAATATTTTCGTGATGTGGAAAAGGGACTTGATATAGAGCTTCCATATAATTATTTTCCGGATGACGATCCGAGTAATAAGCCGCTGTTTAGCTGGAAGTGCCATGCGAACCTTATGTTTTCAAACTGGCTCAACTATTGTATATATCAGAGTACGCCTTATGATCTTTCCGAGCTTGAAGTCCGTAACTGGGACTGGGAGGCAGGAATTTAAACAAATAGTACGAGGAAAATCTTCATTTAGCCGCTTTGAAGGTTTTCGTAAGTATAAGCGGCAGATTGGAGATTTTTATGGATGAATTTCAGAATCAGGGTATGAACCAGAATCAAAATCCTTATTATAGCAATTCTGGTGCATATTACCAGAATGAATACAATCAGTATGGTCAGCAGCCAATACCTGAGAAAAAGTCAAAGGCATTTTCAGTAATGTCAATGATTTTCGGTATTATATGTGTTGTATGCTGTGTATGCGTTGGCTTTAGTCTTATTCTTGCGCTTCTTGCTCTTGTGTTCGGTATCCTTGCCGTTGTCGGCAAAAAGGGCGGAAAGGGTATGGCTATTTCAGGTATTATACTTGGCATCGTAGGCCTTTTAATCCAGATTGTTATACTTGTTCGTATGTGGCCTCTTTTCCCTTATATGGGCGATATATATAGTGATATGCAATATTTTGTTGAGAATGACAATGAAATAATAGAGGAGTTTGAAGAAAGCGGAGAGCTTCCTGATCGCTTTGACAAATATGAAGAGGGCGAGCTTGGCGAATTCTTTGACGAGACATATGGTGGCTTTGATGTATTCTTTGATGATTTCATTGACGGCTACCTTGAAGGAAGAGGCACTTATAATTAAAAATATAGCTCAATAGCAATAATGTATTGATTCCCAAAAGCTGTAAAAGCTTAAAAATCAGAGCTTTGAAAGAAACAATTCCAAAGGCGGTCAGGACTTAGCTTGACCGCTTTTGATTTTTTTCGGATTCAGAATAATACCAATATTGAAGGAATAGCATAAAGCTGAACCTTTAATATTCAAAAAAATGTTGCTATTTTACAGGAAATTGTATATAATAAAATAGGAAAATCAGGTATAATATTACTGCATTAATTTGGAGGGTTTAATTTTATGAATAAAACAGAGCGTTTCTTTGAAGAAATGAAACATAAAAAGGTTGCATTTATAGGAATCGGAGTAAGCCACACGGACTTGATAAAGCTTTTTTTATCTAAGGGTATAGATGTAACAATATGTGAAAAGAAGTCTCCGGAGCTTCTCGGAGCATCCTATGACGAGCTGCGCTCACTTGGGGCAGGATTCATAAACGGTGACGGATATCTTGATACGCTGACGGATTTTGATGTTGTGTTTCGCACCCCGGGTATGTATTTCAATAATCCAAAGCTGAAAGCAGCAATGGACAAGGGCGTTGTGATCACTTCTGAAATGGAAGTCTTTTTCGATTTGTGTCCATGCAGAATATATGCAGTTACAGGCTCGGACGGCAAGACAACCACTACTACCATTATTGCAGGGCTTCTTGAAAGATCCAGCAAAAAAGTTTATAAGGGCGGAAATATCGGAAAAGCTCTGCTTCCGCTTATAGAAGAAGTGGAGGAGGACGATGCGGCGGTAGTTGAGCTTTCAAGCTTTCAGCTTATATCAATGAGAAGATCTCCGGATACGGCGGTAATTACAAATATTGCGCCAAATCATCTTGACGTACACGGAACTATGGAGGAATATATAGACTGCAAGAAAAATCTTATTCTGCATCAGAATGCTTTTTCAAAGACAGTTCTGAACCTTGACAATGAAACAACCAATGATCTTTCTTCTCTTGTAAGGGGAAAGCTGGTTAAGTTTTCAAGAAAAGCTATACCTGAATGCGGAGCTTTTTTAAGTGAGGACAATTGGCTTTGCTACAATGAATATGGCAAGGTTACAAAAATTATCGAGGCATCGGACATTAAGATACCGGGTATTCACAATGTTGAAAATTATCTTGCAGCAATCTCTGCCGTATGGGGAGAGGTATCCCTTGAAACTATTCGTGATATGGCTGAAAATTTCGGCGGAGTTGAGCACAGAATTGAATTTGTAAGGGAGCTTAACGGAGTTAAGTGGTATAACGACAGCATTGCCACAAGTCCTACAAGAGTACTCGCCGGACTTAATTCATTCAGCCAGAAGCTTATAGTTATTGCCGGAGGATATGACAAGAAAATTCCTTTTGAGCCTATGGCTGAAACTGTAAACGATAAGGTTAAGGCGCTTATTCTTATGGGAGTTACAGCAGATAAAATTCAGAAAGCTGTTACAGAGGCATCAAATTATAGCAGTGATGATTTGAAAATATACCGTGTTTCATCTATGGAGGAGGCTGTCGAAAAGGCAAGGGAGATCGCTCAAAGCGGCGATATTGTAACTCTTTCTCCTGCATGTGCAAGCTTTGATCTCTATCCTAATTTTGAAGCAAGAGGAATACATTATAAAAATATCGTAAAGGAGCTTTCTTAATGGATATCAACATTTGTTTGAAGGAGCTTTCAGAGGCTGAGGGAGTTTCCGGGGCGGAGGACGCCGCAGCTCAGACTGCACTTGAATACCTGAAACAATATACCTCAGACTGTTTTATAAAAAACGGAAATGTAATTGCAAATTTCGGCAGCAGAAATTGTGAAGCTCCTCATGTTCTCATTGATGCGCATATTGACCAGGTAGGACTTATTGTAACATATGTCGGTGAGGACGGATTTTTAAATGTGGGAAACGTAGGCGGGATCGACCGTCGTCTTCTTCCGGGCCAGCATGTGATAATCCATGGCAGAAAGGATATTCCGGGAACAGTATGCTCTGTACCTCCGCATTTGTCAGGTGGAAAAAAGGGTGAAGTACCGGAAATAGATAAATTTACTATTGATACCGGTCTGTCACAGCAGAAAGCTTCAGAGATCATTGCTCCGGGGGATAGAATATCCTTTGATGTAAAGTATAGGGAAATGCTTGGAGGACGTGTTACCTGCAAGGCTCTGGATGACAGAAGCGGTGCGGCGTCAATAATATATGCTCTGGAGCTTCTTAAAAATGAGAAAATCAAATGCAGCTTTACCGTTTTGTTTTCAACTCAGGAGGAACTTGGGGAAAGAGGCGCTAAAATAGCGGCGTATGATATTGACCCCGATATTGCTCTTGCTGTTGATGTGAGCTTTGGCTATACTGATGGAGAAAGCGAGTATGAGTGTGGAAAGCTTGGAAAGGGTCCTATGATAGGAATATCGCCGTCACTTTCAGGTGAAATAAGCCGCAGTCTTATTAGCATTGCTGAAAAATGCGGCATTCCATATCAGACTGAGGTCATGAACGGACTTACTTCAACAAATGCAGATCAGTTCAGTGTCAACAGATGCGGCTGTAAGGCATGTACAGTTTCAATCCCTCTTAGATATATGCACACGCCGGTTGAGGTGATAGATATTCAGGATGTAAAAAATACCGGAAAGCTTATTGCAGAATATATTAAGGAGGCCTACTGATGTTTGAGAAGCTGAAAGATCTGTGTATTTTGAACGGAGCATCCGGAGATGAAAAGAATGTCCGGGACTATATCATTAAATGTATAGACGGAAATGCCGAGTATCATACCGATAATCTTGGCAATTTGATAGTGTTTAAAAGGGGCAGAAAGACTCCTAAAAATAAGATAATGCTTGCAGCTCATATGGACGAGGTCGGACTTATTGCAACTTCTGTAAGGTCTGACGGAACAGTAACAGTTGACGAGATAGGCGGAGTAAGCCCTTCCGTTGTTATCGGCAGACAGGTGAATGTCGGAAAGGACGGACTTTCCGGAGTCGTTGGTTCAAGAGCTGTTCACAAGCTTTCTGCTGACGAAAGAAAAAAAGCGCCTGAAATGTCAGGACTATATGTGGACTTTGGAGCTGCCGACAGGGAAGAGGCATTAAAATACATTTCTCCGGGTGATTATATTTACTTTTCCTCTGAATATACGGAATATGGGGAGGGCTATGTACGCTGCAAGGCGATTGATGACAGATACGGCTGCTGCGCCCTTATAGAAATGATAAATTCGGAGCCGGAATATGATGCTTACTACGTTTTTACTGTTCAGGAAGAGCTTGGTTGTAGGGGAGCTAAAACAGCGGCTTTTGCAGTTAAGCCGGATATTGCCGTTGTTATGGAAACAACTACCGCTTCTGATATTCCGGGAGTGTCTGGAAATAAAAGAGTATGTGAGTTTGGAAAGGGAGCAGTGGTT
The DNA here is from genome assembly GCA_947586185.1 of uncultured Clostridia bacterium. Lineage (GTDB taxonomy): Bacteria > Bacillota > Clostridia > Oscillospirales > Ruminococcaceae > Porcipelethomonas. Next base: position 35,321 of record CANPXN010000006.1, read on the forward strand.
TCCTATATGGACAGAAGCACCATGTACGACAGGGAGCTGTATAAAATCGCTTTTGAAGCGGCTGCTGAGAAAGGCATACCATGTCAGACAAAGACTCTTATTGCCGGAGGCAATGACAGTGGAGCTATTCATGTTTCGGGAAGCGGCGTAAGAACAATAGCCGTATCAGCGCCGTGCAGATATCTTCACTCACCGTCCTGCGTTGTGAAAAAGTCCGACCTTGAAGCATGCTATAAAATGGCTCAGGAGCTTCTTTCAAGGACGGCGCAGCTATGATAAGGCAGCTTGAAGCCGGAGAGCACATTGATAAAAGCAAGCTTATTGAAAGCTGCTCCGGAAGACGTATACTGGCTTATTTTGAGGCATACGGCACAGGCTATGATTTCTGCCGTTTTTTTAAAGCAGAAAATGACGGTGAAGTAACATATATAGTAATTATAAATTCTACAATGATAATATGCGGAAAGGCAGCGGACTCCGAGGAGCTTTCGTGCTTTGTGCAGATGCATATGCCGTTTCGTGTTGAGGGAACTCAGGAGGCTCTTGAAAAAGTATGCTGCTTAGGCTATCAGAGGCTGAGACGCACAACCTTTCGTCTTGCAGCGGACAGCGAAAGCCTTGCGGCAGATGAGCAGGACATATGCTTTAACCCGAAGCTTGATGACGTATATGCAATATTAAAGGAGGGCTTTCCAAATCTTCTTGATTATGGACTATGGCTTACCGATACTTCTCATCGTGTACGTCATGGAATAAGCAGGGTGCTTACCTATAAGGAAAGCACCTGTGCAACTCTTGTATACGACATTAACGATTATGTACTTGTGGGACAGGTTGCTACAAAGCCTGAGGCAAGGGGCAGCGGCTATGCAAGAGCATTTTTGAGATGGCTTGCAGGCTATCTTCAGAAACAGGGAAAAAAGGCTTATCTTTTCGCCCTTGATATAAGAGAAAGCTTTTACATGGAAATAGGCTTTGAGCCTGTCAGCCGAGAATTTGTCCTTGAACGGACTGACGGCAGCAAGGATAATATATTGAAAGGAAAACTTCAGTAGAATGATAAACAATGATTTTTTTGATTTTGACCCGAAGCTTATAGAAGCTGCGGCGCAGGCGGAGGAAAGCTGCCGGGAAAGATTTTCTGAAACAGATAGAATTGCCGAATACAACGGAGCTAAAGTGCTTGCGGCATTTAATCATAACAGAGTTAGCGAACAGTGCTTTTATGGCAGTTCGGGCTATGGCTATGGAGATATAGGCAGAGAAGTTCTTGATAAGGTGTACGCCGAGGTTATGGGAGCGCAGGATGCTCTTGTAAGGCATAATTTTGTATCCGGCACACATGCTCTTTCAACAGCGCTTTTCGGAGTTCTGAGAACAGGGGACAGAATAGTTTCGATTACCGGAAGCCCATACGACACTCTTGAAGAGGTTATAGGCATAAGAGGAAATAAAGGAGACGGTTCTCTTGCCGACTTCGGAATTACATACGGTCAGGTAGAGCTGCTAAGTGACGGAACGCCTGATTACAACGGCATATCAGAGGGAGTCGAGGGCGCAAAGGCGGCATATATTCAGCGTTCAAGGGGATATTCATTAAGACCTGCATTTACTGTTGATGATATTGAAAAAATGTGCCTTGCGGTAAGAAAGACAAATCCTGACGCCATAATAATAGTTGATAACTGCTACGGTGAATTTACTCAGACGAAAGAGCCTTTACAGGTGGGAGCAGATCTTATCATAGGCTCTCTTATAAAAAATGCAGGAGGAGCTATTGCCAGAACAGGCGGCTATATTGCCGGAAGAAAGGAGCTGGTGGAGCTTTGCTCATACCGTCTTACATGCGTTGGAATGGGCAAGGAAGTCGGATGCAGTCTTGATATGAACCGTGAAATGTTCATGGGAATTTTCATGGCTCCTGATATTACAGCAAATGCAATCAAAACCGCTGATTTTGCTGCGGAGCTTTTTAACCGCCTCGGCTTTGAATGCTATCCGAAGAAGGGTGAAACAAGAGCTGACATCATAACCGTTTTAAAGCTTGGAACTCCGGAGCTGCTGGAAGCCTTCTGCTGTGGTATTCAGAAGGGTTCTCCTGTGGATTCTTTTGTAGTTCCCGAGCCATGGGACATGCCAGGATATGAGAGTAAGGTAATTATGGCAGCAGGAGCGTTTACAATGGGCGCTTCAATTGAGCTTTCGGCGGACGCTCCTATAAGAGAGCCATACGCTGCATGGATGCAGGGAGGAATAACTTATACAAGCGGAAAGATCGGTGTTATGCTTGCCGCTCAGGAAATGCTTGATAAAAAATTGATAGAGCTTTAAAATAGCATGCTTAAGGCAACATCGCGCAATCTTTGTGCGGTGCTGCCTTAAATTTACAGTTTTATCCTTTTTGTGAGACGAAGTGATTAAAAAAGATTACAAAATTAATACAAATAAAAACATAATGGTTTTTTCACTCCGAAATTATTGACATCCGGCCTCATAGCTGATAAAATATTTATAGAAAACACCGCTGAAATACAATGCGGTGTTTTCTATAGTGTTTAAATATGAATTAATAAATTACGGAGGGTTCACTATGGGTGAAAGAAAACTGTGCATGGGCTGCATGGAAAACAAAGGCACAGCAAGAGTGTGTCCGCACTGCGGATATGTTGAAAATACTCCATATTCTCCATCATATATAGCTCCAGGAATTGTCCTTCATGACCGTTATCTTATAGGAAAGCTTATAAGTAGCAACGGCGAAGGCGCTACATACATTGCTTATGACAATGCCGTAAGCTGCAAGGTACTTGTCAGAGAATATCTGCCGGAGGGTCTTTGCTCCCGTGTAAAGGGAAAGCCTACGATCAGTGTAAATTATAATAACCTTGCTCAGTACAAGGCTCTTATGGCTGAATATACAGAGCTGAATAAATCTCTTGCAAGAATGAGAAGTCTCAATCATCTGACTCCTACGCTTGATCTTTTTGCTGAAAATAATACTACATATGCCGTTTATGAATATATTGACGGCGTAACACTTATTGATTATCTTAAAGAGCATGCCGGAGATCTGAGCTGGGAACAAGTATCGGTTATGTTTCCGCCTCTTTTTACAACTCTTAGCCTTATACATAATGCAGGAGTTGTACACAGGGGAATTTGTCCGGAAAACATATACGTTACAAATAAAGGCGATCTGAAGCTTACAGCTTTTTGCATATCCGCTGTAAGAACCGCCAATACTGAGCTTAACTGTGAGATATATAACGGCTATGCTGCTCCAGAGCAGTATTCTGCAAGTAGCAGACAGGGAACATGGACCGATGTATACGGCATATGTGCTGTTTTGTATAGGATACTCACAGGCTGTATGCCTCCTTCTGCACAGAGCAGACTTGAGAGCGATACTCTGTATGAGCCGATAGATTTAAATCACAGTATTCCGAAGCATGTGTCCGATGTTATTATAGACGGTATGGCTCTTGACGGAGACGACAGGATACAGACTATTACAGAGCTTGTAACAAGACTGTTTGAACATAATGAAAGCGGATTTGCACAGGGCAGAGTGGCAAATGTAGTCCGTACTCCTTATACTGCCGGTAAGGTTCAGGAGACACAGGACGATGATTATGACGAATACGATGACGGATATGACGATGAGTATTATGATGACGGGTATGACGACGGCTATGGGGATGACTATGACGAGGCTCCTTTAGAGCAGGAGAGCACATCTGCCTTTGATAGAATAAAGATACCTATAATTATCGGTGTCCTTGTTGCTGCAATAATTCTTGTGTTAGCGATTATTCTTCTGAACATCTTTAACAGTGACGGAGGAGAGAAAATACGTGATTACAGCAGCCATGAAAGTGTTGTTGAGGAAACCGATGAAACAGAGGAAGAAACGGAAGAAACTACAGAGGAAGAAACAAAGGAACAGGGCGAGATGCCTGACCTTATAGGAAAAAGCTTTGAAGAGATGAAGGAGAAATACAAGGACGAATTCAATCTTGAGGCTATTGAGGATTACAGCGACGACTATAAGAAGGGTCAGATATTCTGGCAGGCCGTAAAGAAAGGCAAGAAGTATTCAAAGGGTGACACTATAACTGTTAAGGTAAGTAAGGGAGTTGAAACTGTTCAGCTTCCGGACTATGACGATTACTTCATTGGCGATTATCTGAAAAAGCTTGACAGTCTCGGCATCAGCTATAAAAAGGAAGCCAAGGAAAGCGACGAGTATGAAAAGGACGTTGTAATGGGTGCAAGTGTTGAAGTAGGTGCGTCCATTAAGCCTGGTGAAACAATTACAGTGTACTACGCAAAAGAACCTAAGCCGACTGAAGCACCAACAGAGAAGCCGACTGAAAAGCCAACAGAGGCCAAAACTGAGGCTGCGACTGAAGCGCCTACACAGGCTCCTGTTGTTGAAACAGAAGCAGCTCCGCAGGGAGAGGCTGCCGGACAATAGAGTTAATACACCGGAGGGGATTCCTTTCCGGTGTTTCTTATGAAATATACGGAAAGTGATGATGATAAACAATGAAAGCACATATAAAAAAGCCGGAAAAAATGCTTGCCGGCTATATGCTGTCTGAAAAGCATAAGGAATTGTTAAAATCAGTTTGTGATGAAATGAAAACTGAGCTCAGATGCTTTGGTTCGGATGCCGCCGGAAAAGCTGTTGGAAGCTTGGTTGGACTGACCGGTTTTGAAGCTGAAAGTGATATATCTGAAAATTCTCCAAAAGATGAGTGTCTTATCATATCCGGATTTTCCGGCAGAGAAATGGATTCTCTTCTTGGATTAATGAGACAAAAGGGTATCAGTATTGACCTAAAATGTGTCGTAACTGCTTATAATCGTGCATGGTTTTTATGCGATCTTATAAGAGAGCTTAAAAAGGAGCATAAAGCTATGAGTAAAAAGAAATAAAATATAAAGTTTTGTAATGCCCGGTAATCAAACCGGGCGTTTTTTGTTGACTATAAGCGGAAAAAGTGGTAAAATAAAAAAGTATAGATTATTATAAAGGAGTATGCACTGTGAATGTAACATTAATAGAATATACGCCGGATCCTGAAAGGCTTGTTGCGGCTGCGGCAAAGCTTTGCTATTCTGATTCAGGCTGTGAAAATATAATGGATGGTCTTGACAGCAGCGGAACTCAGCGTTTTGTAAATATGCTTGCTGATATGGGACATGAAAGCCCTGTTGAGCATGTGTCATTCACTTTCGGCATAGAGGGCGTGTCACGCACCCTGCTGGCTCAGATCACAAGGCACAGACATGCTTCGTTTTCAGTTCAGAGTCAGAGGTATGTCAAAAAAGAAAATTTTGTGTATATTACTCCTCCGGAAATCAGTTCTGACCCGGAAGCCTCAAAGCTTTTCGAGGAGTCAATGAAGGCTTCAAATGAGGCATATAGAAATATTGCAGAGGTGCTTGAAAAAAAGCACTATGAAAGACTGATTTCTGAAGGTTTAACTGAAAAGGCTGCTCATTCAAAAGCTGAAAAAATGGCAATTGAGGACGCAAGATTTGTGCTGCCGAATGCCTGTGAAACAAAAATGGTTATGACAATGAATGCAAGAAGTCTTATTAACTTTTTCAGGCTAAGATGCTGTAACAGGGCTCAGTGGGAAATACGGGAGCTGGCAACTGAAATGTATAAAATATGTGTTGAAAAAGCTCCGAGCATATTTAAGAATGCAGGTCCGTCATGCCTTAGAGGAGCATGTTCAGAAGGTAAAATGTCGTGTGGGAAAGCACAGCAGGTTCGTGAGAAATTCGAGAAAATAAGGGAAAATACCCTCTGCGAAAGGAATACTGACAATGTCTGAGGGAAGATTAATAGTAATAGATGGTATTGACGGGTGCGGAAAGTCAACTCAGTTTAAGATCATTTCACATATGCTTGAGGAATCGGGCAGAAAGGTAAAGCCTATAAGCTTTCCGGATTACAGCAACGAATCCTCGGCTCTTGTGAGAATGTATCTTGGCGGCGAGTTTTCGGACAGCCCGTCCGGAGTGAACGCCTATGCGGCGTCAAGCTTTTATGCCGTCGACAGATACGCAAGCTATATGAAATACTGGAAAAGCGATTACGAAAGCGGAAGCATTATTCTTGCAAGCCGTTATGTCAGCTCCAATGCGATCCACCAGATGGAAAAGCTTGACAGGACCGATTGGGATTCTTACCTTTCGTGGCTTGAGGACTATGAATATGAGAAGTTAGGTCTTCCAAGGGCTGACAAGGTCGTTCTTTTGGATATGCCGGTGGAAATATCCCAGAAATTTCTCTCTGTAAGATATAACGGAGACGATTCAAAAAAGGATATTCATGAGGCTGATACGGATTATCTTAAAAGATGCCGTGAAGCGTCACTGTATGCCGCAGAAAAATGCAGATGGAGTGTTATCAGGTGCTTCGAGGGAGAAAGACCAAGTAGTATTGAAAGTGTTTCAGAAATGCTTATAAAGGAGATTTCAGAGGTAATTTAATGTTAGAATTTCGTGATATTGAAATATCGGACAGGGACTGGATCAACAAATTGCTTGCACAGTCGGATTTCATGGGATGCGAATACAGCTTTGCAAATAATATGGCATGGAGAAGACTAAGCGATTCAAAAATCACAAGATATAAGGATTTTTATATAATTGCCGCAAAGCATGAAGATTCATTTTCGGCAACCTTTCCTGCCGGCAGCGGAGATTATTATGATGTGATTTCAAAGCTCAGGGAGTACGCTGGAAGTATAGGAATGCCCCTTGTTATAACCGGAGTTACGGAAAAGACGATGCCTGTATTTGAGCGTGAGTTTCCGGGGGAATATACTGCTGACTTTGACCCGGATAGCAGCGACTATATATACCTTGCAAAGGATCTTTCAGAGCTTAAAGGAAGAAAGTTTCATCAGAAGAGAAATCACCTTTCAAGGTTTCAGCAGTATAATTGGGAGTATTCTCCTTTGACCTGTAAGGATTTTGATGAGTGCATCGCTTTTAGTGCAATGACCTATAACAATAAAAACGGCTATGATGACCATTCGAGTATTGTTGAGCAGTTTGCGATACACACATTCTTTTCTTATTTTGATGAGTTTGGACTTATGGGCGGAGTTATCAGGATCGACGGAAAGGTATGCGCTTTTACCATAGGGGAGCGCCTGAACAGCAATACTGTGTGCGTTCATATCGAAAAGGGAAACACTGATTATCAGGGGATATATGCTGCGATCAATAATGAATTTGTTAAGCGCAACTGTGAAAACGTAATGTATGTTAACCGTGAAGAGGATTTGGGTATAGAGGGACTGCGCAAAGCAAAGCGCTCATATAATCCGGTTTTTCTTCTTGAAAAATATAATATTAGTTTTAAGTGAGGAGAATAAGTAATGATATATGTATTTTTAGCAGATGGATTTGAAGAGATCGAAGCTCTTACTCCTGTTGATATGCTCAGAAGATGCGAGCAGGAGGTGATTACTGTAGGCGTTGGAAGAAATGCTATAAGAGGTTCTCACGGAATCGTTGTAGGAACTGATATAACTGATGAGGAGCTTGTGCTTGGCGATGATACGGAAATGATAATTCTTCCGGGAGGAATGCCTGGTACACTGAATCTTGAAGCAAATCCGAACGTCCAGAAAGCAATTGACTTCTGCATCGAAAATAACAGATACGTTGCCGCAATATGCGCAGCTCCGTCCATTCTTGGACACAAGGGCTTGCTTAAAGGCAAAAAGGCAACATGCTACACTGGTTTTGAGTCACAGCTTGAAGGAGCGGAAATTTCTTCTGACAGCGTATGCGCAGATGGAAATATAATCACTTCAAGGGGAGCTGGAACAGCTATGGATTTTGCTTTAAAGCTTGCAGAGGTCCTTACATCAGCCGAGAGAAGCAAAATGCTTAAAGACTCGGTAATATACAAAGCATGAGCAGTATAGAAGCCGAAAAGAACCGGCTGAGAAAGGAAATCAAACGATTCAGAGTCTCGCTTTCAAGAGATGAAAAAACTGAAATGGACAGGCGTATTTTTGAAAAGGTTATGGGCTGGGAGACGCTCAGAAAAGTCAAAAGCGTACTTATATACTGTTCAACCTTTTTAGAGGTGGATACAAAGGCTTTGATAAGAGCTTGTTATAAAAGCGGCAAGCTTATAGGACTACCGAGATGCAGCGGCAAAGGACATATGGACTTTTATTATGCAGATGAAGGTACGGAGTTTGAAAAGTCTGCATTTGGTATTACAGAGCCCTTGCCTGACAGCAGCCGTATAATAAGGGATTTTACTGATACTTTATGTATAGTTCCGGGACTTGCCTTTGACAAAAGCGGAGGCAGACTGGGTTATGGAGGCGGATTCTACGACCGCTTTCTTTCTGAGCATAATGAAATTATAACATTGGGTATATGTTACATTAAAAATATAACAGATAAATTAGTCACAGGGGAATACGACATAAAGGTCAAGTATCTTGCCTGTGAAGATTACCTGGAGGATTGTAATGGATAACAAAGGAAGAAATAATTCTGACAGAGATAAAATGCTGGAGGATATTTTAAATAACGTGGGTGGTATGGGGAAAAGAGAACCATCCCGCCGTGAAACGTCCTATTCTAAAAGCAGGGATGGACGCAGCAGTAATATTGAAAGACCTAAGCAGACGCCGGAGCCGGAAAAGACCCAGAACATTAAAAAGCCAGGGTATTCCGAGCAGGAAATAACAATATCCTATAAAAATCCGGAATATATCGGCAATGATGAGGCAGAGAACACAAGATTTTACAGTATTGATGAGACGACTGAACATGATACTGATTACGGCAATGTAAGACGCAGAAAGTCTGATACGGCAGTTATGAAAAGATCTGCGTCCCATAGTATGGATGACTTTGAAGATGAATATGAAGCTCCGACACACAAAAAGAAGAAAAAGCGCAGTAAGCTGCCTGTGGTGCTCATACTTACATTTGTTATTTTTGCTATCGCCATATGCCTGTCGGTAGTTATAATAGTTGTGGGACGAGATATGCTTGCTATAGGAAAGCCGCAGACCTCTAAAATTATAACTATACCTGAAAATGCAACTACAGAGGACATTGCTGAAATACTTTGTGATGAGGGAGTTATCAGCATTCCTAAGGCATTCCAGTTTGTTTCAAAGCTCAGTGGAGCAGATTCAAAATATGTTGCCGGAGAGCATCAGGTAAGCACCGGCGACGCTTATGAAACGCTTATTACAAAGCTTACTACGGATGCAATCAACGACAAGAACAGCATAGAAGTTACCTTTGTAGAGGGCATATCAGTTTATGACGCAGCAGCTCAGCTTGAAGAGGAGGGCGTGTGCGGCGCTGAGGAATTTATTGAAGCTTTTAATACGAGTACATTTGACTTTGAATTTGAAAGCAAGCTTTTAGATCCGTCAAGTCTTAAATTCTGTAAAATGGAAGGATATTTGTTCCCGGATACATATATTTTCTATGAGGGAATGGAGCCTGAGCTTGTGTGTCAGAAGATATACAAGAATTTCAACGATAAAATTACAGAAGACTATTACAGCAGAATGGAAGAAATGGATATGTCACTTGACGAGGTGATTACCCTTGCGTCCATTGTTCAGGCTGAGGCGCCGACGGCTGATTCAATGAAAAAAGTTGCGTCTGTATTCTTGAACAGGCTGGATAATCCGGAAGAGTATCCAAAGCTTGAATCCGATCCTACCAAAAAATATGTCAAGCGCATAATAAGACCGAATGTTGAAATTTATTCTACGGAAATGAGTGAGGCCTACAATACCTATGAGAGTAACGGACTTCCTCCGGGAGCTATAGGAAATCCGGGAATAGATGCGATTGAAGCAGTTCTCTATCCGGCGGATACTTCAGATTATTATTTCTGTGCAAATGTAGACACAAAGAAAATATATTATGCTGAAACTCTTGAAGACCATGAAGAAAATCTTGATAAGATAAAGAAGGAACAGAAAGAAGCCAAAGAAAAGAAGGAAAGCGAGGATGAGTAATTGACTGACTACAATAATCTGGAAGTGCTTGCTCCGGCAGGAGATTTTGAAAGATTTACTGCCGCTATGGATTACGGTGCGGATGCTGTTTATCTTGGAGCGAAAAAGTTTGGCATGAGGGCTTCACCGGATAATTTTGATTTCGACGAGCTGAAAAAGGCTGTGTGTACAGCGCATGCTATGGGTAAAAAGGTATATCTCACCTGTAACACGCTTCCGAGAAATAATGAAATATCCGGATTTAGAGAGTTTATTGAAAGCGCTTCGGACTGTAATGTTGATGCTGTTATCGTTGCTGATATAGGTGTTTTGTCCCTTGTAAAAAAGTATGCCCCGGATATGGAGATACACATGTCAACTCAGACGGGAATCGTAAATTATGTTACTGCAAATGAGCTTTATAATATGGGAGCTAAAAGAGTAGTCCTTGCAAGGGAGCTTTCCATAGACGAAATTGCTGAAATAAGAAGCAGATGCCCTAAAGATATGGAGATAGAAGTATTTGTCCACGGAGCAATGTGCGTTTCCTTTTCCGGAAGATGTCTTTTGTCAAGCTATCTTGTAAACAGAGACGCCAACAGGGGAGAATGTGCCCAGCCATGCCGCTGGGGGTATCACCTTATGGAGGAAAAACGTGACGGAGAGTTTTATCCGGTTTTTGAGGATGAACGTGGCACTTATATCCTCAACGCCAAGGACCTGTGCATGATCGACCATATAGAAAAGCTTGCACAGGCAGGCGTAACAAGCCTTAAAATTGAGGGACGTGCAAAATCAGCCTATTACGTTTCGGTTGTAACAAATGCTTACAGAATGGCGGTTGACTGGCTTGGAAATAATCCGGGTAAACCCCTGCCCCAGTGGATTCATGACGAGGTTTTCAAGGTAAGCCATAGAAAATACTGTACAGGCTTTTTCTTCGGGCATCCTAAGGACTGTCAGTATTACGAAACAGGCGGATATATCAGAAATTATGATGTTGTAGCTGTAATTGAGGGCTGCGCCGGAGGTGTTGCCTACGCCACACAGCGCAATAGGTTTTTCTCAGGTGATACGGTGGAGATACTTTCTCCGGGACGTGAGCCTGTTCGCATGGAGCTTAATGAACTATTTAACGAGAATGGAGATAAGATCGAAACGGTGAACCATGCAATGATGAAGTTCCATTTTCCATGCAATATGGATTTCCCATGCAATTCAATTATAAGAAAAGAACTTGACTAAAGATGAGGCAAGCAAAACTTGCCAAAATCTATTCGCCATATTTTTCAGTTGTCACCTATGGTGACGAGAAAAATGGCGCTTAAAATAAAATATTGCTCCAGCAAATTTGACACGGACTAATTGGTGGAGCAATAAAATAGGAGATGGCTATGGACAAAATTATTGAAATAAAGAACCTTAATAAAAGCTTCGGCGATGTTAAAGCAGTTCAGGATCTGAGCTTTTGTGTTAAGGAGGGAGAGCTGTTTGCGTTTCTCGGAATAAATGGTGCAGGAAAAAGCACTACGATCTCCATTATGTGCGGACAGCTTGTAAAGGATTTCGGTTCTGTCACAATTGGAGGCGTAAACATTGATGGCGATATAAGCAGTATAAAGCGTGACATAGGCGTTGTGTTCCAAAATTCTGTTCTTGATAAGGCATTGACTGTCTATGATAATCTTTCAAGCCGTGCTGCTCTTTACGGAATATCAGGCATAGAGTTTAAGGAAAGGCTTAATGAGCTTGCCGAAATGCTTGACTTTAAGGATCTGCTGAAAAGGACCGTAGGAAAGCTTTCAGGCGGACAGCGCAGGAGGATAGATATTGCAAGAGCGCTTATACATAAGCCTAAGATACTGATACTTGACGAGCCGACAACAGGTCTTGATCCCCAGACAAGAGGAACGTTATGGGCTGTTATTGATATGCTGCGCAGAGAAAATCATATGACCGTATTCCTCACAACTCATTATATGGAGGAAGCCGCTGACGCAGATTATGTTGTTATATTAAATAATGGCAAAATCGCCGCTGAGGGAACTCCTTTGCAGCTTAAAAACAGCTACACCGGGGACTTTATAACCATATATGGCTTGGAAAAGAAGCAGATCGACTCTTTCGGCATGCCTTATGAAGAGCTGAGAGACGCTTTCCGTATATCAGTTGCAAATACATCCGTAGCCACAAAGCTTATAGTGAAATATCCTGATTTATTTAAGGACTATGAAATATCAAAGGGAAAAATGGATGATGTTTTTCTTGCGGTAACCGGCAATGAGCTTACAGGAGGGGATGAAAAATGAATATACTTATGAGTTTAGTAAAACGTAATGTGAAGCTTTTTTTTAAGGATAAGGCAATGTTTTTTACATCGCTTATTACTCCTGCAATATTGCTTGTATTGTATGTAACTTTCCTTGGAAATGTATACCGTGACAGCTTTGAACAAAACATAAAGGGATTTTCAGTGCCGGATGAGCTGGTAAACGGCTTTGTAGGCGGACAGCTTCTTTCTTCCCTTCTTGCGGTATGCTGTGTAACAGTTTCATTTTGCTCTAACATGCTCATGGTTCAGGATAAGGTTACAGGCGCAAGGCGTGACCTTACAATGTCTCCTGTAAAGAAACCTGTTCTTGCAATGAGCTATTACATAGCAACGTTTCTTGCAACATTCATTATCTGCATAGTTGCGATTGGTTTAGGATTTATATATCTGTCATCAGTTGGCTGGTATCTCTCTTTTGCCGATGTTCTTCTGGTACTCCTTGACGTGTTTATTCTTGTAATGTTCGGTACGGCTCTTTCATCTATAGTTAACTTTTTCCTGTGTTCACAGGGGCAGCTATCAGCAGTCGGTACGATCGTAAGCTCAGGCTATGGCTTTATAAGCGGTGCATATATGCCTATTTCACAGTTTGGAACAGGACTGCAAAAGGTTCTTTCATTTTTCCCGGGAACATATGGAACATCACTTGTCAGAAACCATATGATGAAAGGCACATTCAGTGAAATGAAACAGCTTAAATTTCCTTCCGATGTAGTTGAAGGTATAAAGGATTCTATAGACTGTAACCTGTACTTTTTTGACAGTAAGGTTGAGATTGGCGCTATGTACACAATACTTTGTATCACCGTTGTAGTGCTGATTATTGCGTATGTTCTTATAAATAAATTTTACAGGAAAAATGCATAATGAAGATCCTCCGGTTTAACCGGGGGATTTTTTGTTGCCATGACTTCAATTGTATCTTCTGTAAGCATAAAACTAATTCGTTCTGAATATGATTTAACAAATATTTAAAGGACGTGTTAGCATGAAAAGAATCTTGCCGTTTATTATCTCTTTGATGATATTGTTAAACGGCTGCGGTAATGTCAGCGATGAAACAAGTAGTGTACCAGAGGTCACAGCCCTTTGTGAGCAGACTGTTGAACAGCTTCATGTATCGGCTGATACCAAGTATTATCCGTTGAATTATAAAGAACAGTCTGCCATATGGTTTGCTGTTATGGGATATGATGATATACTAACCGGAAAAACTGAAAAGGAATTTACTGATAGTATTGTCAAGCAATTTAACAGTGTAAAGGAAATGGGCATCAATACTGTTTATATGCATGTAAGGGCATATAATGACGCATATTACAAATCTGAAATGTTTCCTCCTGGAGCATATTGCTCTTCTGATATTGACTACGATCCCCTTGAAATTATGATCAGGGAGGGGCATAAGCTGAATTTGTCCGTCCATGCATGGATAAATCCTCTTCGCTGTCAGACGGATAAGCAGATGAAAAAGCTTAGCAACACATATAAAGTTAAGCAATGGTATAATGATAAAGATAAAAGGAACAAGTACATTGTGAATATAAAGGACAGGTGGTATCTTAATCCTGCCTATGAAGACGTCAGGGAATACATAGCCGATGGCGTCAGGGAAATCGTGAGAGGATATGAAGTGGACGGGATACATATTGACGACTATTTTTATCCTACAACGAATAAGGATTTTGACGCACCAGCTTTCAAAGCAAGCAGCAGCAAGGACTTATCCTCTTGGAGGATTGAAAATATAAATCTGCTTGTAAAGGAAATGTATGATGCCGTTAAAGAGGAAAACAGCAAGGTTCTGTTTGGTATAAGTCCGCAGGGCAGCATTAATGCGGACTATAAATCTCAGTATGCAGATGTAAAGAAGTGGGCGTCAGAAGAGGGCTACTGCGATTATATTGTGCCTCAGATTTACTTTGGATTCAGCAATGAGAGCTGCCCCTTCAAAGAAACATTGGGCAAGTGGCAGGAAATAAAAACATGTGAAAGTGTGAAGCTTGTAGCCGGAATATGCACATATAAAATTGGCAAAGAGGATAAGTGGGCAGGCTCCGGTAAAAACGAATGGAAGGAAGACAGCAGTATTCCTGCCAGACAGGCTGAGTATGCTCTTGAAAAGAAAATTGACGGCGTAGCAGTTTACAGCTATCAGTCAACCTTTGAGGAGAAATTAAATGCTGAAAGAGAAAGTCTGGGTAATGTCCTGAGAAAAATAACTGGGGAGTGATGCCATTGCATAGGTCAAAGCTTATATATATAAAGAAGAAAAAATGGTATGTTCCGGCAGTTTCAATTATAAGCAGTCTTGCTGTTATCGGAGCGCTGCTGGCGTTGTTTTCATTTTTAATGACCAAGATAGATTTTTCAAACTCTGCTGTAGCTATAATGGGAATGATCTCAATATGTGCTGGAGGATTTTCAGCAGGATTCATCACGGGAAAGAATAAAAGACGGGGTGGAATAAAGAATGGCGTAAAATATGGCATAATTATATATGTGATATTGTTGTTTTTCGGAACTATTATAATGAAAAGGCTTTTGGGTCTGAGTATGCTGGGCAAGCTCATCGTTATCTGTATTTGCAGTGCGATAGGGGGAATATGCGGAGTTAATACAAAAATACGAAAACCTCCGGTTTAAAATACTGATTTTATGAAGAATCTTTAGTTAAAATATGCTATTCAGGTGGATTTGAAATGATAATGTTTATTTATTGTGAAAAAAATTATAAAATGTCTTGAAATGTAAACCAAAGTGTGCTATAATAGTAATGTTCTAATAAATAGTATTGTTGGAGGTTTTTATGAAACATATTAAAACTATAAACAAAGCTAATCTTAAGGAATCCGCTAAAAAAGGCGGATGCGGAAAATGTCAGGCTTCATGTCAGTCTGCATGCAAGACATCATGCACAGTAGCAAACCAGAAGTGCGAGAGATAATTTAATTGGTTTGATTAAAAGGGACATATATTGTGTCCCTTTTAAATTTTTATGAGGTGGATAGAAAATGATACATAAATATAAATTAAACGGATATAACATCGTTTTGGATGTAAATAGCGGTGGAGTGCATGTTGTTGATGACATTACTTATGATCTGCTTGATAATGTGGAGCCTCCTTTTGAAAAAGAATGTCCTGAAAAGGTTGTTGAAAAGCTCTCACGCTTTTATCCTGTTGAGGATATAAACTCCTGTTATTCTGAGATTGTGGAGCTCTATAATGACAAAATTCTTTTCTCCGAGGATGATTATGAGAAGTATGCCAAGTATTCGGTAATTTCTCCGGTTAAGGCTATGTGTCTTAATATTGCTCATGACTGTAACCTTAGATGCAGATACTGCTTTGCTGAAACAGGTGATTTCGGCGGAGGAAGAAAGCTTATGAGCTTTGATACAGGTAAAAAGGCGATTGATTTTCTTCTTGAAAATTCAGGGGATAGGGAAAATCTCGAGCTTGACTTTTTCGGCGGAGAACCGCTTATGAACTTTGATGTTGTGAAGCAGATCGTTGAGTATGCAAGAAGCCGTGAAGCTGAATATGGCAAGAGATTCAGATTCACTATAACTACAAACGGAGTATTGCTTGACGATGATAAGATTGATTTTATAAACAAGGAAATGTCAAATGTTGTACTTTCTGTTGACGGAAGAAAAAGTGTAAACGACAGTATGAGAAAGCGTGTTGACGGAACAGGCTGCTATGACACGATTATTCCTAAGTTTAAAAAGCTTGTTGAAAAGCGCGGGGACAAGGAATATTATGTAAGGGGTACATTTACAAAGTATAATCTTGACTTTTCAGAGGATGTGTTCAGTCTTTATAATGAGGGCTTTGATCAGATATCAGTAGAGCCGGTGGTATGTGCTTCTGATCTTGATTATGCTATTACAGAAAAGGAGCTTTCCGAGGTTTTCAAGGAGTATGAAAAGCTGTCCGCAAGAATCCTTGAAAATGAGAATAGTGGAAAAAAATTCAATTTCTTCCACTTTATGCTTGATCTTGACCAGGGTCCATGTGCAATAAAGCGCCTTAGAGGCTGTGGCTGCGGAAACGACTATGTTGCAGTTACTCCTGACGGCGATATTTTCCCGTGCCATCAGTTTGTAGGTGTTGACGAGTATAAAATGGGTAACCTCAACGATGGAACTTTCAATACGGATATAAAAAAGGAATTTGCAGCAGCTCATGTTTATTCAAAACCTGAATGCAAGCAGTGCTGGGCTAAGTTTTATTGCAGCGGCGGATGCAATGCGAACAACTATGTTTATTCCGGTGATATCCATAATGCTCATAAGTTTACATGCCAGCTTGAAAAGAAGCGTCTTGAATGTGCTATAATGCTAAAGGCTGTAAGGCTTGACAGAGAAGGTAAGCTATAAATAAAAAATTAAAGACCGGATTAACCGGTCTTTAATTTTACTTATTGGAATTTTCCTTTAAAAGATCACGAATTTCAGTGAGCAGAAGTTCTTCATTTGACGGCTTTGGATCAGCCTTTGGCAGTTCTTCCTTTTTGTGGAAGGAGTTTATAACCTTGACGATTATAAACACACAAAGCGCTGTCAGCAGGAATGTAATAGTTGCCTGGAGAAATCCTCCAAAGTTTATGTAAGGCTTGTTGCCCCAAGGTATCGTTACCCCAAGGTTTGAGAAGTTAACTCCTGCAAGAATCATACCGATAATCGGCATGAGAATATCGTCGACAAGGGAGTTAACAATAGCGGTAAAAGCTCCGCCGACGATTACACCGACAGCCATGTCAAGGACATTTCCTCTTGAAATGAACTGCTTAAATTCAGAAATTATTCCTGCTTTTTCCTTTAGCTTTCCTTTAATGTCTGACATATTTGGTTTATTCTTTTCCATGTCTACCTCCTGTGAAAAATGTCGATATTTATATTATATCATAGAAAGAGGTCATATTCAATGTTCATTTAGACAAAATAGAAAAGTGATGTTTATATAATTTGCACAATCTGCATAAAGGAGCTTAAAATGAAGAATAAAAGCACATTTGAAAAAATATATGATGTTGTAAAAAAGATACCAAAGGGTAAGGTTGCATCTTATGGTCAGGTAGCTTTTCTTGCCGGAAATAGTCGCTGGGCAAGGGTTGTAGGCTATGCACTTCACCGCAATCCTGACCCCGGGAATATCCCATGCCATAGGGTTGTTACGAAGGACGGCAGGGTATCTTCCGCCTTTGCATTCGGCGGAGAAAATGAGCAGATAAGGCTGCTTGAAGGGGAGGGAGTAAGGTTTTCTGACGGACATGTCATAATGGAGGAGTATCAGTGGAGTTGCGATATTTAAGGCAATACTGCACTATCTTCATTTGGTGATGCCTTAACAAAAAGACGCCCCAATGGAGCGCCTTTTTTACTTAAATTAATTGTAAATTGTACCCTGATATGTTTTGAGAGCCACATCCTGACCTGTCAGGAACTTTGCAAGAGTAACAATATCAGTGATTGTTAAACGTCCGTCGCCGTCTACATCTTCAACACAAGCGTGCGGAGGAATACCTGACGGACCGGAAGCATCAACATTGATATACATTCTCTTCATAAGAATAAGGTCATATATATTGATAATTTTGTTTCCGTCCATATCTCCGGCGATGATCTCAACCGGCTGTTCTGTTGATTCTTCCGTAGATGGTTCTGTTGACTCCGTTGGATTTTCTGAGCCGACAGGAACTGCATAAAGTCCGTAAATAGTTGCATCTCCTGAGTGTGCGCTTACAAAGAGATTGTTTACCTTGTCAAGAGAATCGTTGTTTGCATTAAGCACATTTATAATGTCATCATAGGTGTAAAACAATACATTGCGCTTATTATTTGCGTTATCGGAAAGTACATAGTACCAACCGCCTGCTCCTGTGCTTGTCTGTAAAACGAGCGCAGGGTCGATTGATGCGTCATATACCATTGCGAAAACGTAATTTTTATTCATGTATTTCTGGAAGTTCTGAACTCCGTCAGGCGTCCATGCCGTAAGAGTGTTGCCGTCTTTATAATAGTAAAGCTGTTCCCAGTCGTCGCCGATCTTTATATTATCCCATGAGAATGGCGGAGCAACATATTCCTTGTAATCAGGGAGTTCATAATTTGTAACGCCAACAGTATCCATCATAGCGGCAATTACAGGCTTTGAGTTAGGATACCAAGTGCTTGTAAGTCTGTAAAGATAGCCGTGAGCTTCACCATTATCTTTAGTGCCGTCTGCAACAACGTTGTTGTCCCAGAGTACGCAAGGAATACCAGCTTCCTTAGCCATTGAGAGATAATCCTTAGCCCAGTTTATACGGGAATCAGTGTTGTTGAAGTCAGATGCACTAAATTCACCTAAAATAATAGGAACATTCTTTTCGTTCATAATGCTTTTGAAGCTGTTGAACATTGTCTGAAGCTCTGACTTATAATCGGCGCCGTAGCCGCTCTTACCTGGATATGTGTGATTTGCGTAGTTATCAGTAGCCATACAGAAGAAGTATGGGTTGTATGCGTGAACTGAAAGTGCAACGTTGCCAGAGCCGCTTGGAACGTCGATAGCTCTGATTGTAACAGCGCTGTTGCCTGCATGATAGCCAGGGAGCATAAGAAGACGTTCTTTATTATTTGCAGAACCCTGACCCCTTACTACGTCGATAAACACTTTGTTGAGCTTATTAATGTAGTTCCAGGAATTATTGTCGCCGTCACCCCATTCAGAGTTGCTTGGATTGCCAGTTTCACGAGGTTCGTTCATGCCCTCGAAAATAAGATGCTGGTCATAGTCCTTGAACTCTTCGGAAAGGCGTGTCCATATGTCTGTGAGCTTTGCTGATGCATCATTGTAGGTAGCGTCTGTAAACTGTGAAACGTTGATAAAATCTTCATGGTGCATGTTTAGGATTATGAACATATCTCTTTCATACGCATAATCAACTATTTTTTTTACATATGCCATCCATGTGTCATTAATCTTGTATTCGCCGTTTTCCTGATAAAGATGCTGATACCAGGTTACAGGGATTCTTATTGTGTTGAATCCCGCTTTGTTTACAGCGTCAATCTGATCTTCAGTAGGCTCAGGATTTCCCCAAGCTGTTGCGAATTTTTGAGGTGAAGAATTGATGCTCAAGGCAGTGCTTGTGCTGTCGAGCGAGTTTCCGAGATTCCATCCTATTTTCATCTGGGATGTGATCTGAGTAGCAGTAAGCCCTGAAAGCCCTGCCGCATCGGCTTCATTCTGTACGCTAATCGGAGAAATCCCGAACGCCATACAGCTGACAGCGCATGCCGCAGATGTAATGAGCGTAACAATTTTCTTTTTAATATTCATGTAGTGCCCTCCTCATTAAAGTTACGATTTTCGTATATTGATATTATACAATTATTATACAAATTTGTCAAGTTTTTTCTGCTATACGGTGTATATAAAAATGAAATTGCCAAAAACATATTACAAGGGATATTGTCAACTCATAATTTTAAATTACCCATGCAAAAAACATCAGCAGAAAAAGCATTGCAAAGTTATATACTGTAAACTCAGCCAAGTATCTCTTTTTATTTGCATTTTTAGAAGCTGCGTAAAACTTATATGATATAAGACTTGCCAGTGACGCAATAATGGTTCCCAATCCTCCGATATTTACGCCTTTGAGAATTTCGTCCGCCTTATCCGTAAAGCCTGAGATCATAACAGCGCATGGAACATTGCTGATCACTTGTGAAAAGGCGCAGGAAACAAGCATTTCTCTTCCGTTTATAACTGAGCGTATGACATTTCTTATAGCTTCAATCGAGGAAATGTTTCCGATAAATATGAAAAAGCATGCAAATGTTGCCAGCAGAACATAGTCAGGTTTTTTTAGGATATGCCTGTCAAAAATCAAGGATACTGCAATAGTGAAAGCAAGGCAGATACGGTAGTCAAGCACATGGCACACAGTACAAAGGCAGATAATTAAAATTACGGTGTACATAAATATTTTGGAGGTATATTTAAAACTGTATTTAGTATCTGAAACCTCAATCTTTTCGGAGGGTATAAATACAACAGAAATTATGAGAAAAACAAGACTCAGCAGGGTCAGAGGCAGCATTGTGAGCAGAAAGTCAAGCATGCTATAGTTATAATGAGTGTACAAAAACAGATTCTGAGGATTTCCTACAGGCGTAAGCATTGAGCCGAGGTTTGCCGCTGCGGTTTCAAGTATGCAGCATCTCATAAGTACCTTTCCGGAGCCTTTGAAAATAATCATAGTAAGGGGTATAAATGTAAGCAGAGCTACATCGTTTGTTATAAGCATGGACATAAAAAAGCATATTAACACAAGTATTGCTGATAAAGCTCTTGAGCTGCCAAATCTGCTAATAAGCTTTCCGGAAATGTACCGGAAAATGCCAGCTTGTGAAAATCCCTGGACAGTGATCATAAGACAGAACAGCATTGATATTACGGAGTAATTTATGTAACCTAAATATTCACGGCAGGGGGGTACGGCGATCATTGATGCCAATGCAAGAATGGCGGAAATGGTAAATACGGATTCATGCTTTAAAAATTTTTTTACGTTATTCAAATTCATCATGTCTTTCCTTTAAATTTCATTAAGTGATATATGCCCTTATTGAATTTTAGCATTAATGCGCATATATTTCAAGAAAAAATTAAAATTAATTTTGTAACCTTATTGATAACTTATTGCAATTGACATGCCCTTACAAGTAACGTATAATTATAAAAAAGAAAAGAGACAACAAAACGAAAGCGAAGGAGAAAGAATGAAGATCAATTTTAAGAGAAGGATTGCTCTGTGTCTGGGATTGTCAGCGCTTTTGAGTCTTTCTGCATGTGATAAAATCGGAAGTAGCTCGGAATCCGGAAGCAGCATTGCTGAAAGTATGGCATCATCTGAAAATTCAGAGAAAAAGGATGAAGGCGACAGCAGTTCTGAAAGCGGTGAAGAGGCTACTGAAACGGAAGGTGAGATCGAAACCTCTGTTGCGGATACAAAAAAAGAAACATCGGAGGCTAAGGTAGATTCTGAATCATCAGCTACTAAGGAAGAGTCATCTCAGAGTATTGATTATGAAAGTATCTTGAAACCACTTTTAACGGCTCTTAACGATATTGATTGCATAGCAGCAACCTCTGTTGATTTCGATGAATCCGATAAATATACGGATGAAATAGGATATGAATTTTACAGGGTAGTTGACAGCCGATTTTCATCAGTTGCCGATCTTGACGCTTATTTGAATAAGTATCTTACAGAGAAAATGAGAAAAAAACAGTTTAGTTATATTATTGACGATGAAAGAAGCCTTTACATCGAGCATGACGGAAAATTGTATGTATGCAGCGGAGGAAGAGGCTGCGGCTTTGAATGGCTGGACAATCCTGCGAAAATTTCAGCTGTAAGTGAAAATGGATTTACTGCTGTTAAGGAATATGATGAATTTGGTAATAAAGCTGAAATAGAGCTTCAAATCGTAAATACAGGCGAGGGTTGGAAAATAGATAATTTTGTGTATCTTGTGTAGTAATGTTAATCTTTTGTCTTACAATAGACAAGGTTTATGTGTCGATGGAGGAATAGTATAAAATACTTTTAGAGGCAGTAAGCGGAATGCTTGCTGCCTTTGTTTTTTATTATACCAGTATTTAAACATGATATCCTTGACTATTTTAATGGGTTATAGTACAATTGAAGTGAAAAAATAGTTTGTTAAATTTGAATTTTGGAGTGTAGATTTGTGAACATAGTAGATAAAAATATAGATGGCGGAAAGCCGTTTGATTGGAGTAAAGCTTCAAAAGATTATGCAAAATTTCGTGATATTTATCCACAGAAATTTTATGATAAAATTATAGAACGAAAGCTTTGTCTTAATGGTCAAAATGTTCTTGACATAGGAACCGGAACTGGCGTCCTTCCAAGAAATATGTATCATTACGGTGCTAAATGGATAGGCGCAGATGTATCGGACGAACAGATCAAACAGGCAAGAATCCTTTCAAAAAATATGGATATTGACTATTATGCCATTGCTGCGGAAAATATCAGCTTTAGTGATAACTCATTTGATGTAATCACTGCGTGCCAGTGTTTTTGGTATTTTGATCACAAACAAATGATGCCAAAGTTTTTTCATATGCTGAAGCCTGATGGACGTATTCTTGTATTATTTATGGCATGGCTGCCATTTGAAGATGAGATTGCAGGAGCAAGTGAAAGACTTGTTTTAAAATATAACCCTGAGTGGAGCGGTGCAGGAGAAACGATTCATCCAATATTTATACCTGATATTTATAAAGAAAAATTTGAAGTTATTTATCATGAAGAATATCCGTTGAATGTTCATTTCACTCGTGAAAGCTGGAATGGCAGAATGAAAGCTTGCCGTGGTATTGGTGCTTCTCTTAAAGAAAACGAAGTTGAAGCATGGGAAAGAGAACATATAAAACTTCTTTCTGAAATTGCTCCTGATGAGTTCGATATTTTACATTATGGCGCCATTTCTGAATTAAAGGTAATAAAATAATGTATATCATCTTAAATCGTTTTTATAGCTTGGTAGGCGATATAGATTCTTCTGCAATGCTAAGCTGTAGTTATTTTTGTTTTTTAAGTTTTGGAAATTGAAAATAATTTACATTACTTGTTCATAATAATAATGTGATGCTAAATTTTTGAAGTATATCTTTAGAAGGTAAGCTGTCCTCATTTTTATAAGTGTAAACTAATGCTTTATCAGCAATTGTTATGGTTTTGATTTCACACAGCAAATCCGTGGGATAATTTTTCCTTAGCCAGCATATTATTCATTAGACAAGGGGTGACAGGCATGAAAAAAATAATTTCCGCTTTATCTGCTGTAGTAATTTTTCTTTTGAGCTTCATATACACAGGTGCAGAGGAGGAGAAAAACGCCCTTACTGAAGCATATCTTCTTATGGAGGCTGAAACCGGTACTGTGCTTTCTCAGGAAAACGGATATGTTCAGCTGCCCTGCGGCTCGATGAACAAGCTTATGACTATGCTGCTTGCTGCTGAGGCAATGGAGGAGGGAGCTTTTGACAAGAACACTGTGTTAACGGCAAGCTCCAATGCAAGCACCCAGAGGGGAGCTGTAATATGGCTCATGCCGGGTGAGGAGATAAGCGTTGACGAGCTTCTGAAAGGACTTGTAATAGGAAACGCCAACGACGCCGCCATGGTATTGGCTGAGAAAGTAGCCGGCAATGAGGAAGAATTTGTCGGAATGATGAACGCAAGAGCTTTTGAGCTTGGAATGAGAAATACAGTGTACAGAGATTGCTGCGGATATGATTCTGAGGAGCAATATTCCTGCGCCTATGACATAGCGCTTGTATGCCGGGAGCTTATAAGATATGATACAATGAAAGAGTATATGACCCAGTGGCTTACAAGGATAAGGAATGACGCAACTGAGGTTGTAAATGAAAATCACCTTGTGAGAACATATGAAGGAATGCTTGGAGTAAAGGCTTGTCATTCTGAAAAAGCCGGATTTTGCGCTGCTCTTGCGGCAGAGCGTGGGGATAGCCGTTATATATCAATATGTCTCGGAAGCAGTGATAAGGATAGCCGTTTTACAAAATGCAAAGAACTGCTTTCCTCCGGGTTTTCATTATATAAGGTAACTACACCGTCTTTTTCTACGGAATTTATAAAGCCTATTTCAGTGCATGGGGGAGTCGATTCCGCAGTTGAAATACAGGCTGAGGGGCTAAGCAGTCTTGTTGTTCCAAAAAGCGGTGAGGAGCTTGCTACAGTAGTTTTTTTGCCTGAGTATCTTGACGCTCCTGTGAGAAAGGGGCAAAAAATCGGAACAGTAGGCTTCTATAATGGCGAAACACTCCTTTACCAGACGGATCTTACGACTTCTTCAAGTGTTAGCGATATGACGTTTAAACATGCATATAAAAGAATTTTGTACATTATGTTTAAAAAATAAATTGGTAATTGTTGAATATGCACAATAATGAAGACGGCACTTGAAAAAGCGGTCGAAATATAGTAAAATGGTATTGGTAATAATATAAATGAAGAATATAGCAGAAATGTTTTTCATTACTAATGGAGGAACAGAGAATGTCTTTGAAGCTTAATAGCAAATACTTAAAGAATTTTGTCAATGAAAATGAACTTGACGGCATTAAAGCACAGGTTGAAACTGCCGCAAAGGTTCTTCATGATAAAACAGGTCAGGGTAGCGATTTCCTTGGTTGGCTTGATCTGCCTGTTGATTATGACAAGGATGAATTTGAAAGGATCAAGGCTGCCGCAGCTAAAATCCAGTCTAATTCAGAGGTTCTTATCGTTATCGGCATAGGCGGTTCATATCTTGGAGCAAGAGCTGCAATAGAGCTGCTTAAATCTCCTATGTATAACAATTTGAAAAAGGATACGCCTGATATTTATTATGTAGGAAACAATATCAATCCGACATATCTAAGCGAAATTCTTTCAATTTGCGACGGCAGGGACATTGCCGTTAACGTTATTTCAAAGTCAGGTACAACAACTGAGCCGGCTTTGGCATTCAGAATTTTCAAAAAGCTTGTTGAGGATAAATACGGCAAGGAAGGCGCTAAGGACAGAATCTTCTGTACTACTGATAAAGCAAGAGGAACTCTTAAAGAGCTTGCAGATACAGAGGGCTATGAAACTTTCGTTATTCCTGACGATGTAGGAGGACGTTTCTCAGTTCTTACAGCAGTAGGTCTTCTCCCTATAGCTGTTGCAGGCTGTGATATTGACGCTCTTATGGGCGGCGCTGCAAAAGCAAGAGAAGATTTCATGGCTGATTTTGATAATAACGACTGCTATAAATATGCAGCGCTCAGAAATATTCTTTACCGCAAGGGCAAATCTGTTGAGCTTATGGTTTCATATGACCCGAGCTTCTGCATGATGTCAGAGTGGTATAAGCAGCTTTTCGGCGAGAGCGAAGGCAAGGATAACAAGGGCATACTTCCTGATTCAGTTGTGTTCTCAACAGACCTCCATTCAATGGGACAGTTTATCCAGGAAGGTTCAAGGATAATGTTCGAAACTGTTGTTGACATCAAGAAGCCAAAGCAGGATATTTTCCTTGAAAATGACAAGGAAAACCTTGATGGTCTTAACTTCCTTACAAATCAGAATATGTCCGTTGTAAACCGCAGAGCCCTGGAGGGTACGATACTTGCTCATACTGAGGGCGGAGTTCCGAATATTATTCTTGAGATGGATGAAATAAACGAGGATAACCTTGGATACATGATTTATTTCTTTGAAAAGGCATGTGCAGTTTCAGGTTATGTACTGGGTGTTAATCCGTTTAATCAGCCTGGTGTTGAAAGCTATAAATCAAATATGTTCGCTTTGCTTGGAAAGCCTGGATATGAGGATAAGAAAGCGGCTCTTGAGGAAAAGCTTGGACGATAAGGTATTTGTGACTGTTTGTTATAAATATAAAGCGCAAAAGGTTATGTCATTAGCATGACGGAAGGAGTTTTAAATGATTAAATTAATTACAGGTAAAAAGGGTACCGGAAAAACAAAGGTATTAATCGATATGATCAATGATGCAGTAAAGTCAACAACAGGTGATCTTATCTGCATCGAAAAAGGTGCAAAGCTCACATATGATATAAGCTATAAGGTAAGACTTGTTGATGTTGATCGCTTTGATATTTCAGGCTACGAGTCATTTTACGGCTTTATCGCAGGTATGCTTGCAGGAAACTATGATATAAAGGAAATTTTTGTTGACTCTATCCTTAAAATCGGTGGAGCTGATTTCGACGAGCTTGGTATCCTTCTCGCAAAGCTGGACAAGCTTTCAGGAGAGGACACAAAGATCATCTTTACAGTTTCTGCTGATAACGAAGATATGCCTGCAAGCGTAACAAAATATCTCGACTAATTAAAAAGGGTATTGACAACGGGCTTTATATTGTATATAATATAAAACGTGATGCTTGAAGGAGTATGGAAATGGTTGCCGGTTTAAAACAGATTTTTAATGCTGTAGGTGAGGTTCTTGATTTTGATTATAAGGTTCCTGTAAGTGAGCTTGAGGATACTATGGGGTATAATTTTGCCCTGCCGGTTCACATAAAGGGAAAATTTGCGAACCGAGCCGGAATTGTGATCATGACTTATTCCGTTACATTTACATTGAAAATTGCCTGTGACAGATGTTTGAAAGAATTTGACAGAGAATTTGCTTATGATTTTGAACATGTTGTAGTGCAGTCAGTCAACGCTGAAAACGATGAATATATCGTTGCAGAAGATGAAAAGGTTGATGTAAATAAGATTGCTCTTTCAGATTTGGTCCTTGAACTGCCTACCAAGATGCTTTGCAGTGAAGACTGTAAGGGGCTTTGCCCGGTATGTGGCTGTGACCTTAATGAATCTGAGTGTAATTGTCCAAAATAGCACAGCTTTGCTTTAAAAGCGTGATAAGGAGGTGCCAAAATGGCTGTACCAAAGAGAAAGACTTCCAAGGCAAGACGTGATAAGAGACGTTCAAACGTATGGAAGCTTGATACACCTGCATTTTGCAGATGCGATAATTGTGGTGAATTAAAGGCTCCACATAAGGTTTGCAAGAATTGTGGATTCTACAAGGGCGTTGAAGTTATCAAGATGGATGCTGAATAACGCATACGAGGAGGAGAGGAGGAGCAATCTTTCTCTCTTTTTTATTATGGAGTTTGTTTATGGTTGAAATTACCGGAATTATTAAGGGTTCTCCGGCTTATAATAAAAAAATTAAAATAGGGGATGTTCTTTGTGCCATTAACGGCAATGAGATAACAGATGTCCTTGACTATATGTTCTACGCCGCCGAAAGCTTTTTGGAGCTGAGTCTTATGCGCGGTGAAAAGTCCTTTGATATTATGATAAGAAAGGGCGAATATGACGATTTAGGATTAGAGTTTGAAAGCTTTCTTATGGACGATAAGCGCTCCTGTAAAAATAAGTGTGTTTTCTGCTTTATAGATCAGATGCCTCCGGGTATGCGTGAAACCTTGTATTTTAAAGATGATGATGCAAGGCTTTCTTTTTTACAGGGCAACTATGTCACTCTTACAAACCTGAATCAGAGGGATATTGACAGAATCATTAAAATGAAGCTCAATATCAATGTGTCAGTGCATACTACAAATCCTGAGCTTAGATGCAGGATGATGAATAACCGATTTGCAGGGGAGAAGCTTGAATATCTGCGGCAAATGAGCGATGCGGGACTGAAGCTTAACTGTCAGATCGTTCTCTGCCCCGGGCTTAATGACGGTGATGAGCTGAGGCGTACTCTTACAGATCTGGGAAACCTGATGCCGAATGTTCAGAGTGTTGCAATTGTGCCGGTAGGACTTTCAAAATTCCGTGAGGGACTTTTTCCATTGCAGTGCTTTGACAAGGAATCTGCCGCAGATGCTTTGGATATAGTTATGGAGTTTCAGGATAGATTTCTTAAAGAATACGGCACAAGACTTGTTTTTCCATCGGATGAGTTTTTCCTCCTTGCGCAAAGACCTTTGCCGGAGGAGGAGTACTATGAAGAATATCCTCAGTATGAAAACGGTGTGGGTATGCTGCGCTCAATTATTGATGAGTTTGAATCAGCTCTTAAAGCTGCTGAGGATGAAATAGGGGGTAGGACTGTTTCCATTGCTACCGGATATATTGCCTATCCGGTTATTTGCAGTCTTGTTCATAAAGCCGAGGAAAAGTACAATAATCTGAAATGTGAAGTTTATAAAATAAGAAACGATTATTTTGGGGAGACTATTACTGTGACCGGCCTTATAACCGGTATAGACCTTTTGAATCAGCTGAGGGGAAAGGAGCTTGGTGACGAGCTTTTGATTTCTTCTTCCATGCTTATGAGGGACAGTGAGGTCTTTCTTGACGATATTACAATCAGCGATATTGAGAAGGAGCTTAATATAAAAATCCGTCCGGTAAATAATGACGGATATGAGCTTTTTGATGCTTTAGCTGATATACATTACTGAGAAAGGGGATGTTTTAAAATGCCGTTGCCAATAGTTGCAGTTGTGGGCAGACCAAATGTAGGAAAATCCACTCTTTTCAATAAGCTTGTTGGACAGCGCCTGTCAATTGTTGAGGATACTCCAGGTGTTACCCGTGACAGGATCTATTCAAAATGTGAGTGGCGTTCAAGAGAATTTATGGTAGTTGATACAGGAGGTATCGAGCTTAATTCCGATGATGTTATTCTTTCACAGATGCGCCGTCAGGCTGAGCTTGCAATTGAAAAAGCAGATGTTATCGTATTTGTAACTGATATAAGATGCGGAGTTACTGCAAGCGATCAGGATGTGGCAAATATGCTGCTAAAAAGCGGAAAGCCTGTTGTTCTTGCCGTAAATAAATGTGATATGATAGGCGAGCCTCCTATGGAGCTTTATGAGTTTTATAACTTAGGACTGGGAGAGCCGTTTCCGATTTCATCACAGCATGGTCATGGTACGGGGGATATGTTGGATGAGATATTCAAGTACTTCCCTGATGAAAAGACCGAGGACTATGACAAGGAATATATTAAGGTGGCAGTTATCGGTAAGCCTAACGTGGGAAAATCCTCTCTTATAAATAGAATTGCCGGCGAGGAGCGTGTGATCGTTTCAAATATTGCCGGAACAACAAGGGATGCTACTGATACCATAATTGAAAATGAGCATGGAAAATTTGTTTTTATTGATACTGCCGGAATAAGAAAAAAATCCAAGGTGAATGAAAAGATAGAGCATTACAGTGTTTTAAGAGCATATATGGCTGTGGACAGAGCTGATGTATGCGTAATTGTAATTGATGCTGAAACCGGTTTTACTGAACAGGATTCCAAAATTGCCGGATATGCACATGAACAGGGAAAGGCTTCTATTGTCGCTGTGAATAAATGGGACGCCATTGAAAAGGACGGTAAGACTATGAAGGAGTATCAGACTAAGCTTGAAAATGATTTCAGCTTTATGTCGTATGTTCCTTTTGTATTTATTTCAGCTAAAACAGGACAGCGTGTTGATAAGATTTTTGATATGATCAAGTTTGTAAATGAACAGAATACAATGAGGATATCAACAGGAATGCTTAACGATGTTCTGGCATATGCTACAACGAGAGTTCAGCCTCCGTCGGATAAGGGAAAAAGGCTAAAGATTTATTATATGACTCAGCCTTCCACAAAGCCGCCGACCTTTGTAACCTTTGTAAACAAAACAGATTTGTTTCATTTTTCGTACAGGAGATATCTTGAAAATCAGATACGCTCGACTTTTGGTTTAACAGGAACTCCGGTGCGGTTTATAGTTCGTGAACGAGGAGATAAATAAAGGGGTTGTAATATATTGAAATTTATAATTGCAATAGCGTTATCTGTTGTGATTTCATACCTTTTGGGAAGCTGTAATTCTGCAATTATTTTCGTAAGGCTTCTCAAAGGAGAGGATATAAGAAACTTCGGAAGTAAAAACGCAGGACTTACTAATACGCTGAGATGTTTTGGAAAGTTTCCTGCATTGCTTACTCTCATAGGTGATCTCTCAAAGGGAATCATAGCCGTTATAATATGCAGGGTGATCTGTTCACTTATGGATGTTGGAATGGGACCGGATAACAGTACTCATTTTATAGGATATATTGCAGGATTTTTCGCTATTATTGGTCATGTGTTTCCGCTTTACTACGGATTCAAGGGCGGAAAGGGCGTTCTTGTCGGCGCTTCCGTATTTCTTGTAATTGATCCTCCGGCATTTTTAGGGCTTATTCTGATTTTTGCAATAGTTCTTGCATTGTCAAAGTATGTTTCTCTGGCATCTATTACAGGAGCTTTTTTCAATCCGTTTGTAACTCTTGTAATGCAGCTTTTTATATACGATCAGCCTTTAAAGTATGCGGTAATCTATGCTTTAATGGCTGTTCCGAGCAGCGTTGCGGTAATATTGATGCACCATTCAAATATCAGAAGGCTCATTAACGGAAATGAAAATAAATTTTCCTTTGGCAGCAAAAAATAAATAAGAATCTGTTCTTGTAGGGTGTGTACATAAGCCTATGAGAACAAGTTCTAATGGTCGCAAAATGGCGCTTAAAATAAAATATCGCTTCATCCAATTTGACATGGTCTAATTGGCAGAGCAATAAAAAATCAGGGAGGTTTATAATGGCGAAAATAACTGTTTTGGGTTCGGGAGGCTTTGGTTTAGGTCTTGCGGTAATGCTTGAAAAAATAGGACATGACGTAACAGTATGGTCAGCCTTTAAGGAAGAGATTGATAATATTATCCGTGACGGCGAGCACAAGCAAAAGCTGCCGGGAGTAAAGATTCCGGAAACAATAAAGCTTTCAACTGATCTGAGCTGTATCAATGACAGTAAGATCGTGATATTGGGGATTCCGTCAAAGTTTGTAAGAGACGTATGCAGAAAAGCCGCACCGTATATAACCTCTGATATGATTGTGGTAAATACAAGCAAGGGTCTTGAGGACGGCAGCATGAAGGTAATAAGCGAGGTAATACAGGAAGAAATTCCTAATGCTCCTCTTGTTATTTTATCGGGGCCTTCACATGCTGAGGAGGTTGCAAGAGGTATTCCTACTACAGTAGTTGCAGCGTCTGAGAATGCAGAGGCATCCGGCTTTGTGCAAGAGGTAATGTGCAGTAAGGTGTTCAGAATTTACCTTAATGATGATGTTATAGGCTGTGAGGTCGGGGGAGCGCTGAAAAATATTATTGCATTGTGCGCCGGGATATGTGATGGGCTTGGCTATGGCGATAACACCAAGGCAGCCCTTATGACACGTGGAATAAGCGAAATTGCAAGGCTTGGAGCTGCTCTTGGAGGCAGATACAGTACATTTTACGGATTGACCGGGATAGGAGACCTTATAGTTACATGTACAAGCATGCACAGCCGCAACAGGCGTGCCGGTATTCTTATCGGTCAGGGTGTGTCTCCTGAAGAGGCGGTAAAACAGGTAGGTACTGTCGAGGGCTATGGCTGCTGTAAGGTTGCATGGGATCTTGCCTGTAAAACAGGTATAACAATGCCTATAACTGAACAGCTTAACGGAGTGCTGTTTCATGGAAATGATCCGGGGAAGGCGCTTGACAAGCTTATGACAAGACCTAATAAAAGTGAGACTGAAAAAATATTGTAAGAAATCGGCCTGCGTTATGCAGGCCGATTTTACATTTTGTAAAATTTTTCTCAGCTTGTTGACTTTGTGTTAAAAGTATGTTATAATAAATTAAATTTTAATTTGGGAGATGTGGGATTATTTAATAAATTTTTCATGAAAGGATAGGACAAAATGAATAAAAACAAAGAAAAAATGATAAGTGAGCTTGCTGAAAAATGTATTGAAAACGGTGTTATTGATAATACACTATACAAAAAGTATAATGTTAAAAGAGGACTCAGGGATGAAAACGGTACGGGAGTTGTTGCCGGACTTACACAGATTTCAACTATTCAGGCGTCAGAAATTATTGATGGAAAGGTTATACCATGCGATGGAAAGCTCATGTACAGAGGTATAGATATAAAAAAGCTTTGCAGAGGGTTTCTTGACGACGACAGATTTGGCTATGAGGAAATCGCATATCTTATTCTGTTTGGTAATCTTCCGAATGCTCAGGAGTTAAAAGAGTTCCGTCAGCTTGTTTCAGAAAGCCGTACCCTGCCTACAAACTTTAACAGGGACGTTATAATGAAGGCTCCGAGCAAGGATATGATGAACACGATTTCAAGAAGTATTCTTACTCTTGCGTCCTATGACGACAATTATTCTGATACGAGTATTTCTAATGTATTGCGTCAGTGCATAATGCTGATAAGCGTTTTCCCAATGCTTGCAGTTTACGGATATCAGGCGTACAGCCACTATGAATGCAACAAGAGTCTTTTTATTCATTATCCGAATCCTCAGCTTTCCACAGCGGAAAATATACTTATGATGCTTCGTCCTGACCAGAAGTATTCACATCTTGAGGCGAAGATCCTTGATCTTGCCCTTGTTCTTCATATGGAGCATGGAGGCGGAAACAATTCAAGCTTTACAACTCATGTTGTATCTTCTTCCGGTTCTGACACATATTCAGTTATTGCGTCGGCTCTCAGTTCTCTTAAAGGACCAAGACACGGCGGAGCAAATATAAAGGTTGTCGAAATGTTTGATGACTTAAAGAAAAATGTAAGCGATACAAAGGATGAGGAGCAGGTTGCTCAGTATCTTACAAAGCTTCTTCATAAGGAAGGCTTTGACAAAAGCGGACTTATTTATGGAATGGGACATGCTGTTTACTCCATTTCAGATCCGAGAGCCGGAGTATTCAGGAATTTTGTACACCAGCTTGCAGATGAAAAGGGTATGTCTGACGATTATGAGCTGTATGCAATGGTTGAGGAGCTTGCACCTAAGGTAATTGCTAAGGAACGTCATATCTATAAGGGTGTAAGCGCAAATGTTGATTTCTATAGCGGTTTTGTTTATCGCATGCTTAATATACCTGAGGAGCTGTTTACTCCGATCTTTGCAATAGCAAGAGTTGTCGGCTGGTCTGCTCACCGCCTTGAAGAGCTTATAAACAAGGCAAAGATAATAAGACCGGCATATAAGAGCATAAAAGAAGAGTGCGGCTATACGCCTTTGGGAGAAAGATAAAAATTGAGCGGTATGTTTTATCATACCGCTTTAGCTTTACATATCAGTATATTTCTGCCACTCTTCATATGGATTCATATGGCAGAACATTGATTTAGCTTTTTTCTGGGATTCATAGAATTTCAGGGCTTCTTCTTTTTTCTGAAGCTGTTCATCGCTTATTTTTTTAAGATTCTTGCTTGCCTGATCTATTTTCTTTTTACTGTAGTATTTTCCAAAATAATACAGCTTATCAGTTATTTCATGCTTTATGCACAGGTTAGTAACGATCTCATCAGTCATTTTGTGATGTATATGACCGTATTCTCCGCTTGGATTGTGTGTTGCAATAACGGACCAGTCTTTTGCAGAGATAACTTTCTCCATATCCTTTTTTATCTGGTTATAAACGTGATCCCAGTCGTCCTTTTTTCCGTTTGTAAGATCAGGATAGCTGAGAATTATCCCCTCATTACCCAAATAGTCAACAGCCTTTTTGAATTCCTTGGAACGAACCTCGTTGTTTCCGTTTGTTATACACACAACAAGGTAGCCGTGCTCTAAAAGGTGTGCGCCTCCCCAAAGTGTTTCATCATCAGGGTGTGCGACTATCATAAGCTTGTCAAAGCTGCCGGAGGATATGTAGTCCATTGTTTCCTTGCTGATCGGGTCAATGCGATACTGCTGCTTTTTTCGGTACTGAAAAATAGATATACCTGTGATGACAGCGAGTACAATAAATACCGCAATACTTCTTAGAATGATCTTCTTTCTTTGCATTTTTACACATTTCCTTTTTAATTTATATTTCCGGTAATAATGATACAACTTAAATTTAATATTGTCAAGAGAGATGCACAGAACTTTACGGAAATTGAAAGGAAGCTAAAAAACTTTTTCTTAACAAAGATATGGGGATAGAATACACTAAATTTTTAAAAATTGATTTCTATAACAGAACTTTCCAAATGATAAAATCTTTACATAGAAAATTTCCTGTGATATAATAAATGCAAGCATTTATTATACTTTTATCTATCAACTGATGAAAGGTTATTATTGGAAGAGCGGTGAAAAAATGAAAAAAGTAAAGAAGCAGAATATAATTTTAATTTCAGTTTATGCAGTATGTATACTGGCGAACGTCATATCCCGTATATCCCAGGAATTTTCCGAGTTTTATGTTTCTAAGATTTATCCTTACATAATGTCTTTATTTTCACGTATAGCCGGGATATTTCCTTTTTCGACAGGGGAGATCCTTATAATTATAGGGGTATTGCTTTTAGTCTTATGTATACCGCTGTTTATAATCCTCATGATATTCAGTAAAAAGCGCAGACGCATATGCAGGATATACGCTCTTGCGGCAGCGTGGATCGGAGCATACATACTTACAACAGAAACCTTTAACTGCTTTATAATGTATCAGTGTAAACCGTTTTCCGATAAATATTTTTCGGAGTCGGTATATACTTCGGATTCCCTTGAACGAGTATATAATATCATTGCTGAAAATTCAGACAGGCTTGCAAAGGAAGTAAGCAGGGATGAGAACGGGAGCTTTAAGCTTACGGGGGATACATATGAGGAAGCTAAAACAGCCATGCAGAATCTGGGAAAGACCTATCCTCAGTTTAAGGGCTATTATCCTGATCCGAAACCGATCAGATGCTCTTATTTTATGAGTCAGCAGTACCTGCTGGGTATTTATTTTCCCTTTACCCTTGAAGCGAACTATAATAGGGATGTGTGTGATATAAATATACCAAATACTCTCTGTCATGAGCTGGCGCATCTTAAAGGCTGCATACAGGAGGATGAAGCCGGATTTATTGCGTTTATCGCCTGTATAAATTCCGGCAGTAAGGAGCTTCAGTACAGTGGCTACCTGAACGCTCTTGAATATGTGCATAACGAGATTTCAAGGCAGGGTATCCAAACAGAATGTCAGATTTCAGAGCTTGTATGGAAGGATCTGTATAAATTTGTTCCCGACGGATATTGGAAGGAAAATAAGAGCAAGGAGGTAGTATCAACAGAAACCGTTTCTGCTGTGTCAGATGCAGCAATGGATACAAGTCTTAAAATGAACGGTGTTGATGACGGTATAAAGAGCTATGACAGGATGGTGAATCTGCTTATAGATTATTATTGCTCAACCAATTAAACCATGCCAAAATGTTGAAAATTAAATTGATATGTGATAAAATAAAAGACAGAAAGTTCTGAAAGACAGAAAGGAAAAACATGGATATTATAAATAAACTGGCAGAAGAATTTAAACTCCGGGAGGAGCAGGTGAAAAATACTGTGGCGCTTATAGACGATGGAAAAACCATACCGTTTATCGCACGTTACAGAAAAGAACTCACCGGCGCTCTTGATGATCAGGTGTTAAGAGAGCTTTATGACAGGCTTACATATCTTAGAAATCTTGACGGAAGGAAGGAAGAAGTCAGGTCTTCGATAGAGCAGCAGGGTAAGCTCACAGAAGAAATTACAGCAGCTCTTGAAAAGGCTGTTACCCTTGTTGAGGTTGAGGACATATACAGGCCATATAAGCAGAAAAGAAAAACCAGGGCAAGTATTGCAAGGCAGCGAGGTCTGGAGCCTCTGGCTTTGTTTTTACAGCTCCAGAATGCTAATGCTGATCCTGAAAGGGAGGCGGCTAAGTTTGTGGACGCTGAAAAAGAAATTCCTGACGCCGAATCTGCTTTACAGGGCGCTATGGATATAATTGCTGAAAACATTTCAGACGATGCAGGAATAAGAAAGAAAATAAGAGGGCTGTATCTGAGAGAAGGAATGGTTGAGTCAAAAGCCTCTGATCCGGAAGCAGAAACTGTGTATCGGAACTATTATGAATACAGTGAGCCGGTATCTAAAATTGCAGGACACAGGGTTCTTGCAATTGACAGAGGAGAAAAGGAAAATGCTCTTAAAGTCTCAGTATCAGTTGATGAGCAGAAATGCTTTGATATTGCTCAGTGCGGAATAATAAAGGGCAGCGGCAGATGTACGGAATATGTAAAAGCTGCCGCTGAAGACAGCTGTAAGCGTCTTATTATGCCGTCTGTTGAGCGTGAAATCAGAGCAGAGCTTACTGAGAAAGCTGCTGAGGGAGCTATTAAGGTGTTTTCCTCAAATCTGAGGCAGCTGCTTTTGCAGCCTCCTATAAAAAACAGTGTTACTCTTGGGCTTGACCCGGCATATAGGACCGGTTGCAAGATCGCAGTCGTAGACAGTCTTGGAAAGGTTCTTGAAACAACGGTAATTTATCCTACCCCTCCTCAGAAGAAAATTGCCGAGGCTAAAACAAAGCTGAAAGCGCTTATAAAAAAGCATAGCGTAACCACTATTGCAATCGGAAACGGAACAGCCTCCCGTGAAAGTGAGGCGTTTATTGCGGAGCTTATCGGGGAAATTGATCAGAAGGTAAGCTATATGGTTGTAAGTGAAGCCGGAGCGTCCGTATATTCTGCTTCTAAGCTTGCGGCAGAGGAGTTTCCGGATTATGATGTAAGCCTTAGAAGTGCGGTTTCGATAGCAAGGCGTTTGCAGGATCCTTTGGCGGAGCTGGTTAAAATTGATCCTAAGGCTATCGGAGTTGGACAGTATCAGCATGATATGCCGAAAGCAAGAATGAATGAGGCGCTTTCCGGAGTTGTTGAGGATTGTGTAAACTCTGTGGGGGTTGACCTTAATACAGCGTCATTTTCACTTTTATCCTATGTTTCGGGCATTAATGGAACTGTTGCCAAAAACATAGTTGCATACAGGGAGGAAAACGGAGCATTTAACGATCGCAGGCAGCTGCTTAAAGTTCCAAAGCTTGGTAAAAAGGCATTCGAGCTGTGTGCTGGCTTTTTGCGTGTAAGGGACGGCAAGAATCCTCTTGATAACACAGCTGTACATCCTGAGAGCTATGACGCTGCTAAGGCTTTGCTTACGGAGTGCGGCTATAGCATGGACGAGATCGGTTCGGGAGCTTTGCAGGAGCTTAGTAAAAGCGTCAGCTCCATGGGAAGAAAGAATCTTTCGGAAAAGCTTGGTATAGGCGTTCCGACAATGAATGACATAATAGGGGAGCTTGAAAAGCCCGGTCGTGACCCGAGAGATGAGCTTCCACCTCCTCTGCTGAGAAGCGGCGATGTTATGGAGATAGGCGACCTTACTCCGGGAATGGAGCTTATGGGAACAGTCCGTAACGTTATCGACTTCGGCGCATTCGTTGATATTGGTGTTCACGAGGACGGACTTGTGCATATTTCACAGATATGCGATAAATATATAAAGCATCCCCTGGAGGCGGTTAAGGTTGGACAGGTCGTTAAGGTGAGAGTGCTTGACGTTGATGTAAAGAGAAAACGAATTTCACTTACAATGAAGCTGTAAAGCAGGAGGTATTATGAAAGAAAAAAATCTTAAAAAAAGAGTCCTTGCATTTGTAATGTCCGTTTTGTCTGCGGCGGCAGTTACATTTTCAGCTGTTCCTTTTAAAGCATCCGCAGGACAGCTTTTGGGACAGACAAATTTTGAAGAGGGTATCGGTCTTCCGTGGCATGTATGTGAATCCGCTCCAGGAGAAATGGACTTTTCCATTGATAACGGCGTTTACAATATCACTATAGTAAATCCGGGCGGAGCTTCAAACGGCGGCGAGGACAGATGGGATTGTCAGTTCCGTCACAGAGGACTAAAAATCACAAGCGGAAATACCTATAAGGTATCGTTTGAAATTACCGCAAGCAATGACTGTACTTATTATACAAAAATAGGGGATATGGACGAGCCTTATGAGGAGGACTGGCACGGAGAGCCTGACGATTCCCAGCATGAAAGCTTCTGGGATGTAAAGCCTTTGCAGGCAGGAGTTATGACAAAGGTAGAGGGAACGTTTACTGCAAAACGCACATCGGAGGTTGAGTGGGCATTCCATATAGGCGGCGACTCAGTTCCAGCCGGAACAGTGTTTACGTTTGATAATATGTCCCTTGAGTGCACAAACAGCGATGCAGACGACTATAAGCCTGCGGAGCAGTGGCAGCGCTCAAATATCCTTACAAATCAGCTTGGATATTTTTGTGAGCTTAAAAAGACTGCAACCCTTCTTTCTAATGAAAACGGTTCAGTAAACTTTGATTTAAAGGACAGCTCAGGAAAATCCGTTTACAGCGGAAAGTCTGAAAGCCTTGGTGAAGACAAGGATTCAGGAGATATGGTTCACAAGCTCGACTTTTCTGATTTCAATGAGAGCGGAACATATTACCTTGAAGCAGAGGACGGGTCTGTAAGCCGTGAATTTTCGATTGGCGGCGGAGAGCTTTACTCATACATGCTTTATGATTCCCTTAACTATTTCTATCAGAACCGAAGCGGTATTGAAATTGAAAGCCAGTATATAGTTTCTGGGGATGCTTCAAGCCTCGCAAGAGCAGCAGGGCATACAACGGATAATGCGGAAATTGAGCAGACCTGGGGTTATTCTGCAAGCAGCGGTACTCAGGATGTTTCCGGAGGCTGGTATGACGCAGGAGATCATGGAAAATATGTTGTAAACGGCGGCATATCACTTTGGACAATGCAGAACCAGTATGAAAATGCACTTTTAAACGGAGATACATCTGCTTATGATGACGGCACAATGAATATTCCTGAAAGCGGAAACGGTTTTCCTGACCTTCTTGATGAAGCAAGGTGGGAAATGGAATGGATGTTCAAAATGATGGTTCAGGACGGCGAATGCAAGGATATGGTCTATCACAAGGTCCATGATAAAAAGTGGACGGCGTTAGGTCTGGCTCCGGCTGAGGATATGGAGGAGAGAATTATCAAGCCTCCGACAACTACTGCAACGCTTAATATGGCTGCATGTGCCGCACAGGCATATCGTCTTTGGAAAGAGCTTGATCCGACCTTTGCAGAAACATGTTTAAGTAATGCTAAGGCTGCATATGAAGCAGCAAAGAAGCATCCTGACATGTTTGCGCCTCTTGACGAGTCCGTTGGCGGAGGCCCTTATGGTGATACAAGCTCAGATGATGAATTTTACTGGGCAGCTTGTGAGCTTTTTGCAGCTACAGATGACGAACAGTATTTAAAAGATGCCAAGGCGTCTGATTATTATTTAAAGCTTGGTCACGAGCTGAAAAGCGGCGAGGATGCCGGAACTATTGGTACTGTTGACTGGGGCAATGTATACGCACTCGGTTCATACACTCTTGCGCTTTACAAAGATAAAATTGGCGGCGACGCAGACACTATTATTAAGAATATTTCTGACACAGCTGATTATTATGTAGGCCTTACCAATACACAAGGCTATGGCCAGCCTTATGGACAGAGTCAGATAAGCTATGCAAATGAGGGCACTGGTTATGTGTGGGGTTCAAACTCATTCGTGCTTAATAATTCCATTGCAATGGCATATGCTTATCAGCTTACAGGTGATGAAAAATACCTTGGCGGTGCTGTAAGCGGCATGGATTATATTCTTGGAAGAAATCCTGTTGACTATTCGTATGTAACAGGCTATGGAACTCATGCTGTTCAGTATCCGCATCACAGGTTCTGGGCAAATCAGATAAGCCCGGATTTTCCATCAGCTCCTAACGGAGTTGTAGTTGGAGGTCCTAACTCCGGTATGGAAGACCCATGGGTGCAGGGCTCAGGCTGGAAACCTGGAGAAATCGCTCCTGCGAAATGCTATCTTGACAATATTGAGGCATGGTCTGTAAACGAATGTACAATAAACTGGAACACTCCTTTGTCATGGCTGACAGGATTTTTAGCACAGCAGGGAGGCGGAATTGTTGTTGTAAACGGAAGCAGTGACAGCAATTCAAATAAAGCGGATCAGGCGGCATCGGAGAATCCGGCTGCCGGCAATTATAAAGAAGATAGTCATAAGGCTGATAAAAAGGTTTCTAAAAGCAGCAGCGGAGATTATAGCTGGGGAAGCTGGGGTATTGTTCCTGTACTTATTGCTGCGGTTGCATTAGTTATCGGCGCTGAACTGGTTATATGCGGAGTTTCAAGATCAAAGAAAAATAAGAAAAGGCAGTAATTAGGAGGTGAGCTTTGTGGTTGAGTCAAGATGTGGGATTTTATGTAATGAATGCTCATACCAAGCACAAATGGGATGTACTGGTTGTGTAAATATTGAAAAACCGTTTTGGGGCGAAAGCTGTCCGGTAAAATCTTGCTGTGAAGCAAAAGATCATGAACACTGTGGACAATGCGAAACCTTTCCATGCGATTTATTGAAGCAATTTGCTTATGACGAAAATCAAGGCGATAACGGAAAACGTATAGAGCAATGCAGATATTGGAATGGTAAATAGGAGAGTAAAAATGGCATCAAGTTTAGATTTCGTGGAATATGTATGTGATCAGATAGGCAATGCAGGAGAGATTATATACAAGAAAATGTTTGGCGAGTATGGTATCTACTGCAATGGAAAATTTATCGGCGTTATCTGTGATAATCAGTTTTTTGTTAAAAAAACAAAAGCAGGTGCGGTCATATGTCCTGATTGTGAGGAAGGCTCTCCATATGAGGGCGCAAAAGCTCACTTTGTTATAGACAGTCTTGAAGATCGTGATTTAATGGCGAGATTTATAACTGCTACATATGAAGAGCTTCCTGCTCCAAAACCGAAAAAGAAAAAGTAAATTTTATTAATGAAAAATTTAAGTAATTGGATATGGCGGTATCAATGGGATATCGCTGTATCCTTTTTTAGTATTAAAAACAAATGTTTTGTGAAAAACAGTCAAAAATTCGCTTAAATACAGTGAAAATTATGGGTTGAAAACGTTTAAAATACATGTTATAATATAAAAGTAACAAAAGTTACATTTTGGTTAATTTAGAACGCATTTTAATTACATTAGAATTACAAATTGATAGATAACATATTTCGTAGATATGGAGGTTGAGTGTGAAATGGCAAAAAAATTAAATCGGATGTTTGCCTTGCTTACATCCTTTGTAATGTTGTTTGCGATGCTGACTGTGGCTATAAGCGGAGCATCGGGATATAAGACATGGCTTCAGACGGATAGCAGGTGGGGAAGTAAGATTCTTGGTTCAAGCGGATCAACCATGTCAAGAATAGGTTGTGCAGTTACATCTCTTGCTATTGAAGCCGTACACTCAGGCTCTGCAAATGAGAGCAGCTTTAATCCCGGCGTGCTTGTGGACTATTTAAGCAGCAATGGAGGCTTTGACGCCAGCGGTAATATTTACTGGGGTGCAGTTTCAGGCCTTGTAAAGAACTTTACCTTTGAAAAGAGAACTTCGTTTACATCAAAAACAAAAGCCGGGATAACAAATGAAATAATTTCTTATATTAACCAGGGATATTATATTGTGATGTCAGTTAAGAATCAAGGTCACTGGGTAGCCGTTGATACGGTTAAAAACGGTGTTGTTTATATGATGGATCCGGCTCAGAACAGCAATACTGATTTGTTTGATTACTACTCCTATGCAGGTATGTCCCAAGTAAGGCTTTTTAAGGGGAAAAACACGCCCGCAAAGGTAACGGATGTTACATATCATACAGGTCATTACAAGACCACAGCAAACTTAAACCTCAGACAGTCATACAGCACTTCTTATCCAGTTTTGACTACTATCCCAAAGGGTAAGACTGTATCAGTGCATCAGGTATACGGAAATGAATGGGGACAGGTTGAGTATGGCGATCATACCGGCTGGATAAGCCTTGAATATGCTGATTACATAGAATCCTCATACAGCTATAAAACCGGAAATTATAAGTGTACTGAAAAATCAGGAGCTTACATCAGATCTGGAATAGGAACTAACAATAAATCAATTAGGCTGCTGTCTTATGGCGATACTGTAAAGGTTACGTCTGTAAAGTACGGTTGGGGAAAGGTAATGGTAAACGGTACGGAGGGTTGGATATGTATGGATTATCTTACTTATCAGCCGGTAACAACTTCTACTAAAGTAACAACTGCATCAACAACAACTACCACCACAACGACAACTACAACAACGACCACGACTACGACAACAACAACTACCACTACCACTACCGTTACAACAAAGCTGCCTGTAGTTAAGGGAGATATTGACAGGAATGGAAGCCTTACAGATAATGATGTGCTTGTGCTGAATCGCTATCTTTATGCTCCGTATAATCTTACAGCAACAGAGAAATTTATTATGGACGTTAACGGGGACGGATATATTGACCAGCTGGACCTAAAATATCTGATAAAGAAAATCAGGTACGGCATCAATTAAAGTCAGAAAAGGATGGTTTGAATGAATTGGACAGAAGCTGATATTTTTACTTCAACAGAGGGGGCAGATATACTATGCGCTCTTCTTATGGACATAGGCATTAAAGGCTTTGCAATAAAGGATGCATCGGATTTTAACGAGTTTCTGGAAAACAAAGACGGTAAATGGGATTACATTGACGATGACCTTATGGGACTGAAAAATTGTGAAACAACAGTAACAGTTTATATCCCGGACAATGCACAGGGAGCGGAAATGCTTATTTCATTGAAGGACATGCTTAAACGTCTTTCGGATTCCGATGAAAATGGAACTTTTGGAAGACTGGAGCTTGAACTAAAAAATGTTCGTGAAGAGGATTGGGCGAATAACTGGAAAAAATACTTTAAGCCTCTGAAAGTTGGAAATCGCCTTTTGATCAAGCCGTCATGGGAGGACTACAACAATACAGACAACAGGCTTATACTTGAAATTGATCCTGCTTCAAGCTTTGGAACGGGACAGCATAATACAACTAAGCTTTGTCTTGAACTGCTGGAAAAGGCTCTTTCAGATGGCGACAGGGTTCTTGATCTGGGATGCGGAAGCGGTATTCTTTCAATTGGCGCAATGCTCCTTGGAGCATCTGAGGCTTCTGCGGTTGATATTGAGGAAAATTCAGTTGTTACAGCTTCAGAGAATGCTCAGAAAAACAACATTTCTGCTGACAGCTATCATACATACTGCGGCGATATAATTAAAGATAAGGAGCTTGTAAATACTCTTGGCAGTGGGTATGATATAATTTGTGCAAATATTGTTGCGGATGTTCTTATTGGCATGAGCGGATTGTTCGGAGGTTTTTTAAAGCCGGAGGGCAGACTTATTATTTCGGGAATAATTACAGAGCGAAAGGATGAGGTTATTAATGCTGTGACTCAAAAGGGTTTTAATGTTATCGAAAGCGCTGAGTCCGAAGGCTGGGCAGCCGTATATCTTAAAAAGAGGGCATAAGTCCTCTTTTTTGCTGAAAATAAACGGAGGTTAAAATATGAAGCTTGCAATTTTTGATTTGGACGGAACTCTTGTAAATTCTCTTGAAGATATTGCCGATGCTGTAAATTATACTATGAAACAGCTTGGATGCCCGGAAAAGAGTATAAGCGAGGTAAACAGCTATACAGGGGACGGACTTTTGGAGCTGTGTCAGAAAGCTCTGCCTGAAAATGAGCAGGACAAGGTTGAAAGCGCTATGAAAATTTATTCAGAGTATTACAACAGCCATTATACAGTTAAGACAAAGCCATATGACGGTATACTGGAGCTTCTTCGTGAGCTTAAAGACAGGGGAATTGTTCTTGCGGTTGCGTCCAATAAGACCTATGCTTTTACCGTTGACATTATTTTCAAATACTTCGGAAGAGATTTGTTCCGTGTAATAGAGGGCAGGATTGACGGCAGACCGATAAAGCCTGCGCCGGATATTATAGACACAATTCTAAAAAAGACAGGCTTTATGCCGGAGGACGCAGTTCTGATAGGAGATACTGGTATTGATATAACTACTGCAATAAATGCAGGTATACGTTCGACAGGATGTCTCTGGGGATTCAGGACAAGAGAGGAGCTTGAAAGCAGCGGTGCAGATTTTATAGCCAAAACTCCGTGTGATTTATTGTCCTTGATTGACAGCGGTGCTTCAAAATGATATAATTATTAAAATAAGGTTTTTGTTGCCTTGATTTTGTTTTGTTGTGACGCTTTAGTATTAGGAGGATATTTTATGAATTGTAAAAACTGTGGTAAAAAGGTTTTTGCTAAAGAAATCTGTCAGTGCGGCGAAAAAGCGCCAAATGTACACGGCTTTGGGGTAGGCTTAAATTCTGTCTTGTGTATGGTGCTGACGATACTTTCAGTAATACTGCTTATTGCATCAATTTCGTTTAATAATATATTGAACAGGGATCTTCTTACCGAATCAATTGAGAATTTAGATTTCGGCAGCATACAGGTAAGAGATGACGGGAAAACGATTTCTCTTGATGAATATATTCTTGATGAATACATAGATGACGAAAGAATTAGTGTTGAAAATGTTGACAATGTTCTTAACAAGCCTTTTATAAAGAACTTTATTACAGATAAGCTTGATGGCTATAAGGAATATTGCCTT
Organism: uncultured Clostridia bacterium; assembly: GCA_947586185.1. Taxonomy (GTDB): domain Bacteria; phylum Bacillota; class Clostridia; order Oscillospirales; family Ruminococcaceae; genus Porcipelethomonas. The sequence continues at coordinate 79,812 of CANPXN010000006.1, forward strand.
AATAAGGGAGAGCTTATTTATGTTACTTCTGATGAGATAGTTAATCTCATTGATGAAAATCAGGACGAGCTATATGAGGAGGCTTCACTGCGATTTTTAGATCCTGATAAGGAAGAGCTTAGAGATAATCTTTCTTTTCTGGATGAGCTTAATCGTGATATGAAGGAGCATATAAGCAGAGGATTTGGCGCTGCCAGTGTCAGAACACTGTTTTCACTTATATTTTCTGTATTCCTTGGAGTTTTGCTTGTTGTAATATTGATTCAGTGGCTTATTGTTTATGCTAAAAATTCAAGACGTGCCGGAAAGGCGCTGCGTAAATATGGACTATCCGTTATGATCACGGCATTGGCAGTAATCTTGCTTTCAGTTTTTGTTCCGGTTATTATGGATTTTGCACTTCCTTGGGGAGAGCTTGTTTCAGAGCTTGTGTCTTCATCAAAATGGGTATTTGTAATTGTTTCTGCAATTATCGCAGTATACGGAGGCATTGTTTTTGCAGTTTCAATACCTATGCTCAGAGGTTCAAAGCAGAATCAGCAGATTGAGGTTGTATCGGAAACAACATCCCCAGCTTCAGCTCCTATTACTGTTCCTGCGCCTGTGGAAGAGGTTTCGGTGGAGGAAAAAAATATCTGTCCAAGCTGTCAGCATGAAAATAAAGCGAAAGCTTCATTTTGCAGCAGATGCGGAACAAAGCTCAAAGATTAAATATATACTTTTTCGTTAATTATACCATAGCTTTACGGTTATGGTATAAATTTTTACACCGACTCAAAGAGTATGATTATTAACGGAGGATTTTATGCTTAGTCAGTTTTCAAGAACACAGCTGCTGTTAGGAAGCGATGCTATGAAAAAGCTTTCTCAGAGCCGAGTTGCGGTCTTTGGTATAGGTGGAGTTGGCGGTTTCGCCGTTGAGGCTTTGGCAAGAAGTGGCATAGGCGAGCTTGATTTAATTGACAATGATACAGTCAGCCTTTCAAATTTAAATCGGCAGATCATAGCTCTTCACAGCACAATTGGACAGTATAAGGTCGATGCAGCAGCAAAGCGTATTTATGATATATGTCCTGAAACAAAAGTAAATATATTCAAATGCTTTTTCATGCCGGAAACCTCCGATATGTTTGATTTTTCGAGATATGATTATGTAATCGACGCAATAGATACTATAACAGGGAAAATTGAAATAATCATGAAAGCAAAGGAAGCTGGCGTTCCCGTAATATCTTCCATGGGAGCCGGAAATAAACTTGATCCGACTGCATTCAGAGTTGCAGATATATATAGCACAAAAGTATGTCCTCTTGCAAGAGTAATGCGGTATGAAATGAGAAAACGAGGCGTGAAGGATTTGAAGGTTATATACTCGGAGGAGCCTCCTTTGCGTCCAGAAGTGTCCTCAGAAGTAAGTCATAAGCCTGTTCCCGGTTCGACTGCATTTGTGCCGTCAGCCGCCGGACTGATCATTGCAGGAGAGGTCATAAAGGATCTGATAAAATAAGTTAACCCTGGCTGAAAAGACAGGCGCTCATAAAGAAGTATAGCCCGAAAGCAATTTAAAAAACTGCTCTCGGGCTTAGTTTTTGTTATTCGTTTACTTATGTAAATCGGAATTTATCTGTTAAACCCTCTAAAAATGCTGTATTTTCAAGGCGTTTCGCCTGTTTTGTGTTCCTGCCTTATGTATTTTCCCTTGTTTTTGCCCTTATGAGCCGAAACAAGGGAAAGTTTTTTTAGTCTCCGCCGACTACCTTATCCAGCAGTCTTGCGGAAGTACGCTTCGCTTCCCTTGTAGCGTGAGCGTAGATGTTCATTGTAGTCCTAATGCCAAATGGTAACACACTTTCGTATGGTGGGTAAATAACGTAAATACGCTTTAAAACAGGCTTCTCCTGTCTTTCAGAGGTTCATCGAGCAGCTTGTAGTTGATGTAAATATCACGAGGCTGCCCCTCAACATAAGCATCAAGGGTGATATACTCGATAAGCTCCAAGCACATCTCACGTGTAAGCTCCTGCACATCGGTGTATTTTCTCAGTCGCTTCATGAACAGCTCCACATCTTCCTCGTCCTGCCTGATCGTGGAGAACTTTTCTTCAAGATCAGCAACTTCTGTGGACAGCTCTTTCTGTTCGGTCTCGTACTTTGCTATCAGCTTCATCGCTACGTCCTCCGAAACCTTACCGAGGACTTTGTCCTCATAGATGTTCTGGATCAGAGTATCAAGCTCCTGTAAGCGGTATTTGCCCTCTGTGAGCTTCTTGGTATCAACGAAATACTGCTCCTCGTGGTGTTTCGCCTTGCGTGCAAGAAACTCTGCTTTAGCCTTTTCTTCGTCCGCTACCACAAGCTGAGCGAGACTGCGAATATCTTCCAGCACAATAGCGTCCATATCTTGCATTTTGATGTAATGGCTGGGACAGTAACGCTTTCCGAATTTCATGTAAGAAGTACAGTTGTAATTATGACGAAAATACTTTCTCGGCTTTTTCTTACTGCCGTTCGTGGTGTTGTTCCACGCAAGGCGGACTTTGTTTCCGCAGTCCTGACAGTAGATCAAACCGCTGAGATTTGCAACATATCCACTGCTGTTACGCTTGCCCTGCGACACCGACTGCTCCATCTCACGCACTCTGTCCAAAAGCTCCTGAGAAACAATAGGCTCGTGCGTATTCTTCACAACGATCATATCTTCCTCATCGTTCTTAATGACCTTATGATTCTTGTAAGATACCGTTGTTGTACGGAGCTGAACAAGATGTCCGAGGTAAGTATAGTTGTGAAGTATCTGCCTTACCGATTCTCCGCACCACATATGCCGTGTACGTCGAGGATTGGGCTTGCCAAGTTTTGCATAATAGTAGTCAGAAGGGATCGGTATGCCGTCCTCATTGAGCTTATCAGCAATATGGTGTGGTGTGATGCCGCTTGCTCGCATTTCAAAGATGCTACGGACGATAGGTGCTGCATCAGGATCAATCACAGGCAGATGATTCGGATCATCACCTTTAGTGTACCCGAACGGAGCACAGGCCGCACGATACTTACCAGCCTTTGCATTGGCTTCGATGACTGCCTTGATTTTCTTACTCGTAGAAGCGGCGTGCCACTCATTAAATAAGTTGACGATCGGCATCATGTCAAGCGCTGAGGTATCCTTGCTTGCGGTATCCACATTATCGTTGAGAGCAAAGAAGCGGATATTGTAACTCGGAAAAATGTAGTCCACATATCTGCCGACCTCGATATAATTACGACCGAAACGGCTGAGGTCTTTGCAGATGATAAGGTTGATCTTTCCCGACTGAGCATCAGCCAGCAATCTCTGCACCGCAGGTCTGTCGAAGTCCGTACCGCTCCAACCGTCATCGACATAGGTATCCACAAGATTCCAACCTTGCTCCTTGACATACTTGGTGAGGATAAGTTTCTGGTTTTCTATTGACAGGGATTCGCCGGCTCTCATATCCTCCTGCGAGAGGCGGACGTAAATTCCTGCATTGTAAATGGTCTGCTTTGCCATAATAGCTCCTTTCAAATCAAAGCAGTACCATACCGACATTTTTATTCAAACGCCTGTTTTCTAGGCGTTTGTTTCATTATAGCGCAAAATGTCGGTATAGTCAATGCTTTGCCGACAAAATTACGCCAGTGTTTCTTTTACGGCTCTTTCAAAGGCGAGCCTGCCGATTACTTCGTCGATATTTTTCTCTCCGACGAAGCGGCTGTGAACGATATATTTCTTTCCGTCGATCACATACTCTGAAACCCTCTCGGGGCAGTCTTTGAACTTTTCGTTGAGTTCAAACATCTTTCCTGCCTTCTCTTTCTCTACGGCAGTAGTCTTGTTGCCCAGTTAAATTAAGTCCTTTCCGCAGCTCGATCCATTTCAACTTCTTGCTGCTTATAAATGTTGCTTCCCATAATTATGAGGAAAGTCCTTACGGATAAATAGTCCGTTTAATCCTCGTCATTTTCCGAGCTGTCATAAAACGAAATATCATCGTTCTCATTTTTGCTGTCGGACGAGTGATCGCTGCCAGCATTTTTACCGCCGACCAGTTCAAGCAGATCGGCATCGGTCAAACCACTCGATCTCAGTTTCTGCAAAAGCTGATGTTCAGCGGAAATGATTTCGTCAAGCTCTCTCGGCTTGCAATTGTACTCCTCAGCCATAGCAAGACGAGAAACTTCTTTCAGCTTGTCCTCCGCCGCTTTCTTCTTTGCCGTATCATTAGCAATACGTTTTTTGTAAAACTCGATCTTCTCAATGAGCTGTTCTTTCTTTTCTCTGTAAATGCCCATAAGAAAACTCCCTTCATAAATTTTTGTTCTGAGCAAGTCAGCACACCTGACTAATGCTATGCTACCATTATAGCGCACTTATACTATTAAAAACAAGCCGCAATGCGCACAAAGTTTTGTTCACAGCTTGTTAATAAAAAACCGGGGAATTTTTGATTTTCAAAAATCAAAATCACGCTATATTGCAGAAAATGCCGTTTCGTCATTTTGACGAAGTGATTTTTGGTGATTCAAAGAAATTTAGAATTTACTATTGACGAGAACGGAAATATCCAGTATAGTGATTATGAGGGGGGCAGAAAAAGAGAAAGTCGCACAGCTCCGATTCTCGTAAAACGAAAAAAATCACCGAGCCGATAGGCTCGGAAATGCAAATGCCCCACAGGGGCAAATTCTAACCCAGCAAGTAGGAACGTTCAAATGGAGACGTGTCATTACATTTTATACTAATGCGTTCTGCTTGTTTGAAAGTGCCTTGTCAAGGAACTTGTAATAGATGTGGATTCTCCTCGGCGTATTTCGGTTTTCGGGAACATCTTCAATTGTGATGTACTCCACAAGATCAAGAAGCATTTCACGGGTGAGAACCTCAAAGCCTGCATACTTTTTCAGTCGGCGGATAAACTCGTCAACATCACGTTCGTCCTGATCATTTGCTTCAAGGCGTTCATGTATAACATCAAGCTCTGTCTGCAAGGTCTTGTTTTCTTCCTGATACTTGTCTATCAGTTTAACGCATACTTCTTCGGGGACTTTGCCGAGAACCATGTTTTCATAAACACTCTGCGTGAGTGTGTCAAGCTCAGCGATACGATGCTCTATATCTTGCTTGCGCTTGGTGTCAATAGCTGTCTGCGAGGTACGGTCTCCCGACTTCTTTTCGATGAACTGTTTTCTCGCCTTGTCCTCATCTATAATAAGGTTCAGTTTGGACTGAATATCGGCGATAACGAGAGTTTCAAGAACCTTTCCGTTTATGGTGTGTGTTGTGCAATAATTGCTACCGTAACGTGCGTGATAACCGCAGGTGTAGCCTGTGCCATGTTCCTTGTTTCTGCGGTTCACCCATATCTGCTTCATCTTGTAACCGCAATCGGCACAATAGAGCAGACCAGAAAATGTCGGAACAAAACCTCTGCTGTCTTTCTTGCCTCTGCTGACAGATTTTTCATACTCACGAACCTTATCCCAAAGTTTCTGCGAAATGATTGGTTCATGGTTGTTTTCAATTACAATCCAGTCATCTTCGTTTGTAGGGATACGCTTGTGGTTCTTGTAGCTGACAGTCGGTCTGCGTTGCTGTGCGAGTGTTCCGATGTAGATCGGATTCCGGAGAATATGATAAATACACTCTTTGCTCCACAGGTGTGTCATGGAGATCGGATTTGTCTTGCCGAGCTTCTGATAAAGATAATCAGAGGGCGGCAGGATTTTTTCGGCATTGAGTATCTCGGATATTTTCTTTGTGTCGATTCCCTTTGCCCTCAGCTCAAAGATACGGCGAACAACGGCAGCAGCTTCGGGGTCAATGGTAGGCGTGTACTTTCCGTCATCTGCTTTGGTATATCCGTATGCCGCAAAAGAGCATTTGTATTTCCCAGCCTTTGCTCCTGCTTCGGTGACAGCACGGAGTTTCTTGGAAGTATTTGCGCTGTGCCACTCGTTGAAAATGTTCATGATAGGCATCATGTCCATTCCTGCACTCTGCGAATTAGCGGTATCCACATTATCCGTGAGAGCTATAAAACGGATATTATACATTGGAAATATGTAGTCCGTGTACTGTCCCACCTGGATATAATTGCGTCCGAAACGAGAAAGGTCTTTACACAAAATCAGGTTGATCTTTCCTGCCTTTGCATCGTCAAGCATACGTTGTACGCCAGGTCTGTCGAAACTCACGCCCGAAATTCCATCGTCTATGTAAACACCGAAAATGATACAAAAGCGAATCACAGAAAACGCCCTATTTACGGCACTTTCTGTGATTCGATGTTTTGAAATATAGTGTTGTTTTGGTATCAAGGGGCTGAAAATTGAGGATAGAAACAGGAGGGGGTGAAAAGGAAAATTAAATTTTATGGATAAATTAAATTTTACCGAGGAAACGTTAAATTTTAGTGGAGTAAAGAGGATAAATTAAATTTTATAGGGGCAAAATTAAATTTTATGGGGAATAATTAAAGGTAACCTCTAAAAACCTCTATTGAAAAAATAGTAAAAACATGGTATAATAGAACCATGAAAGCAAGAATGAGAA
>CANPXN010000007.1 GCA_947586185.1 uncultured Clostridia bacterium
TTAATGATTTTCAGAAAATCAACGGAGGTATAACGATGATTTATACAGTGACATTTAATCCGGCTTTGGATTATACGGTTTATATAGATAATGTAAAGTCAGGGAAGACGAACCGTTCAGATTCAGAGGGTATTTTTATCGGCGGAAAGGGCATCAATGTGTCAATAGTGCTGAACAATCTTGGAATTGAAAATACCGCTCTTGGATTTATTGCCGGATTTACCGGTGATGAAATTCAAAATCTTATGAATAAATCCGGATGTAAAAGCAATTTTATTAAACTATCGGACGGAATGTCGAGAATCAATATTAAAATTAAATCCGATACCGAAACAGAGATAAATGCATCAGGTCCGACCATACCGTCCGGAAAGCTTGAAGAGCTTTTAGATCGTATTGATATCCTTAAATCAGGAGATATTCTTGTTCTTGCCGGAAGCATACCTGAATCAATACCGGATACAATATACATGGAGATAATGAAGCGGCTGAGCGGCAGGGATATCCTTATTGCCGTTGATGCTGAAAAAAGTCTTCTTTTAAATGTTCTTGAGTATCATCCGTTCCTTATTAAGCCGAATCATCATGAGCTTGGTGAAATTTTTGGAGTAAATATTACAAATAATAAAGACGAAGTTATTGAATATGCAAAAAAGCTTCAGAAAAAAGGCGCAAGAAATGTTCTTGTTTCAATGGCAGGGGAGGGCGCTGTTCTGGCTACTGAAAATGGTGAGGTATATAAAATGAATGCCCCGAAGGGAAAGGTAAAAAATTCAGTAGGCGCAGGGGACTCCATGGTTGCAGGATTCCTTGCAGGCTGGATAAACTCAGAGGATTACCTTGAAGCGTTTAAAATGGGGATTTCATCAGGAAGCGCCAGCGCATTTTCAGACAAGCTTGCAGACAGACAGCAGATCATGGATATATACAGAGAGCTATAGTGAACAACAAAATTACTTTTGCCGTTTACTATATAAATACTTTTCGGAGGAATCTATTATGAAATCATTTAGCTACGTAATTACAGACCCGGATGGCATTCACGCAAGACCGGCAGGACAGCTTGTAAAGACAGCAGGAAAGTTTCAAAGCAATATTACGATCGAAAAGGACGGTAAAGAGGCTGACGCAAAAAGGATATTTGGAATTATGGGACTTGCTGCTAAAAAAGGGCATGAGATCATAATAAAAGCCGATGGCAGCGACGAAGACGAAGCAATAGAAGAGCTGAAAAGCTTTTTGATTGAAAATATGTGAAGAAAAAACCGGTATGAATATTCACACCGGTTTTTTGTTATTTTATATACATTTTTTTGATAACCTGAGGAGTAACAGGTTTATCGGAATAATCAACGCTGACTGCGGCTATTTCGTCAACAGTATCCATGCCGTCAATAACCTTTCCGAAGGCAGCATAGTCGCCGTCGAGATGAGGAGCGTCCTGATGCATTATAAAGAACTGTGAGCCGGCTGAATCAGGCATCATAGACCTTGCCATTGAAATAACTCCACGGGTGTGTTTTAAATCATTTTTAACACCGTTTGAGGAAAATTCCCCCTTGATCGTCCAGCCTGGACCTCCCATTCCGGTACCCTCCGGGCATCCTCCCTGAATCATGAATCCTTCAATAACCCTGTGGAAAGTAAGGCCGTCATAAAATCTCTGATTTACAAGCTTTTCAAAGTTTTCGCATGTAATAGGAGCAATATCCGGATAAAGCTCAAGTTTTATTTCCTTACCGTTTTCCATTTCAATAATAACCATTGTTAACCTCCTGAATTATGTATTAATTAAAGCTTAGAACTTGTTCTCATAGGATTTGTGCATGGATTTTCGAGCATAATTTTAACGAGGGCAAGGCGAAAAAGCGAAAGCATACTGACGTATGGTGAGCTTTTTCAACGCAGCACTCGTCAAAATTTGCCGAAAAGACAAGTGCAATATCCTATGAGAATAAGTTCTTAATTATCTGTTCCGTACAGCTGTAGAATATCGTCAAATACAGCATAGAATTTTATAGGTATGTGTTTGTCAAGGTGGCATTTGCCGAAAAACCACTTTTCAAAGCGGCATGCCTTAATAATATCCTCAAAGAAAGCATGAATTTCAAGCCTCTGGAATACGTCAACGCCAAGGCAGTCTTTAAGCGAGGCCGGCGGCTCATGAGTTATAATAAAATCAACGTTATTGTCATATCTGCCAAGATTTTGTATTGATTCAATTATTTCTTCATGAGTAGGCTGTTCTTCAACCCACCAGCCCTCAGAGCGTCTGAAGTCAAAATCCTGACTGTGACCTCCTCCAAAGGTAAATATTTTCTTGCCTTCGATTACATATACCTGACCTCTCATAAGGTGGATGAGGTTTCCGTATATTTTCTGGACCTTGCCTCCATTCCATTGTGAAACCTTGTATTTTCTGAGCAGATCGTAGTTTTCATGACATCCGTCTATAAAAGCAATGTTAAACTTCATACTTCCAAGCTTTTTCAAAAGCGATCTTTCACGCCTTGAATTATTCCATATGAATCCGAAATCTCCGCAAACGATAAGAGTGTCTCCAGCTTTGAGTTTTTTTAACTGACGGCTTTTAAATCTTTTATAGTCACCGTGCATATCTCCGGTTATATATATCAAGTTTTCTACCCCCTTCAAGAGTACCTTACTAATTTTAACATAAAAATCCTCTGAGGTAAATATATTTTTAAATTTTTTCTTAAAAAGTATTTAAATATTGAAAAAAATTTGCTATAATAAAAAAGATAAAACTGTTGTTAGGAGAGTTGAAAATGAAAAAAATCATTTCCGTTATATCGGCAATGTTAATATATATGTTTTTTGCGTCATCCTATTCAGCTGACGCACTTAGCTTTGAGCCTGATTTTGAATTAAACAGCAAATCGGGCATGCTTATTAACCTCGATACAAAAGAGGTTATTTATGAAAAAAATGCGGACTCCGAGCAGATGCCCGCTTCACTGGTTGATATTATGACAGCAGTAGTTGTTCTTGAAAACTGTGAGGATATTGACGGAACAACCATAGCTGCTGATAAAAAGCTATATGAGGAATTTCCAGATTATGAATATCAGAACGACCTCAGGTATGCCGATATATATGACGGCGATGTTTTGTCTGTAAAGGATTATCTCTATGCTCTTATGCTCACATCCTCATGCGAAGCTGCGAATATACTTGCCTATCATTTCGGTAATGAAAATATATCAAATTTTGTAGAAATGATGAATGCAAAAGCAGAGGAAATAGGCGCATCTCATACTGTATTTGCAAATCCTCACGGACTTTATGACGGAAAGCAGGTCACAACTGCCAGGGATATGGCTTTGATCACTGAGTATGCCCTGAGCGTCCCTATGTTTGAGGAAATTGCAACAGCCGGAGAATATGAAGTAAATCCTGTTTCAGCTTCAAGCGCTCATGAGGGTACATGGAAGTGGACTCATTCAAACATAATTATGAGCGCTTCCAGTAACTTCTACATGGATGGCGTTAAGGGCATAAAGACAGGCAACCTACAGCTTGGCGGTAGAAATATTATTTCTATGGGTTCGTCAAGCGGTATAAGTTATCTTGTGGTATTGATGAACGCTGACTTTTACGATGAAAACAATGAAGCTCGTTATTATCATATTGATGACGCATGCAAGCTTTTTGAGTGGGCTTTTGAGCATTTTAGCTATAAGACTCTGCTTCCGGAGGATGAAGAGCTTGGAGAGATCGAAGTTAAAAATGCTGAAGGCAACGGCTATGTTCTTGTAAAGCCTAAAACAGAATTTTCTACCCTTTGGTATGACGATATTGATGTTACAGCTATAAAAAGAACAACTGTTCTTGAGGAAGGTATTACAGCTCCAGTAAAGAAAGGCGAGAAGCTTGGTGAAATCGAGCTAAAGCTTGGTGATGAAGTTATAGCTCATGTTGACCTTGTTGCTTCAAGCAATGTTGAAAAATCCTTTATGAAGTTCAATATGGCTTCTGCGAAGGCATATTTCAGTTCATCATTATTTGCGGCGGCCATTATAACAGGCGTGATACTTACCCTGATTTATTTCTTTATATGCCTTTATGCGTTTGTCAGAGCCAAAAAAAGGCCAAGTGCTGTACTGAAAAAGCAAGGTGTTTTAATGACTCTTCATAAGGGGAAAAAGAGATAATATAAGCTGTTTTACGGCTTTTTTAAAACGCTGCTTATATCAATGATGAAATTATGCTGTTTGAAATCAGAAATCCCTTTGCTGTAAGGGACAGTACATCATCTTTGATTTCAATAAGTTCATTTTTCAGCATTTCTTTTCCCAGTCTTTGCAGCTTTTTATCGAGTTCCGGAAAATCGCTTATTTTGATTCCTTTCTTTAGCCTTAAACCAAGCATAAGTCTTTCCTCATAAGAACCGGGGTTGTCATCAGTAATAATATAGCCTGCATTTTCAGATGAAGTGAATTTTTCAAGGTTTATGTCGGAAGTGTATCTTTTCCCATTGAAATATGAATGGGCGGACGGTCCTATACCGATATATTCCTTGCACTGCCAGTATTTATTGTTGTGTATGCTCTCAAATCCGGGTCTTGCAAAATTTGAAATTTCATATTGAGCAAAGCCGTTTGAATTTAGGTGCTCCACCATGAATAAATACATATCCGCATAAGCGTCCTCATCAGGAAGTCTGCTTATAATGCTCTCACAGTTAAAAGGCGTGTTCTCCTCAATTTTAAGCATATAGGAAGAAATGTGCTGGATAGGAAGCTTCACAAGAGTATTTATTGAGTTTCGCAGCGAGCTGATAGTTTGTCCTTCAAGACCAATCATGAGATCACATGAAATATTTTCAAAGCCTGCTCTTGCAGCATTTTCTATAGTTTCAAGGGAATTTTTCCAGCTGTGTTTTCTTCCCAGGAATGCAAGCTCCTTATCATTACAGGACTGAACTCCTATTGAAAGTCTGTTAATGCCCATATTGTGGTATGCAGAAAGCTTGTTATAATTAACTATTTTAGGATTGACCTCAATCGTTGTTTCAAGAGATTTTACACTAAAATGACTGTACAGAGCATTTAGTATTTCCTCAATATATTTTTCCGGTATAAGAGAAGGCGTACCTCCTCCGAAATAGATAGTATCAACTGCTGTTCGGTAGGGGTACGCCATTATTCTGCGTATAACAGCGTCCTTATATGATTTTACAAGTTCAGATGAATATTTTTCGGAGTAAAAATCACAGTATGGACACTTTGCCGCACAGAACGGAACATGAATATAAACGCCGACAGGGGTCATAGGTCGTTCCTGAGGCTTTCTGTAAGGGGATAGAACAGAGCATCAAAGAGCCTGTTCAGAATGAATCCGGCTGCAAGAAATCCGAACATTGTGTAAAAGCTTTTTCCAAGAGGCAGCTTTATATATGAAACTGCAACACAGATAAATACAATAAGATCAACAATACAGTGAAAGATAGCCGACTGCATGCCGTTTGTACAGTGCTTTCCGCATTCAGGGCAGATAACGCCTTTGGACTTAGGAGTTCCCGCAAAGGCCTTTTTAAGCGGAGAAATAGTTGCATTGCCGCAGTGAGGACAAGTATATTTTTTCATAATAAAATCCTTTCTTATTCGTCAAGCTTGAGTACTGACATAAACGCTTCCTGAGGAACTTCCACAGTTCCCAGCTGACGCATGCGCTTTTTACCCTCTTTCTGCTTTTCAAGAAGCTTTTTCTTACGGGTAATATCACCGCCGTAGCATTTTGCAAGAACATCTTTTCTCATAGCCTTAACAGTTTCACGAGCAATGATTTTTCCGCCGACAGCAGCCTGTATCGGTATTTCAAACATTTGACGAGGTATATTTTCCTTGAGCTTTTCAACAAGCTTTCTTGCTCTTGAATATGCCTTGTCAACATGTACGATAAAGGACAGAGCGTCAACAATGTCGCCGTTAAGGAGAACGTCAAGCTTTACGAGCTTAGAAGGTGCATATCCCAGCATTTCATAGTCAAAGGAGGCATAGCCCTTTGTTCTCGATTTCAAAGCGTCAAAGAAGTCATAGACGATTTCATTCAAAGGAAGCTCATAATGAAGAGTTACTCTTGTTTCATCAATATATTTCATGTCTTTGAAAGTACCTCGCCGTTCCTGACAAAGCTCCATTATATTTCCTACATAGTCGCTTGGCGCAAGAACCTCTGCCTTTACCATAGGCTCTTCTGCTTCCGCAAGAATTGACGGATCAGGATAGTTTGTCGGATTGTCTATGAAGACCGTTTCTCCGTTTGTAAGCTTAACCTTATAAATAACGGATGGAGCTGTAGTGATAAGATCAAGGTTATATTCACGCTCAAGTCTTTCCTGAATTATTTCCATATGGAGCAGTCCTAAAAATCCGCATCTGAAACCGAATCCAAGAGCGATCGACGTTTCAGGTTCAAAGGAAAGAGAAGCGTCGTTAAGCTGTAGCTTTTCAAGAGCTTCACGGAGATCGCCGTACTTAGCGCCGTCAGCCGGATAAATACCTGAATAAACCATAGGATTTACTTTTCTGTATCCCGGCAGAGCCTCATCGCATGGAATATCTGCATTTGTTACCGTGTCTCCGACTCTTGTATCGCCTATACTTTTGATCGAAGCGGAAATATATCCTACTTCTCCGGCACTCAGAGAGCCTGTGTTAATATGGTTGTTTGCGTCCATATAGCCGGCTTCTACAACATTGAAAACAGCGCCGGTTGCCATAAGTTTTATATTGTCGCCGACCTTAACCTGTCCTTCTTTAACTCTGACATATATAATTACGCCCTTATAAGCGTCGTAATAGCTATCAAAAATAAGAGCTTTAAGCGGCTTTTCCGGGTCTCCGTTTGGTGCAGGAACATCTGTAACGATCTTTTCCAGTACTTCTTCTATATTTATTCCGGCTTTAGCGGAAATTTTAGGTGCGTCCATTGCCGGTATTCCAATAACGCTCTCTATTTCTTCGCAGACTCTTTCAGGATCCGCTGACGGAAGATCAATTTTATTTATTACCGGTACGACCTCAAGGTCATGCTCTATAGCAAGGTATGTGTTTGCAAGAGTCTGCGCCTCAATGCCTTGGGATGCGTCCACAACGAGTATAGCGCCCTCGCATGCCGCCAGAGAACGTGATACTTCGTAGTTGAAGTCAACGTGTCCGGGTGTATCGATCAAGTTAAAGACATATTCCTTTCCGTCCATGGCCTTATAATTTAGATGCACTGCACGAGCCTTTATAGTAATGCCTCTTTCACGTTCTATATCCATGTTGTCAAGAAGCTGTTCTTCCATATCACGTTCTGCAACCGTATAGGTCTTTTCAAGAATACGGTCTGCAAGAGTTGATTTACCATGGTCTATATGAGCAATAATACAAAAATTACGTATGTTTTCTGTTGACAAAGTCAGTACCTCCGTTGAATTAGTTAATAGCTATATCATCTGTGATATAACTGTCCGATATGCAGGGAGCAAATCTTTGATTTGCGTATCTGCAAGGACATTTAAATAATTTATAATAAATGCTTGCATTTATTATATCATATTAACAGCACTTTGTAAATAAAGGCAGATTGAAATTTCATTCATAAAATGCTATAATGATAATGGGTGATAATATGTCATATGAGCTTTTAAGCAAGCTTTATTATAAATCAGGAGAAAAATATCATGAGGAATGTATAAACAGACGCAACTCAGTCAGTGCTGTAAGGCTTCCTCTTACTATACATGACAATGAGGTCTTTTATGTAAATACAAATGAAATGATGCTTTTGCAGGAGAGAATTTATCTTAAAACAGTAAAGCTTCGTTCACTGTCCGAGCGCCTACCGAGTGCTGCAAGATATTTCTGTATGAGGCACTGCCTTCTTGAGGAGGTATGCATAACAAACAACATTGAAGGAGTATCAAGCAACAGAAATGAGCTGAGTGAGCTTTACCGGAATATAAATAATCAAAACAGCAAGGCCAGATTTAAGGGACTGATGCTAAAATATTTAAAGCTTACGGATCACAGCCATGTTATACCGCTTAGAAACAGCCGTGATCTCAGGAATCTTTACAATGAGATAATTCTTCCTGAAATTTCTCCTGAGGATATTCCTGACGGAGAAATATTCAGAAAAGCGTCAGTATCAGTTATGACCGTTACTGACAGAGAATGCCATACCGGAGTTCACGGCGAGAAAAATATTATTATGCACGTAGATAATATGCTTGGAATATTGCGCAGCAGGACTATTCCGTCCCTTGTTCAGATAGCTGTAATCCACTATTATTTTGGCTATATACATCCTTTTTATGATGGCAATGGAAGAATGAGCCGCTTTATAAGCAGCTATTTGATAGGTAGGGTCCTGAATCCTCTTGTTTCCTATAGGCTTTCTTATACTATACAGGAAAGAAAAAGAGAGTATTATAAAGCCTTTGACGACTGCAATAACACAAAGAATTTTGGGGATATAACAAGCTTTATTATAATGTTTCTTGATATAATTTGTTCAGCAGTTTATGAGCTTACGGAAAAGCTTGAAAGAATAACCTCAATGCTTGACTATTTCTGGATATGTATATCCAGAATATTCCCTCAGAATTCAAGGCACAAGTCGGTATTATTTATACTGGTGCAGAGCACTTTATTTGACAACGAAAGCCTTGATACAGAAGCGGTTTCTTCTGCCTCCGGAATACCTGAGTCTTCTGTAAGGATGATTTTAAAAGAGCTTTCCGGAATAGGCGTTCCTTTGTCTGTTCAGAAATCAGGACGCAGAAATGTATATAAGCTTAAAATGCCTGAATTTGAGGTGTTCTGTAAAGGCTTCAGGCAGGAAAAGCTGCCGTAAACCCTATTATTTGCGCTAAATGGAAATATATGATATAATAAATACAATATGTTTATTATGAATTATTTGAATGTCCTTGCAGATACGCAAATCAAAGATTTGCTCCCTGGATATTGGACAATTATATCATAAATGCCCTGACAAATGAGGTATTATAATGAAAATAGAAAATATACTTCCGGCAGATATTGAAAGAAGGAGTATGGAAATAATTGAAAGCGAGCTTAATGACATAAAAGGATTTTCGGAACCTGAGCTTAAAATTTTAAAAAGAGTAATCCATACTACGGCAGATTTTGATTACTGCAAAAACCTGAAATTTTCTGAAAATGCTGTCCGGTCAGCTTTTGATGCATTAAGCAGCGGCGCTGTTATTGTTACCGATACCCGTATGGCTATGTCCGGAATCAGCAAGCCAGCGGTAAATAAGCTTGGCTGTGAGATACAGTGTTTTATGAGCGATCCTGATGTTGCAGAAAAGGCAAAGCAGCTGAGAATCACAAGAGCTGCCATATCAATGGAAAAGGCAGCACAGCTTTACAAAGATAAAAATGTTATATTTGCAGTTGGAAATGCTCCCACAGCGCTTATAAGTCTGAATAAACTAATAACCAGCGGAAAAATCAGTCCGGCTCTTATTATCGGTGTTCCTGTCGGATTTGTAAACGTCGTACAGTCCAAGGAAATCATTATGGCAGGAAATACTCCTTATATAGTTGCAGAAGGGCGAAAAGGCGGGAGTAATGTTGCCGCTGCAATATGCAATGCGCTTCTGTATCAGCTGTATGACAGGGAGAGTGGGAATCTGTTTTAATTTTTTTGGAGGAATATACTTGAAAGGGATATTATATGGAGTAAGCGTAGGACCTGGAGATCCTGAGCTTATAACTCTTAAAGCGGTAAAAATTATAAATTCGTGTGAAGTATTAGCCGTACCGAGAACCAAAGGAGAAAATACTCTTGCACTGGACATTGCAGCTAAGTCATGCAGTATTTCAGAAAAAGAAATCCTTTATCTTGACTTTGTTATGACAAACAACAGCGAGCTTTTAGAGCGTCAGCATGAAATAATAGCGGACAAGCTCTGCACATATCTTAAATCAGGTAAAAATATTGCTTTTTTGAATATTGGAGATATTTCAGTATACTCGACATTTTCATATATTGCCTCTATAATAACTGACAGAGGATTTGTATCAAAAATGTGTCCGGGAGTTACGAGCTTTTGCGCCGCCGCATCAGCAATAAATATTCCTCTTGTACAGGGAAATGAATCCCTTGTAATACTTCCTGCATCATGTAAGGAATTTGACGGTCTTATTAGCTCTTCAGGAACAATTGTAATAATGAAGTCCGGCAGGGAACTATCCCGGATAAAATCAAAGCTGCCGGAAAATTCGTATGCGGTTTGCAGCTGCGGCATGGAACACGAACGGATATACAAAAACAAAGAAAGTATTCCTGATAACTGTGGATATTTTACAACGGTTATTTCCAAAAAGCAAGGTAAGGATTAGCTTATGCAGGAGCTGTACAAATATTATAACGGAAAAAAACTCAGATGCGGATACACTACAGGATCATGTGCAGCGGCAGCGTCCAAAGCAACTGCGGCTATGCTTTTAACAGGTGATAGGGTTGATTATGTAAAAATCATTACGCCAAAAAAAGCTGAGCTTACCCTTGAAATAACCGACTGTGAAATTACTCCAGAGTATGCTTCATGCGCAGTAAAAAAAGACAGCGGTGATGATCCAGATGTTACAAACGGTATGCTGATTTATGCCAGAGCTGAAAAAATATCCTCAGGCATTGCAATAGAAGGCGGAGTAGGTATAGGACGTATAACAAAAGACGGGCTTGACCAGCCAGTTGGTGCAGCCGCAATAAACAGTGTTCCGAGGCAGATGATAGCATCATCGGTGCATGAGATAATGGAAAAACATAATTACCGGTATGGTATCAGGATCACCATATATGCTCCTGACGGTGAAAGAATAGCCCGAAAAACCTATAATCCAAGAATGGGTATAATAGGAGGGATTTCAATAATCGGTACGACTGGAATAGTTGAACCTATGAGCAGCGTTGCTCTTATTGAAACAATCAGAATGGAAGAACGCATGAAAAAAGCCGGTGGCTATGACAATCTGCTGCTGACGCTTGGAAATTACAGCGAAAGCTTTATATCTGAAGTAATGCCCGACATTTTGGGAGGGAGCGTAAAGTGCAGTAATTATATCGGCGAGGCAGTTGATGCCGCTATAGAGTATGGCTTTAAAAGTATTCTTATTGTCGGACATGCCGGAAAGCTTGTTAAGCTGGGAGCAGGAATAATGAATACTCATTCCTCTCAGGCAGACGGCCGCATGGAGGTTCTTATGGCCTGCGGCGTTATTGCAGGAGTGGAGCTAAATATTCTTAAAAAGCTTCCTGATTGCGTGACGGTCGATGATGCGTTCGGTATACTGAAATCAGCTGGAGTATTTGAAAAAACCGTTTCAGTGCTAATGGAAAAGATACAGTATCACCTTGAAATAAAAGCTCATGGCAGCATAAAAATTGCCGCTTTGGTATTTTCAAACAAATACGGAATAATCGGAAAAACAGAGCATGCGGATAAATTGATTAAGTTGATTACGGAGGAATACAATGGTTAATTTTGTTGGCGCCGGATGCGGAGCTCCTGATCTTATTACCGTTCGAGGAGCAAGATTACTTGAACAGGCAGAGGTCATAATTTATGCAGGTTCCCTTGTGAATCCTGAGCTTTTGAGTTATGCTAAAGAAAACTGTGAAATATATAACAGCGCATATATGAACCTTGACGAAGTTATTTCAGTAATGGTTAAAGCAGAGAGCGAGGGCAAAAGTGTCGTAAGGCTTCATACCGGAGATACAAGTATATATAGTGCAGTGCGTGAACAGGCAGACCGCCTTGAACAGCTTGGGATAGAATACAGCATATGTCCGGGGGTAAGCTCGTTTTGTGGTGCGGCAGCTTCTTTAAAGTCCGAGTATACACTTCCAGATGTTTCTCAGACTGTGATCATTACCAGAATGCAGGGCAGAACTGATGTTCCTGATAAGGAGCAAATCGCTTCGCTTGCAGCACATAAAGCTACAATGGTAATTTTTCTTAGTGTATCAATGGCGGAAAAGCTGTCAGAAGAGCTGATTAAAGGCGGATACAATGAGAATACTCCGGCGGCAATCGTTTACAAGGCAAGCTGGGAGGATGAGAAAATATGTAGGTGTACTGTTAAAACTCTTGCTACGGCAGCATCTGATAACAATATAAAGAAAACAGCGCTTATCGTTGTAGGGGATTTTTTGGGGGATAATTACTCGCTTTCAAAATTGTATGATAAAAGCTTTGAAACAGAGTACAGAAAGGCTAAGGCATGAAAATTGCTGTAATATCAATAACTGAAAACGGAGCCGCTATTTCATCTGAAATTAAAAAGCATCTTGGAAGTATTTATGAGATAGTCCACTATGCATTTAATAAATATCCTACAAAAGACGCCGTTTTATTTTCAAGCCTTTCCAAGCTTACCTCACAGATATTTAATAAATATGACGGATTGATTTTTATAGCGTCATGCGGAATAGCTGTGAGAATGACAGCGCCGTATATATGCTCAAAAATCACGGATCCTGCTGTGATTGCTATAGACAATCAAGGCAAATATGCAGTATCACTTCTGTCAGGGCATTTAGGCGGAGCAAACAAACTTGCCAGAGAAGCGGCACAGTGTATAGGAGCTCTGCCTGTTATAACTACGGCTACAGATTCGTCAGAAAAATTTTCTCCGGATTGTTTTGCAAAGGAGAATAATCTTTACATTTCCAATATGAAAATGGCAAAAGAAGCAGCTGCATGTATTGTAAACGGTCAAAAGCTTGGTATAGTGTGCCATTTCCCACATGCAGGTCTTCCGGAGGAGCTTTCGGAAGATCTGAATTTAAAAACAGGCATATGTATAACAGATAATATTAATGAACAGCCATATAAAAATACTCTGTGCCTGCTGCCAAAAAATATTATTATTGGTGTAGGCTGCCGGAAAAACATATCATTTAATATTCTTGAAAGCTTTATTTTAAGCTGCCTTAATGATAATAATATTCCTTTGTTCCGTGTAAAAGAGCTTGCAACTGTGGATTTGAAAAATGAAGAGGCTGCGATAAACATGTTCAGTAGGAAGTACAGAATACCTTTAAAGTTTTACACGCCTAAACAGCTTATGGAGGTTCCCGGCAGCTTTAGTTCGTCTGACTTTGTAAAGAGTGTTACTAGCGCAGACAACATATGTGAAAGAAGTGCCGCTGCTTCAGGAGGGAAGTTAATAGTCAGTAAAATATGCGGAAAAGGCGTTACTTTTGCGGCTGCTGAACAAGAAGTATTTATAGATTTTGAAAGGGGATAGTATGAAGCTATATGTCGTAGGATTCGGAGCAGGAAGCCACGGAGGGATAACCTTTGACGCTGAAAAAGCAATTCTTAGCAGTGATATAATCGTGGGGTATACTGCCTACACGGAAATCCTTGAAAAAATATATCCGGAAAAGATTTATTACTCTACAGCAATGAAGCAAGAAAAGGAACGGGTAAGCTATGCAATACATCGGACTTGCGAAAATAAGATCGTTTCAATTGTATGCAGCGGCGACAGCGGAGTTTACGGGATGGCTTGTCTTGCACTTGAAATGTCCTGCGGACTTGACATTGAGATTGAAATTGTTCCCGGAATCACAGCAGCATTGAGTGGAGCGGCGCTTTTAGGCGCACCCCTTACTCATGATTTTGCTGTGATAAGCCTTTCTGATTTGCTGACTCCAATAGAAAAAATCATAAAACGCATTGAATGTGCATCTATGGCTGATTTTTCAATAGTGTTATATAATCCCTCATCAAAGAAACGAGCCGATTATCTAAAAAACGCATGCAGCATTATGCTAAAGTATAAAAGTCCTGACACCGTTTGCGGAATTGTTAGAAATATAGGCAGAGAAGGAACGGAGAGAAAAATACTCTCGCTTAATGAGTTAAAAGACTTTCAGGCTGATATGTTCACAACTGTTTTTATAGGTAACAGCGAAACAAAAATTATAAATGACAGAATGGTAACGCCAAGGGGCTACAAAAATGTGTGATATTATTATTTTTGGAGGAACTACTGAGGGGCGTGTTCTGTCCGGATTTTGTGCTGAGAATAAAATAAATGTATATATCAGCGTAACAACGGATTACGGCGCTTCTCTTATAGGTAAGTCCTCGTGTCTTCATATATTGATTAACAGGATGAACAGAGATGAGATTTCTGAATTTATAAAAACTCATAATATAAAGCTTGCAATTGATGCAACTCATCCCTATGCACTGGAGGCTACTCAAAATATCCGTGAAGCATGTCTGAAAACGGACATCAGATATATAAGAATTGCGAGAGAGCATAGCCTTAATGATTACGGAGAATATTTTGACAGTATTGTTCAGATTACAGAACATTTGAACAAAACCACAGGCAGGATTCTTATTACAACCGGAAGTAAAAGCCTTGAGAATTTTAAGATGATAAATAATTTTAAAGAGCGGTGTATTGTGAGAATCCTTCCAACTGATAGCTTTGTCCAAAACTGTATACAGCTCGGTTTCAGCCTTGACAATATTATAGCCGAAAAGGGTCCTTTTTCAGAAGAACATAATATAGAGCAGATAAAAAAGTATGATATTAAGTATCTTGTTACTAAAGACAGCGGTAATCTTGGAGGATTCAGAGAAAAGGTAACCGCTGCTCAGAAAACAGGATGTAAATTATTGATTTTAAATCGGCCTGAGGATGACGGTATATCAGTTTGTGATGCTGAAAAAATTTTAACTGCGGAGAATCTACATGAATAAAAAAGTAAGTGTTATCGGTATTGGAATGGATGGAAAACATACCTTGACAAAACAGGCTGAAAAAGCAATATTGAATGCAGATGTGTTAATTGGTGCAAAAAGAATGGTTGAATATTTCAGCGGTTTAAATAAGGCTGTTTTTATTGAATATAAAAGTGATAAAATTGCTGACTACATAAAAAATTGCAGTTTTTTAAATATTGCAGTGCTCATGTCCGGTGACTGCGGATTTTACAGTGGCGCACAGAAGCTGCTTTTACTTCTTGAGGACTGCAATACAGATGTAATATGCGGAATTTCTGCTCCGGTATATTTTTGCAGTAAGCTGAATCTTAGCTGGCAGGATATTCATTTTGTTAGCCTGCACGGTATAAACGCAAATATTGTACGCAGTGTATGTTCACATTACAGGACTTTTTTTCTTCTTGGCGGTGAAGCTACAGCAGAATCCGTTTGTAAAAGGCTATGCGAGTATGATCTTGGAAATGTAAAAGTGTATATCGGTGAAAATCTTTCAGCTGAAAATGAGAGGATTCTTACCGGAAACGCTTCAGATTTTATAAATACAAAAACGTCGGATTTATGCGTACTTATAGCTGAAAATATAGGCTATGAAAAATATCCATTATCCGGAATCCCTGATTATGAATTTACCCGTGGAAATGTTCCCATGACAAAAGCGGAGATACGCTGTATAGCTGTTTCAAAGCTAAAAATTTGCAGTGATGATATATGTTGGGATATAGGCTGCGGCACTGGTTCTGTTTCTGTTGAAATGGCGCTTAAATGTGAACACGGTAAAGTATATGCCGTTGACAAGAATTCGGAGGCAGTAAAGCTTACATATGAAAACAGCCGGAAATTTGGTTGTGATAATATAAAAATAATTAATGATGACGCCTGTGAAGCAGCAACTAATCTGCCGGCTCCGGACAGCGTTTTTATAGGAGGTTCAGGCAGAAAGCTGGACAATATTATTTTATCAGCCATTAGTAAAAATCCACGGGTAAAAATAGTTGTTACAGCAGTTTGTATTGAAACGCTTACAAAGTGTACGCAGTTTTTTGCAAGTCAGGATATTGAATGTGAAATTTCACAGATAGCAGTGACAAGGACTCAAAAGGCAGGAAACTGTACTATGCTTTCAGCACAGAATCCGGTTTATATTATCAGCAGGAGGCAGGACAGATAAATAATGAATAGAATAATGATTGCAGGCGTTAGAAGCGGATGCGGAAAAACGTCGGTTACCTGTTCTGTTTTGCAGGCTCTTATTAACCGCAGGATAAATGCAGTTTCCTTTAAATGCGGTCCTGATTATATTGATCCCATGTTTCATTCAAAAATTATCGGAGCAAAGGCCTGTAATCTTGACAGCTTTTTCTGTGATGATAATACGCTTAAATATCTTTTTTCAGAAAACAGCCGTGGATTTGATATATCCGTTGTTGAAGGCGTAATGGGCTTTTATGATGGAGCAGGCAGCAGAGCTTCCTCATATTCTGTTTCAAAGATCCTTGATATACCGGCAGTTATTGTAATTGACTGTAAGGGCATGAGCGACTCCTTAGGAGCAGTTATGAAAGGATTTCTCACATACAGACAGCCAAATAATATTGCAGGCTTTATATTTAATTGTTTGCCAAAAAAACTTATACACGCTACGAAAAAGATGTGTGAGGAATTAGGAACTGAATATTTAGGTTTTATGCCATATAACAGCAAATGCAGTATTGAAAGCAGACATTTGGGACTTATAACAGCTGATGAGGTGTGCAATTTAAAAGATAAGCTGCAAAATCTGGCAGATATGGCGGAGGAAAACATTAATATTGACAGGATTATTTCTATTGCGCAAGACTGTCCGCAGCTTTGCTATGATGAGCCTGATATATGCAATATTTGTTCAGACGGCGCTGTAAGGATTGCGGTTGCAAGGGACGACGCATTTTGTTTTATATATGAAGATAATTTAAATATGCTCAGAAAGCTTGGTTGTGAAATCGTGTTTTTCTCTCCACTTAACGATGAACATTTGCCGGAAAATATTGATGGAATTATTTTAAGCGGAGGTTATCCTGAGCTTTATGCTGAAAGGCTGACAAAAAACAAATCTATGCTCACTGAAATTTCATCGGCGATATGCGGTAAAACTCCTATAATTGCAGAATGTGGGGGTTTTATGTATCTTCACAATTTTATATGCTGCGGCGAAAACAAATACGAACTGACAAGCATTATAGACGGTGAGGTATATAAAACAGACAAGCTTCAGCGTTTTGGATATATTAATCTTACCGCCCAAAAGGATTGTATGCTATGCAGAAAAGGCGAAACAATTAAAGCTCATGAATTTCACTATTGGGAAAGCAGCTGCTGCGGAAATGATTTTACTGCGGAAAAGGAGAGCAATAAACAGCAGTGGAAATGTATACATGCCAATGGTCATATGTATGCCGGATTTCCTCACATATATTTTTATTCGGATTCCCGAACGGCATTTAATTTTGTAAGAAGGTGTATTATATTTAAAAATGGAAAGAATAAGTAAAGTCAGTGATTTGGATAAACATGCCATGAGCCTTGCCAAGGAACGATGGGACAGCATAGCCAAGCCTTTGAACAGTCTGGGACTGCTTGAAAAAACAATAATTCAGATAGCCGGAATAACCGGGGATTACAATGTAAAAATTGATAAAAGGCATGGAGTTATAATGTGCTCCGATAATGGTGTAGTATGCGAAGGAGTTACTCAGACCGGTAAGGATGTAACTAAAATCGTTGCGAAAGCGATCGCAGATGGAACGTCCAATATCAATATGCTTGCTAAGACATATAATTGTTCAGTAACAGCTGTAGATATAGGAATTGACGGTTGTGTAAATCACCGTGGCATACTTGATCGGAAAATTTCAAACGGAACAAATAATATAGCAAATGGTCCGGCTATGAGCGTTAAGCAGGCGGAAAGCGCTGTTAAAGCGGGTATTGACATAGTTGAAAGCTTGAAAATAAGCGGCACACAAATTATAATAACCGGAGAAATGGGGATAGGCAATACAACGACATCAAGTGCACTTGCCTCAGTTTTGCTTAACGATCCTGTGGAATCAGTCACCGGTAGGGGTTCAGGACTGGACGATGAAGGACTTGAGCGTAAAATCAGAGCAATCAAGCGTTCTCTTAAAATAAATAAACCGGACGCAAATAAACCTATGGAGCTTCTTGCAAAGCTGGGCGGATATGACATTGCCGGAATGACCGGGCTTTTTTTGGGTGGCGCTGTGTATCGCATACCGATAGTTATAGACGGACTAATTTCTGCTGTTTCAGCGGTGATTGCATCTAAAATATGCCCTTTGTCAGAAAAGTATATGCTTTGTTCGCATGTTTCAAAGGAGCCTGCCGGAGGAAAGCTTTTGCGGCTGATAAACAAAAAACCTGTGATTAATGCAGAACTGTGTCTGGGGGAGGGTACCGGAGCTGTCATGATTTTGCCTCTTATTGACGGAGCGCTGTCCGTATATAATTCCTCACATAAGTTTGAAAATCTTCCTATGGAAAGGTATGTTGAGTTGTAATGCTTACACTTATTACCGGCGGCTCAAAATGCGGAAAATCTCATATTGCAGAGCAGCTGCTTGAAAATGTTCACTGTGAAAAAATTTATATTGCTACTATGATACCATATGGAAAAGAAGCTCATGCGGCAATTGAAAGGCATAGGCTATTACGAGCCGGAAAAAACTTTACCACAATAGAAAAATATACTAATATTAATGAATTGGACATACCGGAGCAAAGTGCAGTTTTAATTGAGTGTATGGCTAATCTATGTGCAAATGAAATGTTTGATAGTGGATTTGACGCTGATGTATCTGGCAGAATCGTAAACGCTGTAAAAAAGATCAACAAGGCTTGCAGCCGGCTTGTTGTTGTTACAAATGATGTATCAAGGGATGGTATCGAGTATCCGGAAGAAACACAGCTATATATAAAAAATCTTTGCCATATAAACAGACAGCTTGCGTTAATTGCAGATAACGTAATAGAATGTGTATATGGAATACCTGTAATGCTGAAAGGAGAGCTATGAATATACTTAAATCAATGTTTTCGGCATTTCTGATGTACTCAAGAATTCCTGCTCCCCATGTTGAATGGGACGAAAAAAATCGTAGGTACTCTTTATGCTTTTTTCCCCTTATCGGCGCTGTAATAGGACTATTGATATTTTTATGGAGCTTTATATGCTTGAAGCTTAGTGTAGGATCAGTATTATTTTCATGCATAGCCGCAGCAATACCTATTTTAGTAACAGGAGGAATACATGTTGACGGATTCTGTGACGTTTCAGATGCTGAGGCAGCCTGCTGCGATAAAAAGCGAAGACTTGAAATTATGAGCGATTCCTATATTGGAGCTTTTGCTGTTATAAAGCTTGCTGTTTACTTTTTAATTCAGGTAGGTTTGTTTTCTGAGCTTTATGGCCATAAAGCTTTTTATATAGTATGTTCGGCGTTTGTAATTTCAAGGTCTTTAAGCGGTATTGCGGCTGTAGCTTTTAAATGCGCTAAAAAAGCCGGCTCTTTGCAGGACTTTTCAAAGCCAGCTGATAAAAAAATTACTCTTAGCGTTTTGTTGTTGTTGCTTATATTGGTTTATGGGTTCGCACTTTTTTTAAAACCTATTTATGGAATAATGATAATTCTATTTTCTTTTTTGAGCTTTGTATATTACAGAATATTTTCATATAAAAAGTTTGGCGGTATAACAGGAGATCTGGAAGGATATTTTCTTCAGATTTGCGAGCTTGCAGTTATTGCTTCGTGCGTATGTGCATTAAAGATTACAGAGGTGTTTTGATATGATACTTATAACCGGGGGAGCGTATGAGGGAAAAACGGAGTATGCTGCCGATTTTTTGAAAATTAATCCGGATGAAATTTTGGATGGAGATACGTGCCCTGTACAAAAAGCTTTCAGTGCAGTGTGCATAAAGAACTTCCAAAAGCTCATAAAAAGGCTGATAAATGAAAAAATAGACCCTATTGATTTTGCCCATAGATTGATTCGAGAAAATAACAAGCTTACAATTATTACAGATGAAATTGGATGTGGTATTATTCCTGCAAATAAATCAGACCGACTTTGGCGTGAAACAGTTGGTAGAGTTTGCAGCATGATCGCCAGTGAATCAGTATGCGTAATAAGACTCAGCTGTGGTATTCCAACTGCAATAAAGGGGAAGCTGTTATGAAAATCATTTTTATACGTCATGGTAAAACCCCGGGGAATTTAAAAAAACAGTATATTGGAATTACCGATGAGTCCTTGACTGAGCAGGGAGTATGTGAGCTTAAATGCAGAAATTATCCTGATTGTGATATTGTAGTGTCAAGCCCTATGAAAAGATGTATAGAAACTGCAAAAATAATTTATCCATCAAAGAAAATTATTATCAGTCAGGGATTGAGAGAATGCAGCTTTGGTGATTTTGAGCGCAAAAGCTATGAGGAGCTTAAAGATAACTCAGACTATGTAAAATGGATTGAAAGCGGCGGTGTAATTCCTTTTCCGAACGGAGAAGAAAGAAATGCCTTTTCAAAGCGCTGTACTGAGGCTTTTACATCTGTGGTAAAAGGTCTTAACCATGATATTACAGCATCATTTATTATTCATGGAGGAACTATAATGGCAATACTTGAAAAATATGCTATGCCTAAGAAAAGCTTTTATGATTTTCAGGTTCAAGGCGGAGGCGGATTTATCACAGATTATGACGGAAGGTCAATCAGAATTTTGGAGAATTTATGAGTATTTGTAAATATATATTGCCTTTAATATTGGGATTCTTTCTCGATCTGCTTTTAGGCGATCCTTACAGTCTGCCTCACCCTGTCCGGCTTATCGGAAAGCTTATTGCTTTTTTGGAAAGGAAAGTAAGGCTGATATTTAAGGAACACTTAAAAGTCGGAGGCGTTATTTTGGCGCTTTTTGTTGCAACGTTGTCTTTTTTGATTCCGTATGCAATACTGAAAATATCCTACATGAATATTATTATCGGTATTTTAATTGAAGGAATAATGTGCTACTATCTCATTGCAGCTAAATGCCTTAAAACTGAAAGCATGAAAGTCCATGACGCTGTTAAAAGCGGTGATATTGAAGAGTCCCGCAAAGCAGTTTCAATGATAGTTGGTAGGGATACAAAGCAGCTTAACATAACAGGAATTATTAAAGCAGCTGTTGAGACAGTAGCTGAAAACACCTCCGATGGCGTAATTGCTCCACTTTTTTTTATAATGTTAGGGGGAGCGCCTCTTGGATTTCTCTACAAAGCAGTCAACACAATGGATTCCATGATAGGATACAAGGATGAAAAGTACAGAGAAATCGGATATTTTTCAGCAAAGCTTGATGATGTATTAAATTATATACCGTCAAGAATATCTGCTCTTTTGATGATTTCAGCATGCCCTGTTTTTAGATATAACACATCAAACGCATACAGAATATGGCGGCGTGACAGGCGCAAACATGCAAGTCCCAATTCAGCGCAAACAGAATCCGTATGTGCCGGAGCTCTTGATATACAGCTTGCCGGAGATGCTTTTTATTTTGGAAAGCTCCATAAAAAGCCATATATCGGAGATAAAATACGGGAAGTGGAAAATGATGATATCATAAGAGCGAACAAGCTTATGTATGCATCATCAGTATTTATGCTGATCATTGCATTATTATTCAAAGCTGCTCTATATTTTTTATAAAAGCTTGACAAAATCATTTTAATATGTTAATATAAATAAAATTAAAAACCTTTGAGCGGAGATAGTAGCTTTCATGCTTCTTTATCAGAGAGCTGTCGTATGGTGCGAGACAGTAAAGAACGGTAAGTGAATGGGTCTGTGAGGGTGAACTGAGTGCCATTATCGGCATTAGGGGAGACGGGATTCGACCGTTATATCGGATACGCATGTTAGTGTGTTATTGAGAGCACCTTTTATATGGTGAATTTAGGTGGTACCGCAGGAAATTATACTCCTGTCCTATGTTTAAGTAGGGCAGGAGTTTTTTATTTTATTTTGAAAGGAAAATTAGCTATGGAAAAGAAAATACCTTATAAAACCTATCTTGAAGAAAGTGAAATGCCGAAGCAGTGGTATAATGTCCGTGCAGATATGAAGAATAAGCCTGCTCCTCTGCTCAATCCGGCAACCCTTAAACCTATGACAGTTAAGGATCTTGAACCTGTATTTTGTACTGAGCTTGCAAAGCAGGAGCTTGATGATACAAGTGCATACATTGATATCCCGGAGGAAATTCAGGAATTTTATAAAATGTATCGCCCATCTCCTCTTGTAAGAGCATATTGCCTTGAAAAGGCTCTCGGAACTCCTGCAAAAATTTATTACAAGTTTGAAGGAAACAACACTTCCGGAAGCCATAAGCTTAACAGCGCAATAGCACAGGCATATTACGCAAAGCAGCAGGGTCTTAAGGGGGTTACAACTGAAACCGGAGCCGGTCAGTGGGGTACAGCTTTGTCAATGGCATGCTCATATTTCGGACTTGATTGCAAAGTATTCATGGTTAAGTGTTCCTATGAACAGAAGCCTTTCCGTCGTGAAGTCATGAGAACATATGGTGCTAATGTAACGCCATCGCCTTCAACTACAACAGAGGTCGGCAAAAAGATTCTTGCAGAGCATCCGGGAACAACAGGTAGTCTTGGCTGTGCAATCTCAGAGGCTGTTGAAGTAGCAACTAATACAGAAGGATACAGATATGTTCTTGGTTCTGTTCTTTCCCAGGTATTACTTCATCAGTCAATTATAGGTCTTGAATCCAAATCAGCATTTGACAAAATTGGTGAAAAGCCTGATATTATTATAGGCTGTGCAGGAGGAGGTTCAAATCTTGGAGGACTCATTTCACCATTTATGCGTGAAAAAATTCTTGGTGAGTCGGATTACAGGTTCATTGCTGTTGAGCCGGCATCCTGTCCGAGCTTTACAAGAGGCAGATTCGCATACGATTTCTGCGATACCGGAAAGGTTTGTCCTCTTTCAAAGATGTATACCCTTGGAAGCGGCTTTATTCCGTCCTCAAATCACGCAGGGGGACTGCGTTATCACGGAATGAGTTCAACCCTTTCACAGCTTTATCACGACGGATACATGGAGGCTGTAAGCGTTGAGCAGACCTCAGTATTTGCTGCCGCACAGCAATTTGCAAGAGTTGAGGGAATTCTTCCGGCTCCTGAAAGCAGTCATGCTATCAAGGTGGCAATTAACGAAGCGCTCAAGTGTAAGGAAACAGGAGAATCCAAAACCATTTTCTTTGGACTTACCGGTACAGGATATTTTGATATGTTCGCATATCAGAAGTTTAATGATGGGGAAATGTCAGATTATATTCCAACAGATGAAGATCTTGCAGTGGGTTTTGCTGGACTTCCGGATATTAATTTATAAAAGCTTCACTCAAAATGCTTGATAAGATGGAGATATTATGAAAAACAAGTTTTTAGCAGCGGTTTTATGCTTCTCTTTTTTGATAGTTCCGTTATGCAGTTGCGGAAAAAACAAAAACATAGAATCTGAACAAAGTATCGTATCATCTGCTGTAATGGAAGAAGGGACTTTTGATATTGAGGCAATCAGGACAAATATAAATATCAAAGGACACAAGTTCACAGTACCACAGAAGCTTTCTGAACTGGAGGAGGGACTTAAATACGAGTTCGTAGATGAAGAATTTGATGACGGGCTTTATATGGTTGAAATTTTCGATGAGAATGGTCTCATTTTAAAGTCAATTGCCACTAATGCACATAAAAAAAGCAAAAAAGCTTTTTTGTATAACGTTTCAGTCGAAGATAGTGATTCAGATGTTGCAGGTATAGTGCCGTTAGTATCAACGAAAGAAGATGTGCTGAAACAATTCGGCGCGCCTGATGATAAGGTGTCTTATGATGATTCGGGTGAAAAAAAAGAAGCCTATAAATACGGCGTATATGAACCTCGTGAAGACTTCAAATCAAAGGGGCGATTCATGACAATAGGATTCAACAGTTCAGATGTTGTTGAAGTAATAACTGTAAATTATTCAGAATAAGTATAATTAAACGCTGTATTGCCTTATAAGCAATACAGCGTTTTTAAAACCAGTTTTGTAGATGAAGGCAGGCTTTTACATATCAATAAGAAATTTTATTCTATTCTGAACGTTAATACTACTTCCACTGGAATCATAATCTATACTTACAATTTTTGATTCCGGAAGCATTCTTCTCAGGTATGAATATATTCCTTTACCACATATATGATTTGACATGCAGCCAAATGGTTGAATGCAAAGAATGCGGTCATATCCTTCATGAACCATATTAATAATTTCAGCGCCAATAAGCCAGCCATCTGCAATTTTACATTCAAAGCTTATAAGGTCCCGAGAAATTTTCTTGAACTCAAAGAAATCCGAAACGCAGTTAAATCCATTTTTTCGTATTTCGCAAACCATATGCTTTTGTAAAGAGCTTACAATTTTCATAGCAGTATTAAAAATACGGTTCATAATAAAGCTTTGTTCATTTTTGTGTATATCAATGTAATAAAGTATATACCACGAAAACCCATTTACCATGTACTCACAGTTTTCACTTAAAAGAAACTCACCGCAGTTCCAGTTTCCAAGGTGGCAATACTTTACATAAAGCTCGCCGGCAATACCCACCTTTTTAAGCTTTAGCTTATGTTTTTCAATTTTTCTGAACGATGAAGCTATTTCTGATATGTTTTTTCTTATTGAATGTATAGTTATGTTTTTTGTGCTTTTTAAATCTATAGAAAGCTTTGAATTCCAGTTGTTCAAGAGTTTATCGGTGCTGCCATTGACTTTTTCATATGGCTTTGTCTGATTGTACAAAATCATAAGAGTATCGCTGTAAATTATTGCAGCCATAGCTTTTATTATCATGCCTATATTGAAGGAGAACAAACTATCCTTTTCAAGGCCTTTAAAGTTAAGTGATATGACAGGAATCTGTTCATAGCCCGCTGCTTTAAGAGCCTTTCTTATCATTTTGATATAATTAGACCCTCTGCATGCGTCTCCTGCCTGAGGTATAAGCAGCATGGTACTGGATAAGTCATATAAACCGCTTTTAAGCGCTTCGATCATCTGTCCGATTATTAAAATACAAGGATAACACATGTCATTATTTGCATATTTTAATCCCGTATGAGTTATATTTTCTTCGTTTTCGAGTATTATGGCTTTAATGTCCGGTGAATTGAATGCAAGTTTTAGTAATGGAAAGTGAAAATCAAGCATTGACGGAATTAGTATAGTTTTCATTATGATCTCTCCATATATTGATAACATAAAGGACCTGAGAAAATCAGGTCCTTAAAAAATGTTCAGCTTAGTTTGCCTTGGTATCAGAAGAATCTGAATTACCATCACTTGTTTTAAATGAATTTTCCCAATCGTCAAAGCGTTTCATGACTTCATTATAAGTCTGCTTTGTAATGTCAGGCATTTCATCATCTTTTTTGCCGAGTGCGGAAGCAGCGCCTTTAAATCCTTTAATAACAGCTTCTTTAAGTATTGAGAACTTGGAATCGTCACCGCCGCTAAGGGCTTTTGCCATATCCATAATTCGGCTGGCAACACTGTCTACTGAGTACTCTCCGCCCTCCTGAATGGATTTTTCAGCAGCAAGGCGATCTTCTTCGGTTACAGTAAGCTCAACGCCTTTGAAAATGAAATTTGAAACCTGACCCTGCTTGGTTATCATGCTTTTGATAGTTTCTTCAAAAGCCTTAGTACGCTGTTCTTCAGCCTGTCTAAGCTTTTCGAGCAGGGATTCTCTTGAGTAAATTCCTGTGCTGTCCTTATCAGAATCCTTTGATTTTACAAAAGTATCTGTTTTCGGAGTTTTCTGGCTTTCAGAAGACTTTTCATCAATTTTATCAATGATTTTGCTTTCTGCGCTCATAACTTTTGCAGCTTCAGCAGCAGTCTGACCCCTTGTAAAGATAGCAGAATTATCAATTGACGGAATATTCATATGAACACCTCCTATGTACATTTTATATATATATCGTAAGTTTTAGGAAAAATTAAACAGGCTTATGCGGAGGATTTGCAATAACTTTGAAAACAGACTGGATAATGGCAGATTTTATATTTCCGTTGTTTTCTTTATTTAGAATTTTTTTTAGCTCAGAAGGCTTTGCAGCGACATATTTTGTCGGAAGATTATTCAGTACATCTGCGATAATTGTACATTTACATATATCGCAGTGACAACAGTTGAACTTATGGAATATAGCATCAATCTCACCATTTATCATTTCTTCTGTTATGTTATAAACCTCGATCTGCTTTGAATTACTTTCCTTTTTTTGAGCAGACTTTTCGGTTTTTTTAGCTTCACCTTTTTCCTTTTTCTCCTGCTGAGGCTTATCATTGCTTTCAGATTTTAAGGCTTCTTCGTTCTTGACTTCTTCAGCTTTTTTATCACCGACAGAAACAGTTTCAGGTGTATTAAGAGGTTTAGCTTCTGACTTCGGTTCAGATTTTTCCTCTTTAGTATTTTTTGTTTCACTGACTTTATTTTCCTTGGTCTGTTCCGCAGCTGATTTTTCCGTGTTTTCATCTTCCGGAGAATCAACCTCTGCCTCATTTTCTTCATTCAATGAAGGCATAATTTTTGTGAACATTCTTTCCTTGTCAATATCTCTTTTGGACTTTTTAAGGGCCATTAAAATACCTCCATTACTGAGTAGAATCAATTATTTCCTGAGAAAGCTTATAGAAGTCTCTTGCGCCTGAGCATCTTGGGGCATAGTCATGAATGTTGCACTGCAAGGACTGAGCTTCTGTAATTGACGGACAATTTCTTATAAAATTTTTGAATATTGGTATGCTCAGATTTTCTGATACCATCTGTGCAGTGCCAAAGGCTTCACGGTTTAACCGTGACAGCTTATTATATCGGTTTACTACAATGCCTGCGATTTTTATATCAGGATTGCAGGAGAGCTTAACATGCTCTATTGTTTCATAAACCTGAACAAGTCCCTGAAGACTGAAAATATCAGGAAGCATGGGCAGGATAACAAAATCGCTTGCTGCAAGTGCATTAACAGTGAGAAAACCAAGTCCTGGAGGAGAATCTATAAATATGTAGTCATAAAGCTCTTTAATAGGCGTTATTGCTTTTTTAAGAAGGTATTCTCTTTTTCTCCTTGTAAATTCCACTTCAGCGCCGCTTAATACTATGTTTGACGGGATTATATCTGTCATAGATCGCCTTTGAATGCACGACTGTGCCTTATAGCTGCCCTTGATAGCATCATAAACAGTGGGAAGATGCGTTGAATCGGCGCCAACGCTGAAGGATAAATTACCCTGGGGATCCATGTCTACGCAAAGTACCCTATAACCTAATTTTGTAAATGATGCTGCTAAGGCGTTGACGGTTGTAGTTTTACCTACACCGCCTTTTTGTGTTATTACCGAAAATACTTTGCTCATACCGCAGTTCCTTTCAAATTTGCATTAATTATTATCATTATATCAAAAAATTCATTTTTTTTCAAGGCTTGTAGAAAATATATCTGAAAACATATTTTTGGTTGATTTATAGTAAGAACATATCGGGTTTTATTAGATATTATTGACTAATGTCGAAACTTGTGATATTATTGTATAAACATCTTATAGGAGGCTTAATATGAATATTATACTTGGATTGAAAAAAGCTGCTGCATTGATTATATGTACTGTAATATTTGCAGCTTGCGGTACAGAGGGCATGGCCTATGCAAATGTAAATAATTATATTGGAAATAATCAAATTGAAATCGGTACAGATAAGGATGTTAACGGAAATATGACCGCAGTTCCTGATGACTGTATTTCTGTGCCTGTTTATATTTCAGGTGATCAAATTAAAAGTGTGAAAATTATATTCAGTTTCAGCAATCCTGATTATAAGCTTATAGACATGTATGCCGATAATGGATTAACAGGTATTACTTCCGTTGATACAGATACGTTAACCTATACCTGCGAGTGCGGTAGCTCTGTGAAGCCTGATGAAAATACTCCGGCTTTATATTTATATATTTCAGTTCCCGACAGCAATAAAGCTGAATATGGCTGTGGAATTTCAATTTACAGTTTTGAAGTAGTTAACTGTATAGCTTTGGACGATGAATATAATGAAGTTAAATATTACAATAACGTGGATTTTACTGACTTATGGCTTCAGCCATATGGCGGCTGGGATGGGCAGCAGAACGCTGTATTTAAAGGCTACAGCATAACTCTTGACGGCAATATAGGCTTAAATTATTATTACTCAGTTCCTTATCCAGCAAGCGATTATAAAATATACGCAGTATTTGTAAAGGATTATGAAAGCATAACTGTACCTTATGAACCGGATAACAGCAAATATGGATATTACAGATTCACATGCAGCGTGAAATCAAATGAGTTAAATAAGATAATATCCGGACACATAGAAGTTTTAGATAAGGACGGAAAACTCGTTGAAAAAACTCCAGATTGGAGTTATTCAGTTAATGATTATCTTAACAGCGTAGATTCATCAGATACTAAGCTTAAAGATCTTACAGACAGCATATCGGATTACGGTCGTTACTCACAGCTGTATTTTGGATATGATACCGAGAACATTCCTGATGCAAAATCAGATTTAAGTTCGATTGTTATTCCGGATGATTATTCTTGTATTACGCAGGAGTTTGACGGAGCCGAGAAAGTTACTTATAAAGGGTTTTCATTGGTGCTGAATTCTGATACCGATCTGAGATGTTATATAAATGAAACAAAGGATATAGAAAACGTATGCTTTGCTTATACATCAGAAGGAGAAACGCTTTATACTGATTTAAGGTATTCTGGTAAAAACAAATTGTATTATGGAGAAATATCAGGCATACCCGCTCATAAGCTGGGGCAGGCATATGAGGTTTATTTCTGTACTAAGGATACACATGAACAAATTAGCAGCAAGGAAATTTACAGCGTTTTGTCATATTGTAAAAAAGCTTCTGAGTGCGATAATGAAAAGCTTATAAATCTTGTAAAAGCAATATACATGTATAATCAGAAAGCGCTGATATATATGGAATCTATCAGCTGATTCATTTATATTCTGCGTTATGCACTAAATTGCATATAAACATTTGTTAATTTTGTAGAAATATTATACAACTTATCACAAAACACTTGAACATAAATGTTAACTTATGATACAATGTTAACAGAAATTTCATTAATGATTGAGTTTTTGGAGGGATGATAAAATGAATAAAAAACGCTTTAATTTGAAAAAGATTTTAGCGGCTTCATTGGGAGTTTTAACAGTTGGCGCTTTTGCGAGCAGCAATATAACCAGTACGAAGCTTGAGGCTTCTGCAAGCGGTGATACAAACTATGCTGAGGCGTTGGAGCTGTCTCTGTACTTTTATGATGCTAACCAATGTGGATGCGAGGTAGACGACAATTGTCTGACATGGCGTGGAAACTGTCATACATATGATGCCGAGGCTTCACTTGATTCAGCAGTCAATCTTGATGCGGCTTCTAAGGAATTTGTAAAGAAAGCAAACGGAGGCTCAAATACAGTTGATGTTTCCGGAGGCTATCATGACGCTGGCGACCATGTTAAATTCAGCCTTACTATGGGCTTTAATGCTACGTCACTTGGCTGGGCGTATTATGATCATCCGCAGTCTTTCAAGGAAACAGGAACGGAAGCTCATCTTTTCTACATCCTGCGCGAAACCTGCGATTATTTCATGAAGACAATTTATCTTAATGATAATGACGATGTTGTTACTTTCTGTTATAATGTAAGTGATGATAGCGATCATTCTTACTGGACTCCGCCTGAGGAACAGACATATCCAAGAAAGACATATTGGGCGACTTCATTAAATAATAATTCTACGGTGTGCTATGAAGTTTCTTCAGCGCTTGCTTCAACAGCTGTTGCTCTCAAGGATTCAGATCCTGAGTATTCAAAGGAATGCTTAAAATATGCCGAGGCTATGTATGAGTTTGGAACAAAATACAGCGGCAATGAAACCGCCGGTATGGGAAGTATGTACGGTACTGAAAATGCTGTTGATGAAAAGGCATGGGCAGGTCTTTGGCTCTATATTGCCGACAGCAACAGATTCTCAATGCCTACTGATAAGCCTACACAGAATGGCTGCTATAATGGCAACGAATATGACTGCTGGGTTTACTGTTGGAATAAGGTTTGGGGCGGTTATGCTTCATTGATGTATAAGCTGACAAAGGATCAGACTTTTGGCAACGAGGTTAAATTTGAGATGAGCAACCTTGTTAATAACATGAGTCAGGCATATTATCCTATATCCGGCTGGGGAACATCACGTTATAACTGTGCATGGCAGAAATATGCTATTACATATTCAGAAGTATCCGGCGATAAAACTTATCTTGATTATGCAAAGAAGCAGATGGATTATATTCTTGGAAACAACCCGACAGGCTACAGCTTCCTTATTGGCTACAGCGATAAATATCCTGTAAGAATCCATCATCGTGCGGCTAATCCGGGTACAGGTGATCCGGCTGCTAATACCGAATCCAAATATACACTTTACGGCGCTTTGATAGGCGGTCCTACTGACGCAAGCGGTGCCTATGTTGATCATGCTAATCAGTATCAATACACAGAACCGGCTCTTGATTATAACGCATGCTTTACACTTGCTATAGCTGGCCTTTACGCTAATTATGGCGGTGACACATCTGCGGCAAAGGAAGTTATTAAGAACGCTGCAGAAATCAATGAGAATTTTGACTTTGGCGGAGGCAAAGTTGATCCGCCGCTCCCTACAGATCCTTTTGATGATAATTCAGCAAGCTTTGAAGTTTACGATGAGAAAACAGGCGAGCTTGTAAGCGGTGCAGAGCTTTACCTTAAAGAGACATTTACTGGTTATCTTGGTGAAAGCACTACCGAAACAGTTGGTACATGGAATACAAGCGAAGAAAATCCTAAGACATTTGATAAGCTGCTGACATCGGTTGATGACGCCTCGGTAACTTATACTTTCGGATTCAATTCACTTCCTGACGGCTATTCAATATCTGATGAAGTTGCTTCAAATAAAGATTTCTGGAGTTTCGCATTCTATATGGATACGGATACAAATCAGATTCCACTCAGAATACCGCTTGTAAAAGAACAGTCTACAGAGCCATCAACAGAAACAACACCGTCTGAATCAACAAGTTCATCTGAAACATTGCCTTCGGATGATGATATAGACTGGAGTAAAGTTAAATATGGCGATACAAATCTTAGCGGAAATGTTGATCTTCAGGATCTTGTAGCGCTTGCTAAATATTTTGCAGATGCTACTGCATATGCTTTGTCAGCAACTGCTCTTGAATGCGCTGATGTAGACCATAATGGTGTAGTAGGTAACAGTGATTCAGTTCTTATGCTGAAAGTAATAGGCGGTCAGTTAACTGAAGAAGCTTTGCAGAAAAAATAAAATTAACTGAATTAAAACGCCATTGTGAGATTCACCATGGCGTTTTGCTCTTTGGTAGTTGACAAATAAGAAAATATACTGTAAAGTATAAGTTGGAAATATTTTTAAAAGGAGGAATTATAGTGAAAAAATTTGCGGCTTTTGCTGTTTCAGCTGTTATGGCTGTAACAGGATTGTGCGGATCGGCATCTCCAATTATAAATAATGACGACGCTGTTTATGCTGAATCTAATTATAATTATGGAGAAGCTTTACAGAAGTCCATGTTTTTCTATGAGGTTCAGCAGGCAGGTGTACTTCCTGACTGGAACGAAGTTACATGGAGGGATGATTCGGTTGAAAATGACGTTGTTGCAGGAGGATGGTTTGATGCAGGAGATCATCTCAAGTTTGCACTAACTAACGCATATTCAGCAACCCTTCTTGGCTGGGGTCTTATCGAATACCGTGATGCTGTAAAGAAAGCCGGTCTTGAAGAACTCTACCTAAACAATCTGAAATGGGGTCTTGACTATGTTGTAGGCTGTGACCTTGGCGATGAAATTGTTTACATGATCGGTGAAGGCGCTTTTGACCATGTATGGTGGGGAAGCGCAGAGGTTTACATGAGAAAGTATGTCCTTAAAGGCGGCGAGGACCCTCGCCCATACTACACTTGTAAAGACAGCAGTATAGAGGCACAAATGGCATGCGCTCTTGCAACAGGTTACATTTTATTCAAGGATTCCGATCCGGCGCTTGCTGAAAAATATCTTGACCACGCAAAAGATTTATTTGAGCGTGCAGACGCTGAAAAGATCATAGGTGAGGATACTGCGGAACATTCATATTATAAGCCGACAACATTCTATGACGATCTTCTTTTCGCAGCAAACTGGCTCTATAAGGCAACCGGAGAACAGTCCTATCTTGACAAGGCGGAGTCCTATATTCCGAATCTTGGCAAGGAAGAACAGTCAATTGAAATGAAGTTTTCATGGGGTCACTGCTGGGATGATACAATGCAGGGCGCTTTGCTCCTATATGCACAGAACACCGGTGAAGCGCAGTGGTCAGAGCAGGTAAAGAAGCATCTTGAATATTGGACAACCGGCTATGGCGGAAAACGTGTTCAGTATACACCTGACGGTCTTGCTTGGCTTTTCCAGTGGGGTTCATTAAGACATGCAACCACTACTGCATTTTTGGCTGAGGTTGCCTCAGATACAATTTTCAAGGATGATGCCGATTTAAGTAAAAAATACAAGGATTGGGCAAAGTCCCAGATGGATTACTGCTTCGGGGATAATGACCTTGGTATGAGCTACGTTCTTGGTATGGGCGACAAGAATCCTAAGTCTTTCCACCACAGAACGGCAAGTGGTATTCACGATGACCACTGGAACGAACTTGGTACTGACACTGAGAGCAAGCAGTGGCAGACAGAATATGCTCATGTTCTTTACGGAGCTTTAGAGGGCGGACCTAATCAGGACGGTTCGTTTACAGATCAGATCGCTTCTTATCAGAACACAGAGGTTGCGATCGACTATAATGCAGGCTTTACAGCAGCCCTTTGCGGAATGATCGAAGATTACGGCGGAGAGCCTCTTGCGGACTTCCCACCAACTGAAACCCCGAAATGGGCTGAGTTCCTTGTAAAAGCGTCAATCAATCAGGCATCCGGCAGCTATACAGAAATCAAAGCTTATGCAATGAATCACTCAGCATGGCCGGCAAGAGTAATCAAGGACTTATCTTACAATTACTATTTTGATATTACAGAGCTTGTTGACGCAGGATATTCAATAGCTGATGTAAAGGTTCAGAAAGGTACTGATCAACATTCCGGAGACGAAGGCGCAGCAACGGTATCCGATCCAATTCATTATAAGGGCAATATCTACTATGTAAAAATAAGTCTTGGCGACGGCAGAGTAGTAATGCCGACCGGTCAGTCAGAGCATCGTTCAGAGCTTCAGTTCAGAATCGGTATACCGGATACGATTCAGAATGTATGGGATCCTTCAAACGACTATTCATTTAAGGATCTTGTTCAGGGCGGAGAAGATGCAATGATAGAAACACCATATATTACAATGTATGATGGTGACAAGCTTATATGGGGTACTGAGCCTGACGGCAAAACACCTGATGATTATACCGAGCCTTCCGGCGATAAAAATATTATGGGAGACGTTAATAATGACGGCAGAGTTACAACAGCTGATTACGTTTTACTTTGCAAATATATTGTCAAAGAACCATCAGCTGAAATAACCAAACAGGGTAGTATCAACGCTGATATGGATGAAAACGGATTGCTGAATATATTTGACGCCATTCTTTTGAAGAGACTCCTTATTAAATAGTTAAAAGTCCGCTTGTATAAATACAGGCGGACTTTTCTTTTAATTATTTGTTGAACATATACAAGGGTTAATTATAATAATTATACAAAACGACAAAATTTACAAAAAGGCTTTACAATATTGTGTAAATATATTATAATATAACCGAAAAATAGTTGTGCAAAATGTGATAAAGCATTTTGTGCATGCGTTTTCAATTGAGAAATATATCTGCTGAACAATTTACTCTGATTGTTTTTCGCAAAAAAAGCAGTGAGTTTCTCAGGAGGTTAAGCTGATTGTACAAAATCGGTTTAGTTAATATGGCGATATTTCGCCTTATATGTATTTTTTATATTATTTAGGAGGGTATACAATGCTGAAAAATAAAATCGGCAAGATGCTTACTGCCAGCATTATGGCAGCAACAATGCTCACGACAACAGCTGTTTCTGTAGTTCCTACAGCTACTTCACTTGTAGCTTCTGCTGCTGGTGAATATCAGGTGCTTGGTGCAACTGACTTTAACAATGGTGCTGGTCTTCCATGGCATATCTGTGAATCAGGTACTGCTAAGCTTGACTTTGACATCAGCGGCGGTTCATACAATATTACAATCATTAAAGCCGGCGGTCAGATGCAGGACGGAGAGGACAGATGGGACTGTCAGTTCAGACACAGAGGTCTTAAGCTCAAGAAAGGTCATACATACAAGCTTTCATTTGATTTAAACGCTTCAAATGCTGGTAAGCTTTATACAAAGATCGGTAATCTTGATGCAAAAACTGTTGGCAATGCAAATTCTGGTGAATTCTGGCATAATGGCTATTCATGCTGGAGCGGCAATGACTATAATGCAAAGGGCTGGAATCCTCTGGAAGTTAAAGCTGGTGACCAACATTTTGAATTTGATTCATTTACAGCCGATGACGATGTTGATGCTCTTGAGTGGACATTCCACTTTGGAGGCGGCGGTGATGTAACCGGTACTACAGGTCAGCTTTCATTCCCTGAGGGTACAGTTTTGAAGTTTGATAACATGTCAATGACTTCAGATAATCAGGAAGATGAGTATCCGAAAAAGGAAGAATATGTAAGAAAGGGCATTGCTGTTAACCAGGTTGGTTATTACACAAAGCTTGCTAAGAAGGCTACACTTGCTTATGATGATGAATCAAGCTATAAGAGCGCAGCTCAGGACTTTGAAGTTGTAAACGAATCAGGTACAACAGTTAAGGCTGGTAAGACAACTCCTGTAGGCTTTGACAAGAACTCAGGTGACTATGTTCACACAATTGATTTCTCAGATGTTACAACTGCAGGTACATATACAATCAAGTGCGATGGCAAGGAGTCATATGCATTTAAAATCGGCGACGATGTTTACGGTAAGGATGCTGATCATGCAAACTCATTGTTTACAAATGCAATGAACTACTTCTATCAGAACCGTTCAGGTGTTGCTATTGAATCTCAGTATATCACATCAGGTGATACTTCTTCACTTGCTCACCAGAAGGGTCATGACCCTGATGTTGCATACATTCAGAACCAGTGGATCAATCAGTATAAGACAGACGGTTCAGACGTTATCACATCTGAAGGTGAAATTACTGCAACCGGCGGTTGGTACGATGCTGGTGACCACGGTAAATACGTAGTTAACGGTGGTATTTCAGTATGGACTCTCCAGAATATGTATGAGAGAGCTGTTGTAAACAACAAGGCTGATGCTTGGAAGACAGACGCTAAGA
This sequence comes from uncultured Clostridia bacterium, assembly GCA_947586185.1. Classification (GTDB taxonomy): domain Bacteria; phylum Bacillota; class Clostridia; order Oscillospirales; family Ruminococcaceae; genus Porcipelethomonas. Next base: position 35,447 of record CANPXN010000007.1, read on the forward strand.
AGATTGTTATTCCTGAATCAGGCGATTCAACACCTGATATCCTTGATGAAACAAAGATTGAGCTTGATTTCTTCTTTGACATGATCGTTGCTGACGGTAAGTACAAGGGTCTTGTATATCACAAGCTTCATGACTATCGTTGGACAGGACTTGCTGTAAGACCTAATGAAGATACATATACACGTATCGTTAAGCCTCCAACGCTTGCTGCTACACTTAATACAGTAGCTTGTGCAGCTCAGGCATATCGTCTGTGGAAGGACGTTGACGCTACATATGCTAAAGAATGTCTTGATAATGCTAAGTCATGCTATGAAGCAGCTTTGAAGTTCAAGAGCGTTAAGTGCGATGACGGTTCAGCTGATGCCAAAATGATTTATGCTCCTCTTGATCAGGCAAAGGGCGGCGGTGCTTACGGTGATACAGATGTTCAGGATGACTTCTACTGGGCAGCTTGTGAGCTTTACGCAGCAACAGGTGATAAGACATATTATACAGACCTCAAGGGTTATGAAAAGGCATTCGTAACAGAATACGATCTCAGCGGTGGTGAAAACCATGGTTCACGTACATCATTCAACTGGGGTAATACAGCTGGTCTTGGTAACCTTACATTGTCACTTTATAAGAGCAAGGTTGAGGATAGCGATTATGCTAAGCTGAAATCTTCACTTACAGAGGCTGCTGATGTATATATTGACCTCGAAAACAAAGAAGGTTATGGAATCCCATACGAAGGCACAAAGTTCAAGGATGACGTTAATGCTCCTGGTAAGGAATTTGACGGTTATGAATGGGGTTCAAACTCAATGGTTGTAAACAATGCTATTGTTATGGCTTATGCTTATGACCTTACAAAGGATGCTAAGTATATCGATGGTGCATCAGTTGCTATGGACTACATCTTCGGACGTAACGGCGGTGACTATTCATATGTAACAGGTTATGGTGAACATGCAACAACTAACCCTCACCACAGATATTGGTCACATGAAGTTAATGAGGAATTCCCACTTGCTCCTAACGGCGTACTTTCAGGCGGTCCTAACAAGGGCATGGTTGACCCATACGTAAGAGGTGCTGGTCTTCCTGCTGATACTCCATCACAGAAGTGCTACATCGACAGCGTTGAAGCATGGTCTGTAAACGAGTGTACAATTAACTGGAACTCACCACTTGTTTGGATGGTTTCATTCCTTGATGATGAAGCAGAAAATGTTGGCGATAAACCAATACCAACAGATGATACAGGTGACACAGGTGACACAGGTGATACTACAGGTAATACTGGGGATACTGGGGATACTGGTGATACTGGTGATACTGGTGATACTGGTGATACTGTAAACTCTGATCTTATGACATTGTGCGGTGACGCTAACTGTGATGGACGTGTTGACCTCCAGGATCTCGTAGCACTTGCTAAGTCTCTTGCTGATGTTAATTCTTACAGACTTTCAGCAGAAGGTATGGCAAATGCTGACTGTGATCACAATGGTAAAGTAGGTAACTCTGATACAGTAAATCTTCTTAAGTTTGTTTCTCAGCAGATTACTGCTAAGGAATTTTGTTCAAAGCACTATAACTAATTTAAAATTAAATATGGTTATATAAATAAAAATCCGGTCTTTATGGCCGGATTTTTTATAGTAATATAATATTTCTTCCTTTTGAAATTATGATTTTGTTTTCGTTTAACTTTTTTAATTCTCGCATCATAGCGCTTCGGTCTGCTGAGATGTAGTCTGCAAGATCAGTGAGCGAAAGCGGAATCCTGAAATTTTTCATGCCGGTTAATTTGTTTATATAATAGAAATAGGTCATAATTTTGTTTTTTATGTTTCTTTGACTTAGAATGTCAATGTGCATCTGTGATTTCGCAACTGTTATAGAAAACATATTCCTAATTAATTTATAGTGTTTGCCACATCCATTTTTGCAGCATGTTATCAGTTTGTTGTAATCAATAAATGAAATTGTACACTTTGTTTTAGCTATTATATAATATGAATTTCTTTCTGTACTTGTGGTAAACGGTCTACCAAAAATGTCACTATTATTATAATAATCGACAATACTTCTTTGACCATCAACATCAGTCATAATCAGGTATGCAAGACCGCTTTCCATAACACCTATATTGTTTATTTCATCTGATAGGTGTAATATTATTTCTCCTTTATTGTAATGTTTTTTTACAGGATCAAGGCAGCTTAAAATACCTTGCTTGTCGTCTTTGTTCAAGCCGTCTAAAAGCGTAAGATTATCCATATGAAAAATTTTCTCCTTTTTTGAATTTTTGATAAACCACTCTATAATGTGGTTTGAGGCATGGACTAATCACTATATATTGTATTATAACACAAAAAAGTTGCATTTGCAACAGACAATTATTTTCTTTTGATGTACAATATATATCACATTGAAATTTACACTTGGAGGAATTGAAGTTGAAAATAATAAAGAGAAATGGTTCTGAAGAGGAGTTTGATATTTCTAAAATTGTTGCCGCTATTTCCAAGGCAAACAATGATTCTGGAAAATGTGAACTTTCTCAGGAACAGATTCTGGATATAGCTGAATATGTTGAATATAAGTGCGGAAAAATGTCTAGAATGGTTTCTGTAGAAGAAATCCAGGATATGGTTGAAGACCAGCTTATGGCTAAGGGAACCTTTGATCTTGCAAAAAGATATGTTCGTTATCGCTATAAGCGTTCACTTGTTAGAAGAGCAAATACAACGGATAACCGCATACTTACATTGCTTGAATGCAACAATGAGGAAGTCAAGCAGGAAAACTCTAACAAAAACCCATCTGTAAACAGTGTTCAGCGTGACTATATGGCAGGAGAGGTAAGCAGGGATATATCCAACCGTATTCTTCTTCCTCCGGATATAGTTGAGGCTCATAAGAATGGTATAATTCATTTTCACGATACTGACTATTTTGCTCAGCACATGCATAACTGCGATCTTGTAAATCTTGAGGACATGCTGCAAAATGGTACTGTTGTAAGTGAAACTCTTATTGAAAAACCTCATAGCTTTTCTACAGCATGCAATATTTCTACTCAGATTATTGCTCAGGTTGCAAGTAATCAGTATGGTGGTCAGAGCATCAGTCTTGTTCATCTGGCTCCGTTTGTGCAGATTTCGAGAGCTAAAATCAGAAAAGAATTTCTTGCTGAGATAGATAAACTCGGAATAGAAATTTCTGATGAGAAAATCAATGATATTGTAGAAGAGCGCCTTAGACGAGAAGTTAGAAGTGGAGTTCAGACAATACAGTATCAGGTCGTAACATTGCTTACTACAAATGGACAGGCTCCTTTCGTAACTGTTTACATGTATCTTAATGAAGCAAAAGATGAACAGGAAAAGAAAGACCTAGCAATGATAATTGAGGAGACTCTTAAACAGCGCTATCAGGGCGTAAAAAACGAGTCTGGCGTCTGGATCACTCCTGCGTTTCCGAAGCTCATATATGTGCTGGATGAAGACAACATCAGTGAGGATTCTCCTTATTACTATTTAACAGAGCTTGCAGCAAAGTGTACTGCAAAGCGTATGGTTCCTGATTATATTTCAGCAAAGAAAATGAAAGAGCTTAAAGGCGATGTTTATACATGTATGGGTTGCCGTTCATTTTTGACACCTGATCGTTCTTATGTTAAAGGTAATCTTGCTAATGCCGGAAACTTTAAAGAGGGTGAACGCAAGTATTATGGACGTTTTAATCAGGGCGTTGTTACAGTAAATCTCGTGGATATCGGACTTAGCGCTGATAAAGACATGAATAAGTTCTGGAAGATATTTGATGACCGTATGGAGCTGTGCCACAGAGCCTTGAGATGCAGGCATGAAAGACTAAAGGGTACAACCTCCGATGCTGCTCCAATTCTTTGGCAGTATGGTGCTCTTTCACGTTTAAAAAAGGGTGAAAAGATCGACAAGCTGCTTTATGACGGATATTCCACAATATCTCTCGGTTATGCAGGCCTTTGGGAATGCGTATACAGTCTTATTGGAAAGAAACTGACAGAGCCTGAGGGCAAAAAGCTTGGACTCGAAATTATGCAGAAGCTTAACGATTATTGTGCAAAGTGGAAAGCTGATGAAAATATTGACTACAGCCTTTATGGTACACCTCTTGAATCCACCACTTATAAATTTGCTAAATCATTGCAGAAACGTTTTGGTATCATCAAAGGAGTAACCGATAAGAACTATATTACTAACAGCTATCATGTTCATGTCACAGAGCCTATTGACGCTTTTGCTAAGCTGAAGCTTGAATCTGAATTTCAGGCGCTTTCACCAGGTGGTGCAATAAGCTATGTTGAAGTGCCGAATATGCTTGATAATATTCCGGCAGTTATGAATGTCCTCAAGTTTATATATGATAATATAATGTATGCTGAGCTCAATACAAAGAGCGATTACTGCCAAGTATGCGGATATGACGGTGAAATTCAAATTGTAAATGATGAAGACGGTAAACTTGTATGGGAATGTCCTAACTGTCAGAATCGTAATCAGGATAAGATGAATGTAGCCAGAAGAACGTGCGGATATATAGGTACGCAATACTGGAATCAGGGAAGAACCCAGGAAATAAAGGAAAGGGTTATGCATCTATAATATGAATTATGGTGAAATCAAATACTGTGATATAGCAAACGGAGAGGGAGTCAGAGTATCCCTGTTCGTCTCAGGATGTACTCATCACTGTAAAGGATGCTTTAATTCTGAAACATGGGATTTCTCATACGGAAAAGAATTTAATTCTGACGCCGAAGATAAGATCATAGGTATGCTTAATAATGATTTTATCAATGGACTATCGCTTTTAGGCGGAGAACCGTTTGAACCTGAAAATCAAAAGGCTTTAGTTCCTTTTCTGGAGCGTGTAAAAAATGTATATCCTGATAAGGACATCTGGTGTTATACAGGTTATACTCTTGAAACTGAGCTTTTGGCTGAAAGCCGTGCAAGATGTGAATACACAGAAAAAATGCTTTCATTTATAGATATTCTTGTAGATGGAGAGTTTGTAGAATCCCTAAAGGATATTAGTCTTTCGTTTCGTGGGTCTTCAAATCAGCGTATAATTGACCTAAAAAAGACCTTGGCAAGCGGTAAGGTGGTTTTGTATACTCTAAAAAGCGGAAGAAAATGATTATATGGCGACTGTTTATAAGCTGCTAAATATTTATAAAATCCCCCGATTGATCGTGAAAAATCGGGGGATTTTGTGCTGATAGTTGAGCAGTACTTTTAACGTTCATTCAACAAATCAAAATTTTAATACTTATCAAAATATTCTTGCGGTTTCTCAATAAATTGTCCTATGTATAAACTCTCCATAAAAGAGTGATACGCTTGAGCAGAAAGGGTATATAAATCCCGTTCTTCTTTTCAAAATAATTACCGCAATCAAATAAAGCTGTACAAACTGACTGAAAAATTATTGCATATTACTTGCAAAAAGCGCATCTATGTGTTATAATTAAAAAATACGAATAATATTTCAGAGGAGAGAATATAAAATGTTTAAAATTGTTCATAAGCGTGTGCTTAATACATCCGTTGTATTAATGAACATAGAAGCTCCGTTTATCGCTAAAAAAGCTCAAGCGGGACAGTTTATCATTTTCAGGATAGATGAAATGGGCGAAAGAGTTCCTTTGACTATTGCTGATTATGACAGAGAAAAGGGAACTATAACAATAATTTTTCAGATTGTTGGCAAAACTACCGAGCACCTTGCAACTCTTAACGAAGGAGATACTATCCTTGATGTTGCCGGTCCTCTTGGAATACCTACTCATGTTGACAGCAATGCAAAAAGAGTATGCGTTATAGGAGGCGGAGTTGGCTGCGCTATCGCATACCCTCAGGCAAAGGAGCTGTTTGGCAGGGGAGTAGAGGTTGATGTTATAGCAGGATTCAGAAATAAGGATATAGTGATTCTTGAGGATGAATTTAAAGCTGTCAGCAATAACTTTATTCTTTGCACCGATGATGGAAGTAAGGGCAAAAAGGGATTTGTAACAGAAGCTCTCAAGGAACAAATTGACGCCGGAGTAAAGTATGACGCAGTTATAGCGATAGGACCTGTTCCTATGATGAAGTTTGTATGCGCTGTAACAAAGCCTTATGACATTAAAACTATAGTTTCCCTTAACCCTATTATGATTGACGGTACGGGTATGTGCGGTGGCTGCCGTGTAACTGTCGGCGGCGAAATCAAATATGCATGTGTGGACGGTCCTGATTTTGATGGTCACCTTGTTGATTTTGATGAGCTTATGAAAAGAAATTCTACATACAGAGAGCAGGAACACAACTGCCGCATGATGAACAGTATTAAGTAATCGGAGGTAAATAATGGCTAATATGGCATTAAATAAGGTTCCTATGCCTGAACAGGAGCCTAAGGTTAGAGCAAGAAATTTTAAAGAAGTTACTTTGGGATATACTAAAGAAATGGCAATGGAGGAAGCTCAGCGCTGCTTGAACTGTAAGAACATGCCTTGTGTATCAGGATGCCCGGTTGGTGTAAGGATCCCGGAGTTTATCGCTCAGGTTGCAAAGGGTGATTTTGAAAAGGCATATGAAATTATTACTTCAACAAATTCACTTCCTGCTGTATGCGGACGTGTATGTCCTCAGGAAAATCAGTGTGAGGGTAAGTGCGTCAGAGGTATAAAGGGCGAACCTGTAGGTATAGGAAGACTTGAAAGATTTGTTGCTGATTATATGATGAATAAAGGCGTTTCAAAAGCTGAAAAGCCTGCTTCAAACGGACATAAGGTTGCAGTTATAGGTGCTGGACCTTCAAGTCTTACATGTGCCGGAGATCTTGCAAAGCTTGGATATGAAGTGACAATTTTTGAGGCTTTTCATACAGCCGGCGGTGTTTTAATGTATGGTATTCCGGAATTTAGACTTCCTAAGGCAATCGTTCAAAAAGAAATTACCGCTTTAAAAGAGCTTGGCGTTGAAATAATGACGGATATGGTTATTGGTAAAGTTCTTTCTGTTGACGAAATTATGGAAATGGGATATGAAGCAGTATTTATTGGTTCAGGTGCAGGACTTCCAAGATTCATGGGAATTGAGGGAGAATCATTGATCGGCGTATGCTCTGCCAATGAATATCTTACAAGAATCAATCTTATGAAGGGTTATCTCGAAGAATACGATACTCCTGTAATCAAGTCAAAGGCTGTTGCAGTTGTCGGAGGCGGAAATGTTGCAATGGACGCTGCAAGAAGTGCACTGAGAATGGGTGCTGATAAGGTTTACATAGTTTACAGACGCTCTGAAGCAGAAATGCCTGCCCGTAAGGAAGAGGTTCATCATGCCAAGGAGGAGGGAGTAGAATTCTTAAACCTCAATAATCCTGTTAAGATTATCGGAGATGAAAATGGTCGTGTTAAGGCAATGGAATGTATCCGAATGGAGCTTGGCGAGCCTGATGAAAGCGGAAGAAGACGTCCTGAACCTGTTGAAGGTTCAAACTATGAGCTGCCTGTTGATACAGTTGTTATGTCCATAGGTACATCGCCTAATCCGCTTATCAGATCAACAACAGAGGGCCTTGAGGCTAATAAGCGTGGATGTCTTATTGTAAATGAGGACATGCTTACAACTAAGGAAGGCGTTTACGCTGGCGGTGACGCTGTAACTGGTGCGGCAACAGTCATTCTTGCTATGGGCGCTGGCAAGACTGCTGCAAAATCAATAGATGAATATATCAAGGCTAAATAATCAGGAGGATCATTAATGACAAATATTTTTAATGTGTTTATTCCGAAAATTTTAATGGTGGCAAGTGGCAATGGTAATGGTAACGGCAATGGCAATGCCAACAGCACATCAGGATTATTATTTTCTATTCTTCCATTTGTAATCATTATTGTATTTTTCTACTTTATTCTTATTAGACCTCAGAGAAAAAAGGATAAGGAATCACAGCAGATGCGTTCAAACATCCAGATAGGCGATGAGATAATGACTATCGGCGGTATTGTTGGCTTTGTTGTAAGAAAGAATGAAGATACTGTTGTAATTGAAACAGGCGGTGACAAAAGTAAGCTTCGTATCAAAATGTGGGCTGTACAGGAAAATCTCACTGTTCATGAAAATGAAGCAAAGGCAAAGGAAGCCATGGCTTCTGCAAAGAAAAATAAAAACAGTAAAAAAGACGAGGATGAATCAGCCTCAAATTGATAAGAATATAAATAAGACCACTTGGATATCCAAGTGGTCTTATTTTTTGTTATAAAAAATCCGGCAGCTAAAACTACCGGATAAATTGGCGGAGAGGGTGGGATTCGAACCCACGGTCCCTTGCGGGATCACTGGTTTTCAAGACCAGCTCCTTAAACCACTCGGACACCTCTCCATAAATCATATAGCTTAAATATTATATCACAATGCTCGAAAAATGTCAAGTGTAAATTTTACATTTTTCACTTTCAGCAATCGACATAAAAATTTATTACTATATTCTATAATAATAAAGGACAAAGTAAAACGGTGGTGATATGATGTGCATTTACCTTGATGTTCTTATAGTGCTGAATATTTATGTAAATTATTTTCTCATTAAAGCGACTGCAAAGTTCACTCATAAGCCAGTTTCTTCATTGAGATGCGCTTTGTCAGCATTGGTCGGAAGTCTTTTTTCTCTTACGATATTGATAAGAAATATGCCAATTGCCGTTAGCATGTTGCTAAAGCTTATTGCGGCATTAACGATTGTGGCATTTTCGTTCGGAGTAAAAGATATGTTCGGATTTTTTAAGCAGACATTTTACTTTTATCTGATAAATTTTATGTTCGGCGGTATTGTTATGCTAATGTATATGACTTTCAAGCCGTCCTTTATGCTGTTTAACAATTCTTATTTTTACATAGATTTTTCACTTGTAAGCCTTGTAATATTTACACTAATAGCTTATGCAGCTATATCTGTATTTCGATTTTTCCTCGATAAATCCTCCGGAAGGAAAGGAAGCTACAAAGTAATTATAAGGAAAAACAATTCTGTAGCCGCCGTTGAAGCAATAGCTGACACTGGCAATGTACTTGTTGATGTGTTTACCGGAAAGCCTGTGATCATATGCGGAAAAAACGAGCTGAAATGTCTTGACGAAAGGTATGGAATGGATTTTAACCTAACTGATTATGTTTCCTGTGAGGGATGCCGTATTATTCCATATTCAACAATAGATAACTGTGGACTTATACAGGTTTTTGCCCCGGACGAAATAATAATAAAAAACATTGAAAGCAACAGATCTGTTAAGGTCGATGCATTAATAGGGATTAATCCTAAGGATACACCGGCTATATTCAATCCTGGTTTGCTTGTATAACCTTGCGGACATTTAATCCTTTCAGTAATGGATTTTACCTCACTGAGAGGCTGAGGAACAATACTCATTAAAGCGCAGATTGCAATCGTTGTAGTCTGATGCGAAATTATCATGACTTTAGTTTTATTTAATAATTTTATGGAGAGGTATGATATTATGAAACATGTAAAGAACGCACTTATAAGGGTATATTATATACTTATACAACGAACAAAATTCAAAAGCGATGATTATGTACATTACATAAACGGTTCGGATACTCTTCCGCCTCCCTTAACCAAGGCAGAAGAGGAGAAAACCTTTGAAGAATTGAAGAGTGACAGTCATGCTGCACGTGAAAAGCTTATTGTACATAACCTAAGGCTTGTAGTGTATATCGCCAAAAAGTTTGAATCCACAGGAATAGGTATGGAAGACCTTGTTTCAATAGGGACTATAGGTCTTATAAAAGCGGTAAATACCTTTCGGCCTGATAAAAATATAAAGCTTGCAACTTACGCTTCAAGATGTATTGAAAATGAAATACTCATGTTTTTAAGAAAATCTTCTCAATACAGAAATGAGATTTCAATAGATGAACCTCTTAATATAGACTGGGACGGAAATGAACTCCTGCTGTCAGATATTTTAGGAACAGACGACGATATTGTTAATAAAGGAATTGAATCCGAAGCGGAAAAGTTTATGCTCAGGGAGGCAGTGGACGGTCTTAATGGAAGGGAAAAGGAGATAATGCAGATGCGGTTCGGGCTTGTTGATGGAAAGGAGAAAACTCAGAAGGAAGTTGCGGAAATCATTGGAATTTCACAGTCGTATATATCAAGACTTGAAAAAAAGATAATAAAAAAGCTTCGTGTTGAAATGGAAAAGATTTAGGCAAAAATTTCATGTATTACAACTGCCATAAAAGCCAATAATTACTATATCAACAATTGTGAGGTAATTTGTGTATGGCTTATAATAAAGTTGTAATTTCAGGAATCAACACATCAAAGCTTACAGTACTGAAAGAAAGCGAAAAGATATCTCTTTTGAAGGAGTATCAGGCTACGGGAAGCAAGGAGGCAAAAGACAAGCTTATAAATGGAAATCTAAGACTTGTCCTTAGTGTAATACAAAAGTTTACTAACAGGGGAGAAGATATAGACGATTTATTTCAGATAGGCGTAGTAGGCTTAATCAAAGCTATAAATAACTTTGACCTTTCTAAAGAAGTAAGGTTTTCAACTTATTGCGTACCAATGATTTCGGGAGAGGTGCGCAGATATCTGAGAGACTACAATCACATAAAAGTAAGCCGCTCAATGCGTGATCTTGCATATCGTGCCATGCAGGTTAAAGAGCAACTGACAACCAAGAATCAGAAAGAGCCTACGATTGATCAGATTGCCAAGGAGCTTGAAGCAGACAGAGCTGATGTGGTTATAGCTCTTGAGAGCGTGAGCGATCCTATTTCTCTTTATGAGCCGGTTTATTCAGATTCCGGAGATACCCTCTATGTGCTTGATCAGATAGGCGACAAAAATGATGTTGATAGCTGGTTGGATGAAATTTCACTTAGAGAAGCCATAAAGGCACTTCAGCCAAGAGAAAAGAATATTCTCTATCTTCGTTTTTTTCAAGGAAAAACACAGGTTGAAGTTGCAAATGAAATCGGTATTTCTCAGGCTCAGGTTTCGCGTCTTGAAAAAGGTGCTCTTGTAAAGGTTAAAGGTCAGATATGAAAGCAGCCGGGTGTGTAATCCGGCTGCTTTGGTTCAATATTGAAATTAGCCTATGTAAAAGTCCAGAACATCAAAAATCCATTCTTTAATATCTGAAAAAACGAACCCCATTTCAGCTGCTTTATCAGTGTTAATGCTGTAATCAGGCATTCCATTATAAGGCGCTTTATCACCGGATATATCTAAAATGGCTTTCTTATGAATTTTACTTTCAGCATAATCAAGTATTTCTCTTATTGAAATTGTACCATTAGATGCACCGTTAACAGGACCTTTAAAAAAGTCTGATTCGGTTATATAAGCCATAAACTTTCCTGCTTCATACGAATTAATAAAGCTCATTTTACAGTTTAAATTATCAATATTCATAGGCTGACTATTCCTTATATGGTCTATATAGAATTTAAGCCTGCCCGTGTAATCATCTTTACCCATTACAACGGGATACCTGACTGATACCACATTTTTATCATTATAACATTGATTAATAGCGCACTCTGCCTGCTTTTTTACTTCATTGTAAGAATAATCTGCTCTGCTGCACCACATAAGCTTTTTCTTTGTAGGATCAAATTCTTCTTCCTTTGTATCAATGTGCAGTGGGTCGTATACAGCAGTACTGGACATATAAATGTACTTTCCAAACTCTGCTGATTCAAGAGTATTTTTAATATCATTGGAGCAGTAAGCTGTTTTATCTATAATAGCATCGTAATATTTTCCTTTAAGGATACTGGTTATGCTTTCTTTATCATTTCGGTCATATATAACACGATTTACATTATTTCCGAATGAGTCCGGTGTAATCCCTCTTGTAGCAATTGTTACAACATGTCCCTTTTTTATAAGCTCATATACCGTATGCACTCCAAAAAATCTTGTTCCGCCAAGAACTAAAATATTCATTTTCTGCTCCATTTCAATAAACATTAACGATTTTACTTAAAAAGCGATAGTTAGTAATCACTTTTTATTGTAGCTTGCAAATCATTATGTATTCTTCTTCATTTTCATCAACCACCTCAAATCCAACTTTTCGATACATATTAACTGCATAATTGGCTTTCTGTACGGATAATGATGCCTGCTTATACCCTTTGTCTTTAAGAAGCTTGATCATGGCTCTCATAAGCGCTGTGCCTATTCCTAAATGCCTGTACTCCTCATAAAGAGATATAGCGAATGAAGGTGTTTCATCATCAACATGTCCGTAGTCGTTCATAATGCGCACCCATACTGCACCTATTATTTTCTCCTTTGTTTCAGCAACTAAGCACCAATCGTCTGCCTTTCCAAAATCAGCAACATATATTTGTAGCTCAGGCTGTTCAATAATAGATTTTGGCGGCTTATCCATTCCTTTCGGAATAAAAATCGCTTCATATAAAAAATCAGATAATATTGGATATTCACTTTCTTTTATTTCTCTAATTTGATAGTCCATCTTATCAGCTCCATGTATAAATTAAATTATAAAATTGACTACTCCACAAAAAACTCTATGCTAATTTCTGCTTTTTTCTGTGAAACATAACAATTGCAATAAAAGTAATCACACCCACAGCAGAGCTAAGCACACCGGCTAAAATACCAGGAGTTCTATATTTAAGCTCAATAAAATGATCGCCCTTTGTAATTTCAGCAGCCATATACATCCCGTTTGCCTTTATAAGCTTCGATTTTTTGCCGTCAACAAAAACCTCCCAGCCCTCGCTGTAAGGCACAGAAAAGCACATTAATTCATTTTGTCCAGCAGAAACTGTACCTTTTATATTATTGAAATTGACCTCAACATTTTCAAGGCAGTCTGCTTTAAGGCTATTAATACGCTGTTCATAATTATCCATAGGCTGGCATATAATATCCAAGGAATCAAACTTATATGTTCCGGGGCTATCGAATGTAAGCTCAATCTGAGTTTTTCCGTTTTGGCTGTAGCCCATATTAACCATATAATTGCTTTTATTGAAATACCATATATATGATGGGGTTAAATATCTTATTTTCTTGCTTATGCCGGTGTTATCCTTAACCTTTATATATAAATTCCCTTTTTGATAATGCTTTAATTCAGTTTTGCCAAGATATAGTCCCTCTCTGCTTTCATGACGGAATTCAGTACCGTTAAACCTCAAATTATTAAACAAAAGATAAGTTTCACTATTATCAATGCCGTCAAAGCTCAGAGTAACCTTTGAATTTGAATTTTTTACTATAATGTACTTTGAAGTAATAGTAACATCATCTGAAGACGAAGTGTATTTAATGTTTTGCTGGGAAAATTCAGGAGTTCCCTTGCTAATTATCTCAGAATCATTTTCTAACACAGCATTCTGTAAAAGAACCTCCTGCTTTTCGGCAGCATTAAGCTTGTTATATTCGTCTTCTGTCATATATGAAGTATATGAGTATCCAATCGGCAGGGCATACATATTTTGATATATTTTTAACTTATCGTCTTCATCTATTTTTTTAAATCCATATGGAACAATCGCTTCACTGTATTTGTTTTCGCTTACATAATACTTTGTACATGCAAGTGCTTCAAGATAAGTACGATTGTCCACTCCCACATATTTGCTTGCAACCTTAATATCATTAACTCCTGAATCTGTAAGGAAGTTTACGATATTTCCATTTGATAAGCTATAGTATAGGCAAAGACCGTTCTGACCATAGGCAAGTGAAGAATTAAGCAGATATTTTTTCTTTGGTTTTTTCTGATCATATCTGAAAAAGCTATCATCATCAATCTGCGAAATACTCTTAGCAGCGGTCTGCTGCAAATATTTATAACCACTGCCCAATTGCATAAATTCATTTGTATAGTCATATCCACGGTAATTATACTGGAAAAAGCTATTTGATATTATTCCGGCAGCAGCCAGTACATATAAAACGCCATAGAATCTGCGTTTGCCGTTATAACTATTTTCTATAAGTTTACATTTGCTAAACAGAAGTATAATGAGAACTGTTATAAGAAGAATAGTAATGGAGATATAGGTATCATATCTGTTTTGGTGAAAACCACACATTAAAACGCATAACACAAGATAAACAGCAGAAATTATACCAAATCTTTTCTTTTCTTTTTTGTTAAGGTCTGACAGCTCCGGCAGCATAGCAGTAACTATATATGAAACAGCAAAGCAGTATCCATAAGACCAACGGTTGGTTGCATAAGAAAATCCGTTGAAAACATGTCCAGCATATGGAACAAGAAGTAAAACTAACAAAATTATATATATAAGCTTTGTTGTGAAGTGCTTTTTCTTTTTACAGAATAATGCTATTACAGATGTAAATCCAGCCGCAGAAATGCCTATTGTAGTCCATGTGCTGGGCTTTGTGCTTGAAATCAAGCCTACAGCAAAATTTCTGTAATATTTAAGACCATATAATATAGGTATATCTATATGAACCTTACTTCTTATATCAGTAGCAAACAGATATATAACAGGAATGAAAATTACTCCTGCCATAAGGACTCCTGTAAGATAATATCCTGATGTTTTTAAAACTGTGAAAATAAGGACTTTAAATAAGTGATTGTTTTTCTTAAAATTTAAAGAAAAAAATCTTATCACGGCATATATTATTGTAAGCAGCGTCAGTGAAAAAAGAAAATAAAAGTTACTTATCGTCGATACAAAGATCATGATAATAAATAAGTAAGGCTTTTTTCCTAAAAGTATATTATCTATTCCTATAAAAATAAGGGGCAAGTAGATCATTGGATTTGCGAAAAAAGGATGCCTTACCGCAGCAAACAAAGCGAAACCGCTGAATGCATATATAAATGCCCCTGGCAGAACATATACTGCTTTTTTATTGTGATAAAAGCAGTAAGCTGAAAATGAAAGTCCTGCAAGATAAAGCCTAAGCAATACAAGGAAATTGTATAAATATTCAGTGTATGCCGGCTTAAAAAATACAGCAAGCAGATTCAACGGATCACCTGCAACATAATAATGCAATGTAGTAATGATATCTGCGCCATACCCAAGGCTAAAATCCCACATTGGTACATTAAGGCTATGATCAATAAAAATTGTTTTAAGAATATTACAAAGATATTGCCCATAATAAACAAGTGAGTTATAATGTTGTACAAATCCATCAGCAGGCGCTGACATAGCATTTGCGGCAGAATTTGCTCCTATCCATATAAAAGATTTGCCTGCACTTATATACGAAATAAATACACCTACCGCTAATAGTAAGAAAACTATAGTATATATAAGAATATACTTAGATTTTCTGTATTTTGTCTTTTTAAGATTTGACCATTCAGTATATATCTTTTTTTCTGAACAGTAATTCATAGTTGTCTCCTCCATATTCAATTGTCAAACTTCTACACAAGTACATTATACTACTAATTTGTATTATTTGCAATGTTTTTACTCTTAAATTCTTGACAAAATGGAAATATTCATGTAATATTTTAACTAAAAATGGAAGTACTTATTTGCATTAAGGAGAGTTTATGAATACAACCAATAATGAAGTAAAAAGACCGAAAGCAGTGCTTGTATGCGTTGATACAGGTGAGTTTGACGCTGAGCGCTCAATTGAGGAGCTTGAAGAGCTTGCAGATACAGCAGGGGTAGAAACAATCGCCCATGTTATACAAAAAAGACCGTCCTATGACAGCGCTACATGTATAGGAGCAGGACGGCTCGAGGAACTTGCGGAATATATCAGTAGACATGATATTGAAATAGCGATATTTGATCATGAGCTTACAGCAAATCAAACTAAAAATATCGAAAGCATTATTGAAATAAGGGTGATCGACAGAACAACACTTATCCTCGATATATTTGCACAAAGAGCTCTTACTAAAGAAGGAAGAATACAAGTTGAGCTTGCGCAGAATAAATATCGGCTTGCGCACCTTGCTGGAAAGGGAATAGAGCTTTCAAGGCTTGGGGGAGGAATTGGCACAAGAGGACCTGGAGAATCAAAGCTTGAAACTGATAAGCGGCATATTCGTAAACGTATTGAAACCCTACGAAGCGAGCTAAAAGAACTTGAAAAGCGTCGTAATTTTCACCGTGCCCGCAGAAAAAAGGATAATGTTCTTGTTGGTGCTATAGTGGGATATACAAATGTCGGAAAGTCAACTTTGCTTAATGCTCTTACAGATGCTGGGGTGCTTGCAGAGGATAAACTCTTTGCTACTTTAGATATAACCTCAAGAGCACTGGAGCTTCCTGACGGCAGAACTATCATGCTTATAGATACTGTAGGACTTATTAGACGCTTGCCTCATAATCTTGTTGAAGCCTTTAAAAGTACTCTTGAAGAAGCGGCTAACGCAGATATCATAATTAACCTTATTGATATAAGCGCTGATGATGGATATGAACAAGCAAAGGTTACTTATGATTTGCTGAGTGAGCTTGGATGCGATGACATTCCTAAAATAAATGTGCTTAATAAAATTGATAAGCTTGACGAGGATATAGTTATCCCAAAAGACAATACAACAGTTGCAATATCCGCAAAAAATCATACAGGTTTTGACGAACTTCTTGAGTGCATATCAAGAAATCTTCCAGAAACCGCTAAAAGAGGCAGATATCTGATACCCTATGACAAGACCGCGTTAATAAACAGGGTCAGAGAGGACGGCAAGATATTTTCAGAAGAATTTACTGAAAATGGAACAGTAATAGATGCATTAGTAGATTTAAAAATTTATTCATCAGTCAAGGAATACAGTATATAAAAATAAATGTCTCCCTTATCAGGAGACATTTATTATTAGTTAAATTCACGTCTTATCCAGTCTATACAAAGTCCGAACCACTTGTCACACACTTTGTTTATATGAGAATCACGTCCTGCTGTTGCTTCATCTGCAAGAGAAAGACCATGTCCTCCGTTTGGATATATATGGCTTTCATAAGTTATATTATTACAGCTTAAAGCACGCATATAGTCCAATGAATTCTGCACAGGCACATTTTTATCATCGGCACAATGCCATATAAAAGTTTTTGGGGTATCTTTGCTTACATGCTTTTCAAGGGACAGCATATCAAGAATTTCTGCATTTGAATTTTCCCTGGTAATATTAGTAATTGAACCTTCATGTCTGAATTCTCCGCTTGTGATAACTGGATAACAAAGTATAGTACCGTTTGGTTTATGTTCTTCAGCATATCCAAAAGGCTCTTTAATCAAAGAATTATTCCAGTGTACAGCAATACTTGCAGCAAGATGACCGCCTGCTGAAAATCCGCATACAAGAATCTTGTCTGGATCTATGTCATATTCTTTTGCATTAGAACGGACATGTGCAATTGATGCAGCCAGCTCAAGAGCATTTGCAGGGAATTGAGCCTTTAAGCTGTATCTCAAAATAAATGCGTTTATTCCAAACGATGCAAATCTCATGGCAACAGGTTCGGCTTCTCTGTCAGAAAGCATTTCATATCCGCCGCCTGGGCATATAATTACTGCCGGTCGTCTTCGCAGTCCGGTTTCAGGCGACACTTTCAGAGTTACAGCAGTAAGTTCTGCACAATATTTCCCTCCTTTAAGTCCGGCTTTTTCGTATGGTATATTAAGTTTAATAGTTTTCATTTCACTTCAATTCCTTTCAGTTTATTATTTCATTATAGCATTAAAAAAATATATGTCAATATACAGAAAAAATTTTTTAAATATAATGATATTTTTTAAAGTTTATGTTATAATTACATTAATGGTATAACTTAGGGCAAGATCTACCACGCTTCTAAAGTGGGGTATCATTTTCGTATTCAGCGAGTGATATAATCCTTTGCTGAATACTTCGTGCAGTTAAAACCGCACCTTGCCCAGGTTTAATGATAGGGAAAGCCCTTTATTGAAAAAGAATGAGAGTGATAAAAATGAGGATCAGATGTAAACCGTGGGCAAAGCCGGAGCTTGAAGCATGCAGTTTCTGCATAAATGCTCCGGAAAAATTAAAAGGAAAATGGAATCAGGAATTTGGAAATGGAAAGCCTGTGTATCTTGAACTGGGATGTGGCAAAGGTGGTTTTGTTTCTCAGGCAGTATTAAGATATCCGGATGTGAATTACATAGCGGTTGATATAAAAAACGAAATGCTTGTTCTTGCCAAGCGAAAGATAGAAGCAGCTCTTAATAGTAATGACATGTCAGCTGATCAGGTAAGAATATTCATAAAAAATATAGAAAATATCGGTGATGTCTTTGCACCGGAGGATAATATTTCAAGAATAAATATTAATTTCTGTAATCCATGGCCGAAAACCAAGCATAAAAAAAGAAGACTTACTCATTACAGACAGCTTGTAAAATACAAAGAATTTTTGAATGGTGAATTGTGGTTTAAAACCGATGATGACGATTTGTTTAATGAATCCTTTGATTATTTTGAACAAGCTGGATTTGATATAAAATATAAAACATATGATCTTCATAACAGTGGATTTGAAGAAAATATTATTACTGAGCATGAAGAAATGTTTACTAAGGAAGGAAAGAATATTAAATTTCTAATAGCGGTACCTCGTAAATAATTAGGAGTGAAAACATGAGTTATAAGGAGATTTTAATAGACGGATCAAAAGTCGTCAGTCATACATATAGAGGATTTGGCGCAATAATTGACAATAATTTATCAAAGCTTCTTGTGGATTATAAATTAAAGAATCCAGATTCATACAACGAAATAGTTGACTTGCTTTTTAAGAATAGTTACGGAGCATCTCTTTCCCATATAAAAATTAAGCTGAACATGGATTCCTGTTTTTCTTATGATAATGAGGTAAATGTAAAAGGTATACCTGTATTTATACTTGCAGCAGATGCAAGAAAGGTTAACTCTGGTATCACAGTGGATCTTATGCTTTGTGAAAGTACTACTTTACCAAAAGGTGACAGCAGCTATAAAATAATGGCTAAGTGCTATACTTCATTTATAGATATAATTGATGCTATTTATGATATATATGGTATAAAGATCAACTATATTAGTATTGGTATAAAATCAATAAAGGATATAGGATATGACTGGATCATATATTTATCTGAAAGGCTTAAACGTGAGCCTGTGCTCAGATATGATTACTCAGCAATCAAGATGGTTTTATATTCTGATAAAGAGATGTCAGAAGCTTCTGAAAAAATGCTTAATAGCATACAATTAAGAAATTCAATTGACATATTGGATATTAATATGATATGTATAAATGAGGATATAAAAACTCTTAATGAAAAATTTGATAAAGAAATTTGGTATCATGAATGCAGCGGAAAGGATACAGGTTATGATTCATGCGAGTATGAAACGGATTGCCTTTCATCTTCTATAAATGAAATAGCAAAAAGCTGCCGTATCGGTAATGCTTCTATGTATGAATTTAAAAATGCAATTGTGGCAAACTATGACTGTAAAGCTTATCAGAGAAAGTGCTTTATTAACGCAGAAAAACCATGGTCTGGATATTATACTATTGAATCGTGCCTTTTCAGTACAGCACATCTTTCTCATTTTATAAAATCCGATTGGAAATATGTAAACACTGCCTGTGATAAAGTCGCAGCTTTTATATCAGAAGAGGGGGATTATACTTTAATCTTTACAAATAAAAGCAATGAACATGAAAAATACCGTATATATGTAAAAAATACAGAAAAGTCTGATAATTATGTTTACTGTGTGGAAACAAGAGGTCCTGAACACGGAGAAGCATACAATTCAAAGTGGTTTGATGTTATTAATAAAATAATTCCTGCTAAGGATGAAGACAGGAATTTCTATGATATAACAATAAAGGCTCATTCTATACTGACATGCACCACTCTTGATGTTACACATGTAAATGGAATTAATGCTGTATCTGAGTGTAAAAAATCTGATACATTTCTGGAGCTTCCTTATTATGAAAAGCTGGCTTATTCAGAGGAGACCTTCAAAAAGCATAGAAATTTACCGTTATATATGTTGTCAGTGAATGATGCTTTTGAAGCTGTAAAGGAAAATGAAAAATATATTTTGCAACAAAAGCTCATTTCATGTAAATCAAATGAAATTTATTCATCATTGATCTTTGGTGACGATTCATGGTCTGATTATTGCGTATGCGCTGATATAAAATTTTCCGAATATTCCGATGATAATTATGCTGGAATCGGATTACGATGCAATACAATTACAGCATCTGAAAATTCTTTAATATATGGCTTTAAGCTTATGCTGAGCTCGTTGGGTAAATGGCAATTTATCTATATGAACGATATTATCAATGAGGGCAATTCCGATATTTTAGAATGGAATAAGGTTCAACTGTACGCAAAGGGTAATAAAATATTATCTAAAGTAAATAATATAGATGTTTATGAATATGAAGTGGATATTCCGATGCATGTTTCAGGACGTGTAGCGCTCTTTAGTTCTATGCATAAAAATTGCTTTTGCAACATCGATGCTATGCCTTTGTCCGGCAAGTCATCCTATGTAAAAAGAGTATGTTGTCTTGCTGATTCATTTGTATACACAGGGAGCTGGATAAAAAATGAAGCCAGGGGAGTTGTGCTTCATGATAATGTAAATAAATCTTCTGAAACTTCATTTTCTTTTTCTTTTTTTGGTACAGGATTTGCATTTACTGGTGAAGCTTACGACTTGAAAATAAAGTTGGAAGTTGACGGTAAAATTGAAGCAGCAGGTATGTCTATTGATCACTGTGGTTTTGATCAGGCATTTTATTATCAATATGACCTTGAAAATACAGAACATATTGTTAACGTTACTATACAGTCCGGCTCACTTACGCTTCACAGTGCTGAGGTTATTTCTGAGTCTAATGATTTAAAAACAGTGGCTAAATACAAAGACGATCAAAAATCGAATGGCAAATTAATATCTGACAGCGGAAAAAGCAAGAAAGTTAAAAAAAGTACATTGTTTATTGGAGCCGGACTTGCTGCTGCGGGCGCTGGCCTTGTGATAGCATCAAAAATAATGAGAAAATTTTCGAAAAAGCTGGACAAATAGCAAATAGTGTGATATAATAATTAACAATATAACCTTTAAGTTGATCCCGTGAGATTGACAAGGTATGCTTCATGGATAGCTATAGCTATAATCATATCGCTTATCTGTCAATTGACAGGTAAGCGTTTTTTGTTATGAGGTGATTTTTTGGAGCAAAAAACAATAATTATGGATGAAAGCGCTATGAAACGTGCCATAGCAAGAATTACTTATGAAATACTTGAGAGAAACAAAGGTGCGGAAAATCTTTGTATTGTTGGCGTGTATTCAAGAGGTGTAGCTCTTTCAAATAGGATCTCTGAAAAGATACTTGAACTTGAAAATATTAAGGTTAGTTGCGGAGCTCTGGATATTACTCCTTATAGAGATGATATGAAACCCGTTTCAGGTGAAAACAGAACTACTATTGACTTTGATATTAAAGACAAGAATGTTGTAATAGTTGATGACGTTATATATACCGGTCGAAGCACAAGAGCTGCAATAGATGCTCTTATTGAGAGGGGACGTCCTAAATCAATTCAGCTTGCGGTGCTTATTGACAGAGGACATCGAGAACTTCCGATACGTCCGGATTATATAGGGAAGAATCTTCCCACGTCAAGAAATGAAAAGGTCAAGGTTTCAGTAAGTGAAATTGACGGAGCCGATTTTGTTGCAATTTTCAGTGATTAACAGGAGGAATTTATGAGTTCGCTTCTTTTGAAAAATGTCAGAGCTGTTGACATTGGTATGGATACTGTTTGTGATATTATGATCGAAAACAGTCATATTAAAAAAATTGATACAAATGTAGAATGTGAGGCAGGGAAAGTAATTGACTGTACCGGACTCACTGCTGTGCCTGCATTGTTTGATATGCATGTCCATTTAAGGGATCCGGGATATACTTACAAGGAAGATATAATTACCGGAACAAGAGCTGCTCTTGCCGGAGGCTTTACGGCAGTTGCCTGTATGCCTAATACAAATCCGCCTGTGGATAATGTGGAAACTGTCAACTATATCTGCACTAAATCTAAAAATACAGGTGTAAAGGTTTATCCTGTAGGATGTATCACTGTTGGTATGGAAGGTCAGAAGCTTTGCGATTATAGCCTTTTGAAAAAGGCTGGCATTGCTGCTGTTTCCGACGACGGAAGACCTGTTGAAAACAGCGAGCTTATGGAGCAGGCAATGATCAATGCGTTTAATAAAGGGCTGCCTGTTATTTCTCATTGTGAAGACCTTGCTATAATAAACGGCGGTAAAATAAATAAGGGCAAAATTTCACAAATGCTTGACGTGCCAGGTATGGACAGAGCATCAGAAGACAGCATAACTCAAAGAGAGATTTTGCTTGCAGAAAAAACAAATACAAGAATCCACATTGCTCACGTAAGCACCGAGGGAAGCGTAGACTTAATCAGGAACGCTAAGGCTCGAGGCGTAAATGTAACCTGTGAAACAGCTCCTCATTACTTTATGATGACTGATGAAAAGCTTATTACCCGTGATGCAGATTATCGCATGAATCCTCCTTTGCGTGAGGAATCAGACAGATTGGCAATAATTGACGGCATATGTGATGGAACAATAGACTGTATAGTTACCGATCATGCGCCACATTCTCCAGAAGAAAAGGAAGACTTTTTAAGCGCTCCAAATGGAATTGTAGGTTTGGAAACATCTCTTGCAGCAACTCTTACAGGTCTGTATCATACCGGAAAATTACAGCTTGAAGGTATTGTAAGACTTATGTCTGTAAAGCCACGTGAAATCCTTGGATTAAAGCCTGAAAAGCTAAAGGAGGGCGCAAGAGCAAATATTACTGTTGTTGATACGGAATACGAATGGGTCGTTGTACCTGAAAAGTTCAGGTCAAAAGCTAAAAATACCGCTTTTAAAGGAATGGCTTTAAAAGGAAAGCCGGTTATAACAATATCTAATGGTGAAATAAAATTTAAGGAAATATAACGAAAGGAAGAAGAAAAATGTCATTTGACAGACTTATTACTAAAATTAAGGAATTAAATAATCCTACTGTTGTAGGTCTTGATCCGAGATTTGAATATGTTCCTAAGTTTATTCAGGATAAATTCCTGCTTGAAGATGGCGAAAGCATGAAAGCAGCAGCAAAGGCAATATTCAAGTTCAATCAGTCGATTATTGATGAAATATGCGACATAGTGCCAGCCATAAAGCCTCAGGCTGCATACTATGAGATGTACGGTCATTTCGGAATAAAAACTCTCGAAAAAACAATTCGCTATGCAAAGCTCAAAGGCATGTTTGTCATAACTGACGGAAAAAGAAATGACATAGGCGCAACCATGGACGCATATGCTTCAGCTCACCTTGGAAGTGTAAGTATCGGTGAAAATAACTGTGAACCTTTCGGAGCTGATGCTCTTACTGTAAACGGTTATCTTGGAACTGACGGAATTAATCCTCTTCTCAAAATATGTAAGGAGAGTGACAAAGGCATTTTTGTACTGGTAAAGACCTCAAATAAATCAAGCGGAGAACTACAGGACAAGCTTATAGGCGATACACCTGTTTACGCCTTAATGGGTGATATGTGTGAAGAATGGGGTAAGGATCAGATTGGTCAGTATGGTTATTCTTCTGTCGGCGCTGTTGTTGGAGCTACATATCCTGAGCAGCTTGCCGAGCTTAGAAAAAGACTTCCGCATACAATGTTCCTTGTGCCGGGATACGGCGCTCAGGGAGGGGGCGCTCAGGGCGTCGCTGCTGCATTTGACAAAAACGGTCTTGGAGCAATAGTTAATTCGTCAAGAGCTATAATGTGTGCGTATAAAAATGAGGGATGCCCTGAAACTGATTTTGCAAAGGCAGCTCGCCGTGAAGCAATCAGAATGAGGGATGATATCACCTCATATATAAAATAAATATCCATGTTTTTCTGTGAAAGGAATGGTAAAATGTCACTATTTAATCAAAGTGAAAAAGCATATCTGCTTTTAGCTGATGGTACTGTCCTTGAAGGCCGCAGCTTTGGTCAAAAGGGTACTGTAATTGGTGAAGTTGTATTTACAACCGGTCTTACCGGCTATCAGGAAACTCTGACCGATCCGAGTTATTATGGTCAGATCGTTACCCAAACATTTCCTCTTATAGGAAATTATGGCGTTAATAATGAAGATTTTGAATCAGATAAGTCCTATGTAAGCGGCTATATTGTAAGAGAGTGGTGCAATACTCCTTCAAATTTCCGCTCTCAGGGTAATATTAATGATTTTCTTGTAAGTCAGAATATAATCGGTATTCATTCTATTGACACCAGAAGTCTTACAAGAAAAATCCGTGAATACGGTGTTATGAACGGAGCTATTACGACTGAGGATGTCTTTGATAAAAAAGATGAGCTTTTAAATCAGATAAAAGCTTATACAATAAAAAACGCTGTAAAATCAGTTACCGGCACAGAAAATCGTGTTTATGGAAGCGAAGGTTCAAAATACAAGGTCGTATTATTTGACTTCGGATATAAAAGAAACATTAGAAACGAGCTTGTTAATCGAGGATGCGAGGTAACTGTTGTTCCGGCAGATACTACTGCTGAGCAGGTAAAAGCAATGGCTCCTAATGGAATCATGTTTTCAAACGGTCCTGGAGATCCAACTGAAAATACAGATGTGATTGGTAACATCAAGGAAATTGCAAAGCTTGGAATACCTATATTCGGCATATGCCTCGGACATCAGCTTATGGCGCTTGCTCACGGCGGAAGAACGGAAAAGCTGAAATACGGACACCGTGGAGCTAACCAGCCTGTCATTGACCTTGCTACTGATAAGACTTATGTAACAAGTCAGAATCATGGCTATGCAGTAGTTGGCGACAGTATTGACAGCAGCATTGGTACAGTTTCACATATAAATGCAAATGATAAGACATGCGAGGGTATAAGGTATAAGAATATTAATGCATTTACAGTTCAGTTCCATCCGGAAGCTCACGGCGGACCGCAGGATACTGATTACTTATTCGATGAATTTATAAAGAACATGGAAAAGGAGATGCAGTAACATGCCACTAAGACAGGATATAAAAAAGGTGCTTGTAATAGGCTCTGGTCCTATAATAATCGGTCAGGCAGCTGAATTTGACTATGCTGGAACTCAGGCATGCCGTGCTTTGAAGCAGGAGGGTCTTGAGGTTGTTCTTATAAATTCAAATCCTGCTACAATTATGACTGATAAGGCCATGGCTGATAAAATTTATATTGAGCCTCTTACCCTTGATGTTGTTAAGCGAATTATAAAAATCGAAAAACCTGACAGTCTTTTGTCAACTCTTGGAGGACAGACAGGTCTTACCCTTTCAATGCAGCTTGCTGAGGAAGGATTTCTTGAAGAAAATAACGTGAAGCTGCTTGGAGCAAATCCTGAAACAATTCATAAGGCAGAAGATAGACAGGCATTTAAGGATACAATGGAAAGTATAGGCGAACCATGCATACCGTCAAAGGTTGTTGAAACTATTGACGATGCTGTAGACTTTGCAGGAGTTATTGATTATCCTGTTATTGTAAGGCCTGCATTTACCCTCGGAGGCACAGGAGGCGGTATTGCAAATAATGAAGCCGAGCTTCGTGATATTGCTAAAAATGGTCTGAGGCTTTCTCCTATTACACAGGTACTTATCGAGAAGTGTATAAGCGGCTGGAAAGAAATTGAGTTTGAAGTTATCCGTGACAGAAAAGACAATGTTATTACAGTTTGTTCAATGGAAAACTTTGACCCTGTTGGTATTCATACCGGTGATAGTATTGTTATAGCTCCGGCTGTAACTCTTACTGACCGTGAATATCAGATGCTGAGAACGGCATCACTGAATATTATTTCCGAGCTCAAGGTTGAGGGTGGATGTAACTGTCAGTTTGCACTGCACCCAACAAGTATGGAATACGCTGTAATCGAGGTAAATCCACGTGTATCACGTTCTTCGGCGCTTGCTTCAAAGGCAACAGGTTATCCTATAGCAAAGGTTGCTACAAAAATTGCAATTGGATATACTCTTGATGAAATTATAAATCAGGTAACCGGAAAAACATTTGCATGCTTTGAACCGGCTCTTGATTACTGCGTTGTAAAATTTCCTAAATGGGCTTTTGATAAGTTTGTTTATGCAAAACGTACATTGGGTACACAAATGAAAGCAACCGGTGAAGTAATGGCGATCGGTACAAGCTTCGAGCAGGCAATCATGAAAGCTGTTCGTTCTACAGAGCTTGGTGTTGACTCAATGAATATGAAGAAAATGGATAGCATTCCTACAGAAGAACTGCTTCAGAAAATTACAAAGGCAGATGACGAAAGAGCATTTCAGGTATATGAGCTTTTAAAGAGAGATATAACTCCTGAAAAAATTCATGAGCTTACAATGATCGATATATGGTTCCTTGAAAAGCTTAATAATCTTGTAAAGCTTGAGAAATGGCTTGCAGAAGGCGAATTGACCGAGGATAAGTATCTAACAGCGAAACAATACGGCTATCTTGACAGTACCATTGAGCGTATTTCCAGTCAAAAGTGTCCTATGCGTAAAAGAGCTGTTTATAAAATGGTTGATACATGCGCAGGTGAGTTCAAAGCTGAAACTCCGTATTTTTATTCTACATTTGATGAAGAAAACGAAGCTAAACAGTTTATAGAAAGAACAGATAAGGGAAAAAAGAAAGTAATAGTTTTTGGTTCCGGTCCGATAAGAATTGGCCAGGGTATAGAATTTGACTATTGCTCTGTTCATTGTGTATGGACTCTTAAAGAAGAGGGTTATGAAGCTGTAATATGCAATAATAATCCTGAAACAGTTTCAACAGACTTTGACACAGGTGACCGACTTTATTTTGACCCTCTGACTAAAGAAGATGTTGAATCAATTATTGAAACTGAACAGCCATACGGTGTTGTTGTACAGTTCGGCGGTCAGACTGCTATTAAACTTACACGTCATTTGGCAGACATGGGAGTAAACATACTTGGTACATCAGCAGACAGTATTGATGCTGCTGAGGATAGAGAACGTTTTGATGAGCTTCTTGAAAAATGCAATATACCACGCCCTGAGGGCTTTACTGTTATGACAACTGAGGAAGCAGTGGAGGTAGCTGACAAGCTCGGATATCCTGTATTGCTTCGTCCATCCTATGTTCTTGGTGGTCAGAATATGATTATTGCACATTCTGAAAAGGACGTAGTAGAATATATGGGCATCATTACTCGTACTATGATTGAAAATCCTGTTCTTATTGATAAATATATGATGGGAACAGAAGTAGAAGTTGACGCAATATGCGATGGAAATGACTTCCTTATCCCTGGCATAATGGAGCATATTGAACGTGCAGGTGTTCACTCAGGAGATTCAATTTCTGTTTATCCGGCTCAGACTCTTTCCCAGCGCATAGTTGATACTATAATTGATTATACTAAAAAACTTGCATTTGAGCTTAAAGTGGTAGGACTTGTGAATATCCAATATGTTGTTTATAATAATGAAGTTTATGTAATTGAAGTTAACCCTCGTTCATCAAGAACAGTACCATATATTAGTAAAGTAACAGGTATACCAATGGTTGATCTTGCAACTAAAATCATGCTTGGTTCAACATTAAAAGAGCTTGGATATGAAAGTGGACTATATAAAAAGAGTAATTATGTAGCAGTAAAGGTACCTGTATTCAGCTTTGAAAAGCTCCAGGATGTTGACACGATGCTTGGTCCTGAAATGAAATCAACAGGTGAATGCCTTGGTATTGCTCATAACTTTGAGGATGCACTGCTGAAAGGACTTATTGCTGCCGGCTATGACCTGAAAAAAGAAGGCGGAGTACTTATTTCTGTAAGGGATACCGATAAGCAGGAAATAATTTCGATTGCAGATAAATTTGCACAAATGGGATTTGAGCTTTACGGAACAAGCGGTACAGCAAGTGTCCTCAATAGAAATATGATTGCAACAAATCTTGTAAGAAAAATTTCTGATGACGAACCTAATGTATTAACTTTACTTGAAAGCGGTAAAATACATTATGTAATATCCACATCAGCAAAGGGCAGACTTCCTGCTCGCGACAGTGTAAAAATGAGACGTAAATCAGTTGAACGTTCAATATGCAGTCTTACAGCTATTGATACTGCAAGGGCATTGGCAAATGTGCTTATGTCAAACCGTTCAATTGATGATGTTGAAATGGTTGATATTACAAAGATCTAATATTTATGGGCGGATCAGTTTCCGCCCATGTTTCTATAAAATATGAAAGGAATTACAATGAAATATAAACAGGGGAAATATCAGATAATCAGTAAAACAGCAATTGCACGTGATATGTTCAGCATGGAAATTCTTTGTCCTGAAATTACAGAAATAGCAGCTCCAGGTCAGTTTGTTCATATACTTCCAGCTGGAAAAACATTAAGGCGTCCTATTTCCATATGCGATATTGATAAAGTCAAGGGAACTCTCCGAATTGTATTTGCAGTTAAAGGCGACGGAACTGAAATTATAGCTCAGCTTAACAGGGGAGAGCTTATAGATATGCTCGCACCGCTTGGAAGGGGATTCAAAACTCCTGAGGATGTTAAAAACGTCGTTCTTATAGGCGGAGGTATTGGAACACCTCCTATGCTTCCTCTTGCAAAGCTGTATGGCAGCAAGGCTGTTGCAATATCAGGCTTCAGAAGCACAGATATGGTTATTTTACAGAGTGATTTTGAGGCAGCCGGAGCTGAAACCATTCTTTGTACGGACGATGGTTCAGCAGGCATAAAAGGCTTTGTAACCGATGTCCTTAAAAATATCATGGCGGAAAGAGGCAATCCGGATATGATCTGTGCCTGCGGTCCAACTCCTATGCTTAAAGCAGTTTCTGAAATTGCAAATTCAAATAACATCTTTTGTCAGGTATCCCTTGAAGAGAGAATGGGATGCGGCATAGGAGCATGTCTTGTATGTGCATGTAAAATAAACAGAAACGATCAGGAACACTTTGCACATGTTTGCCAGGACGGTCCTGTATTCAATTCAAAGGAGGTTATCTGGTAATGGCTGATTTGTCTGTAAACATTGCCGGAGTTGAGTTTAAAAATCCGGTTATCCCAGCATCCGGCGTATTCGGATATGGCAGAGAGTATGAGCAGCTTTTTCCTCTTTCAAAGCTTGGAGGAATTGCTACAAAAGGTACAACTATAACAAAGCGAAATGGAAATCTTCCTCCGAGAATAGCTGAGACTCCATCAGGCATGCTTAATTCAGTAGGATTGCAAAACCCTGGAATTGATAAGTTTTTAAGCTATGAACTGCCTAATCTTTTGAAAAAGGACACTGTTATAATAGCAAATATAGCCGGCTCCACTGCTGGTGAATGCGTTGAAATTGCCCAGAAGCTTGATAAAACAGATGTTCATATGATCGAACTTAATATCTCCTGCCCTAATGTTAAGGAGGGCGGTTTAGCATTTGGTGCTACATGCGAGGGAGCAGCAGGGATAACCGCACAAGTCAGAAAGGCTACAAAAAAGCCCCTTATAGTCAAGCTTTCTCCGAATGTTACAAGTATAACTGAAATTGCAAAATCAGTTGAAGCAGAAGGTGCAGACGCAGTATCGCTGATAAATACCCTTTTAGGAATGAGAATTGATATAAATACACGCCGCCCAATTCTTCACAATAATATGGGTGGTCTGTCAGGTCCGGCAGTTTTCCCTGTTGCAGTAAGAATGGTGTGGCAGACAGCAAATGCTGTAAAGATCCCTGTGATAGGAATGGGAGGAATAAGCACCGGAAAGGATGCCATAGAAATGATGATGGCAGGTGCAAGCGCTGTTCAGGTTGGAGCCGCAATGTTTACAAATCCATATGCGGCAATTGATATAATCAACGAAATAAACGAATTTCTCGACGACAATAATATTTCATCTGTTAAGGAAATAATCGGCAGCGTAAAGCCTTGGTAAAAGGGGAGGGCAACCGTTATGAAAATTATTTCTGTTGATTTTGGAGATGCAAGAACAGGACTTGCTGTTTGCGATAAATCTGAAATGCTTGCATCTCCAGCAGGCGTTATACATGAAAAAGATTTTGATAAATGTATTCAAAAGACTGCTGATGCCGTCAAAGAGCATAGTGCAGAGCTAATAGTTGTTGGATATCCGAAAAATATGAATGGAACACTTGGAGAACGTGCTGAAAAATGTAAACTATTTGCTGATAGACTTAATGAACTGACCGGAATTCAGGTAGAACTATGGGATGAAAGATGTACTACAGTTTCGGCGCATAATTATTTGAATCAGACAAATACACGTGGGAAAAAGCGTAAAAACATTGTTGATGCAGTAGCGGCAGTCATAATCCTTGAAAGCTATATGACATACCGCAAAAACAAAAGCGTGAGCAATAATTAACGCTCACGCTTTTGCCTTAGCCCATCATATCTGAAAAGCCTTCAACTACGCTTCCAAAAGCCTTAATAGCTTTTCCTGTATTCCTCTTCAAAGACTTTTTCTGTCTTTCAGAGGATTTGGATATAACATAACAAACTGTGCCGACAGCTGCTCCGGCAGCCGCACCTTTCATTAACGGTTTAATTTCCATTTCAATCATCCTTTCAGTTTGACAATAACTTAAACAAAATTTACCGTCTTTAAGACGATAAGTTCAATTTTAGGTATCAGTGCATCTAATGCTGCACCTTGCTGCGTTTAATGACGAAGCAAGCCCTTATTGAATATTATCTGTAACATGATCAAAAAAATGCAGTTAAATATATGGCATTTTTCACTGAGGATGTTGAATTAAAATCAAATTTTTGTTATAATATAAAAAGGTGATAAAATGAGCAATTTGAATATTGTACTTGTTGAACCTCAGATTCCGCAAAATACGGGAAATATTGCGCGTACATGCGCAGTAACCGGAGCTAAGCTGCATCTGATTAAACCTTTTGGCTTTGAAATTACCGATAAAAAGCTTAAAAGAGCAGGCCTTGATTATTGGAATAAACTGGATATATACTATTACGACAATATTGAAGCATTTTTTCAGAAAAATATTGGCAGATGTTTTTTCTTTACAACAAAGGGTAAAAATGTTTACAGTGAAGTTTCTTATCCGGATAATGCCTGTATTGTTTTTGGGAGAGAGGATAAGGGGCTCGATGAGTCACTACTTTATAACAATAAGGAAAAATGTGTTAGAATACCGATGCGCAACGATTTAAGAAGTCTGAATTTATCAAATTCTGTTGCAGTAGCGGTTTATGAAGTCCTTAGACAATGGGATTTTCCTGATTTGTCAAGGGAAGGAAAACTCACAAAATATACTTGGGATTAAGGAGTTTTAGAATTATGATGCAGAAAATAAAAATACTTACGGATTCTACCTGTGATATTTCAGCCGAGGATGAGAAGAAGCTTGGGATAAGAATAATGTGTTTTCCTGTAACTGTTGACGGCATTGGTTACAGGGAACGAATTGATTTTACAAACGAAGAATTTTATCAGATGATGGATAATGCAAAAGAAATGCCAACCACTTCTCAGCTCACAGCTATGGAAATTCTGGATATTTATAAAGAACTTTTTGAAGAAGGCTGGACGGATGTTATATATGTTACTATTAGCTCTACAGGTTCCGGCACCTATCACAATGCTGTTCGTGCAAAGGAAGAATTCGTAAAAAAGCATGGTGAAAAAATGCGCATCCATGTTGTTGATTCCAAAAATTATACCGGCGTATATGGATATCCGGTTATGCAGGCGGCTTTAAAGGCTCAAAAATGCACAAATATTGATGATATACTTGATTACCTTAATGAATGGTTTAATTGTGCAGAGGTTCATTTTGTTCCGCTTACACTCAAGTATTGCAAGCGCTCCGGAAGACTTTCCTCCGCTGCTGCATTTGCCGGCGAGTTGCTCGGGCTGCGTCCGATCATAAAGATCGCTGGGGGAGTTTCAGAAGTTACGGGAAAGATCAGAGGCGAAAAGAATATCATTTCTAAGATGCTTTCAGAAGTGGAAAAATCTATGACTCCTCAAACACCGTATGTCATAATAAAAGGAAGCAGTGATGTTCTTCCGAAAGCTCTCGAAAAGGAAATGACTAAAAAGTTCGGTTATCCTCCTGAATGTACAATTCAGATAGGTGCAGCCGTTGCTTGTAATGCTGGTCACAATGTGGTCGGCGTTGTTATCAGAGGACCACAAAGGTAAAATTTTTATATACTGTAAAAAAATACTTGCAAAATGCACTAAAATAGTGTAAAATATAGAGGATGGTTGTTAAAATAATAACAGCCTTGATCATGTATTAAATGAAAGGATGTTTATTAAATGGCAGGATTAAACAAGGTTTCAGTTGATGACATTAATGTTAAGGGTAAAAAGGTTCTCGTAAGAGTTGACTTTAATGTTCCGCTTAAAGACGGAGTTATCACAAATGATAACAGAATTCAGGCAGCTCTTCCAACTATCAAGAAACTCGTTGCCGATGGCGGTAAGGTTGTGCTTTGCTCACATTTAGGAAAGCCTAAGAATGGCCCAGAGGATAAGTTTTCACTTGCTCCAGCCGCTGAAAGACTTGCACAGCTCGTTGACACAAATGTAAAATTTGCTAAGGACGATGTAGTTGTAGGCGAAAATGCCAAGAAGGCAGTTGCTGAAATGAAGGACGGCGAAATCGTAGTTCTTGAAAATACAAGATTCAGAGGCGCTGAAGAAACAAAGAACGGTGAAGCTTTTGCTAAGGAGCTTGCTGATCTGGTTGATAATGAAGTATTTGTTATGGATGCTTTCGGTTCAGCACACAGAGCTCATGCTTCAACAGCTGGTGTAACAAAGTTTGTTAAGGAAACAGCAGTTGGCTATCTCATGCAGAAGGAAATTCAGTATCTTGGAAATGCTGTAGAGGTTCCTGTCAGACCATTTGTTGCTATTCTTGGCGGCGCTAAGGTTGCAGATAAGCTCAATGTTATTTCAAACCTTCTTGAAAAGTGTGATACACTCATTATCGGCGGCGGTATGGCATACACATTCTTAAAGGCTCAGGGTGGCGAAATCGGTACTTCCCTTGTAGACCTTGAAAAGCTTGACTACTGCAAAGAAATGCTTGCAAAGGCTGAAAAGCTCGGCAAGAAGATTCTTCTTCCAGTTGACGCTTCAGTTGCAGCTTCATTCCCTGATCCAATTGACGCTGAAATTTCTATCGAAAACTGTGACGCTGATAAGATTCCTGCTGATAAAATGGGTCTTGACATAGGTACAAAAACACAGGAAATCTTTGCTGATGCTGTTAAATCTGCAAAGACAGTTGTATGGAATGGTCCTATGGGCGTATTTGAAAATCCTGTTCTTGCTAAGGGAACAATTGCAGTTGCAAAGGCACTTGCAGAAACAGATGCTACAACAATTATCGGCGGCGGAGATTCAGCAGCAGCTGTTATGCAGCTTGGATTTGCAGATAAAATGAGTCATATTTCAACAGGCGGCGGTGCTTCTCTTGAATATCTCGAGGGTAAGGTGCTTCCAGGCGTTGATGTAATTGCAGAAAAGTAATTTTTAACAGAGAACAGGGGAAACCTTGTTCTCTTAGCTTAATTAAAGTAAATTTTTAAAGGAGTATATGTAATGAATAAATCAGTAAGAAAGGCAATAATTGCCGGTAACTGGAAAATGAATAAAGCACGTCCTGAAGCTAAGGAGCTTCTTGAAGCAATCAAGCCTCTTGTTGCAAATGCAGAAGGCAAAGTCGAAGTAATCGCATGCGTACCTTTCACTAACCTTGAAACTGCGATCAGCGTAACTGATGGATCAAACGTAAAGATCGGTGCAGAAAACGTACATTTTGAAAAGAGCGGAGCATTTACAGGTGAAATTTCAGCTGATATGCTCGTTGAGCTTGGCGTTGAGTATGTAGTTATCGGACATTCTGAAAGAAGACAGTATTTCGGTGAAACAGATGAAACTGTAAATAAGAGAACTAAGGCTGCTCTTGCTGCCGGATTAAAGCCTATCGTATGCGTAGGTGAGCTTCTTTGGGAACGTGAATGCAATATTACTGAAGAAGTAATTGCACGTCAGATAAAGCTTGACCTCTTTGATGTATCAAAGGAAGATGTTAAGAAAACTGTCATTGCATACGAGCCTGTATGGGCTATCGGCACCGGAAAAACAGCTACAGCTGATCAGGCCGAAGAGGTATGCGGATTTATCCGTTCAACACTTGCTAAGATTTATGACCAGGCTACAGCCGACGCTGTTACAATTCAGTATGGCGGTTCAATGAATGCCGGAAATGCAGCTGAGCTTCTTTCAAAGCCAAATGTAGATGGCGGACTTATAGGCGGCGCATCACTCAAGGCTGCTGATTTCAATACAATTGTACAGGCTGCTGTTGAAGGCTGATTAAAATAATTCTTATTGAAAGGTTAATCATATGAGTAAAAAACCAGTTGCACTTATAATAATGGATGGTTTCGGATATAATCCAAGCGATTACGGCAATGCAATTACTGCCGCAAATACGCCTAACCTGACAAGATATTTGAAAGAATGCCCTAATACTAAAATTGGGGCAAGCGGTATGGATGTAGGTCTTCCTGACGGACAGATGGGAAATTCTGAGGTAGGTCATACAAATATTGGTGCCGGAAGAATTGTTTATCAGGAGCTTACAAGGATAACTAAGTCCATCAACGAAGGTAAGATTCTTGAAAATGAGGCAATTATTGATGCTGTAAATAATTGTAAAGAAAATAATTCGTCACTGCATTTTATGGGCCTTCTTTCAAGTGGTGGTGTTCATAGCCACAATACACATCTTTATGGACTGCTTGATATGGCTAAGAAAATGGGACTTGAAAATGTTTATGTCCACTGTTTTATGGATGGACGTGATGTTCCGCCTTCAAGCGGCAAAGAATTTATTGAAGAGCTTGAAGCTAAAATGAAAGAAATTGGCATAGGAAAAATTGCAACAATTAGCGGACGTTATTATGCTATGGACAGAGATAACCGCTGGGATAGAGTCGAAAAGGCATATAACGCAATGGCTAAGGGCATTGGTGAATATGTTTCAAATCCTGTCACTGCAATGGAAAAATCCTATGCAGCTGACGTTACTGATGAGTTTGTTGTTCCTGTTGTATGCGACAAGAACGGTATGATTAAGTCAGGCGACAGTATTGTGTTCTTCAATTTCCGTCCTGACCGTGCAAGAGAAATTACAAGAACTTTTGTTGATGACGCATTTACAGGCTTTGACCGTGAAAAGCTGAATGTAAAATTTGTCTGCATGACTCAATACGATGCTACTATGCCTAATGTTGATGTAGCATTTAAGCCTCAGTCACTTATCAATACTTTTGGTGAATATATAAGTAAAAAAGGACTTTCACAGCTCAGAATTGCTGAAACTGAAAAGTATGCACATGTTACATTCTTCTTTAACGGAGGCGTTGAAGCACCATATGAGAATGAGGACAGAGCGCTTATTAAATCACCAGCCGTAGCAACCTATGATTTGCAGCCGGAAATGAGCGCACCTGAGGTTTGCAGCGAAGTTGTAAAGAGAATCGAATCAGATAAATATGACGTTGTAATTCTCAATTATGCTAACTGTGATATGGTTGGACATACAGGAGTTTTTGACGCTGCTAAAGCAGCTGTTGAAGCTGTAGATGAGTGTGTAGGTAAAACCGTTGATGCAATACTTGCAAAGGGCGGTGTGGCGCTTATTACAGCTGACCATGGAAATGCAGATAAGATGTATGAAGAGGACGGTTCTCCGTTTACAGCTCATACAACAAATCCTGTTCCATTTATTGTAGTAGGTAAAGATTGTGAGCTTCGTGAAGAAGGCGTTCTTGCAGATATTGCACCAACTATGCTTAAACTTTTAGGACTTGAACAGCCAGTTGAGATGACCGGTTCTTCTATAATAAAATAATTAAGTATGTAACCGACGCACGCTGATTAAGCCAGCTTATCAGCGCTTGCTCCGATTTTAATGATAATTAGCCTCCTATGGCATTGTAGCCATAGGAGGCTTTAAACATATTTCTTTAGAAAAAGGAATCAATTATTTTATTTGATGAATCAGGTGTATATCTCCAGTATGAGATGTGATTATCATTAACAAAATACTTTATTGGATTATGTTTATATTCTGCATTAAATACATCTACAATTATAAGCTTGACTTTCATTTTATCCGGTATAATTGACTTTATGTAAACACTTGCATGCTGACCTATGTGTGTATCCTTTCTTGGTTCAGCAAGTCCTGCAAGATTGGGCGACAGCTCTATAAAAATGCCATAATCTTCAATAGATCTTACTACTCCGGAAACTGTTTCTCCAACGTTAAACATCTCCGCATTTTCTTCCCATGTGCCTAAAAGCTCTTTGTGCGAAAGTAATATTTTATCATTTTCTATACCTTTAACAATAACTTTAATGTCCTGACCTGTATAAAACCTGTCTGATGGGTGAGAAATTCTTGAAACTGATATAGTATCAATTGGAATGAGAGACGGTATTCCGCAGCCAATATCTACAAAGCATCCGAATTGTTCAAGATGTGTTACTTTGGCTGGAATAATATCTCCAGGCTTAAAATTTATAATGTAATTATTATAACATTCTTCCTGTACAGCTCTTCTGGATAAAATTGCTTCATTATTACCGTATTTATCTTTTCTTATTGAAAGTACTTTAAAACATACCGGCTTATTAACCTTTGATATAAGAGCTATATCTCTTGTTGCTCCGCTGTCAATACCGACAGCACCTTCAACTCTTGGTATTATTCCTTTCATACATGGAAGATCTACAATCAAATTGTGTTCATTATCACATACAGAAACACGAGCCTCAAGAATTGCTCCGCTGCTCAAAGCCTCCTGCATTGCATATTCAGAGCTGATAGCTTTTTCATTTTCAGGTGAATTCATAATACAGCCCTCAGGTAGATACTTTTTCATAAATTCCTTGCCTTTCCGATTCGTCTGAATCTGTTTTGTAACTTATACCGGCTCCATATAGATCGGTATTGCTCAGCAGTAATGCCTCTGTAAATACTATGAGGGCATGAGTTTATTTATGCAAGGCCGCTTACGGTTCGATTTTTATTTCATATCCTCCATATGAAGATATAATCTGGGATATATTGTGAATGTTTTTGCTTTCGCATGATATGCGCAAATGAACTGATTTTGTTAAAAGAGGTTCTTTGATCTGTGACTCTACTATTTCTCGCGTCATAAGTCCTGTATAATAATTTGCAGAATTTATTGCGGCTGGAAGAAGCACAAACATTTTACCCGGTTCTGTGTATTCTTCATCTGCTGATATCTTAAATTTATTTTTATTTAAAGAAATCGTGACTTTTTTTAATCCGGATACTGTTTCACGAATTCTTTTTGCTGCCATTTCTGCAAACTCAACTTCCGGAAACTCAGCTGAAATTTTTGTTATCATACCTTGTATTCTCCTTTTTTATGGTTTTGCTTTAATATTTTTTATAAAAAATCAAAAAATATTTAAAGAAAATATTGCCTATATTAAAAAAATAGGGTATAATAAAATGTAAAAGGCTTATATTTTAATTTTTATTTTTACAGGAGCATAATTATGGATGTACAGCCAAAGGATATACTAATCATGAAAAAAGCTCATCCATGCGGCGGAAACAAAATGTATGTGATTCGTTCGGGTATGGATTTTAAGCTTAGGTGTGTGACCTGTTCAAGAGAATTTATGGTACCGAGAAATAAAATCGAAAAGAATATCCGACAGGTCATACGGAACGAAGCTGATAAACAGGAAATATAACAGACAGGATGGATTATAGCGTATGTTGGAAAAGTTAAAATTAATGGAGCTTAGGTATAATGAAATAAGCAATAAGCTTTCAGAACCGGATGTGGTAAATGATAACAAGCTGTATGCCGACTTAATGAAAGAGTATAAAAATCTCACTCCTATTATTGAAAAATATAATGAATATTCATCAGCAGAAAATAACTTTTCAGAAGCAAAGGAAATGCTTGAAGACGGCGGACTTGACAAGGACTTTAAGGAGATGGTTCAAAGTCAATTTGAGGAATCGAAAGAAATCATGTCTTCATGCCTTGATGAACTTAAAATTATGCTGTTGCCAAAGGATCCTAATGATGAAAAAAATGTTATTATTGAAATCCGAGGCGGTGCAGGCGGCGAAGAAGCAGCATTATTTGCCAACTCGCTTTACAGAATGTATACTATGTATGCTGAGTCAAAGGGTTGGAAACAGGAGGTTCTTAACTCTAACGGAACAGAACTTGGAGGATATAAGGAAATCAGCTTTTTAATTGAGGGTGAAGGTGCATATTCCCGTTTTAAATATGAAAGCGGAGTTCACAGAGTTCAGCGTGTTCCTGAAACTGAATCACAGGGAAGAATCCACACCTCAACAGTTACCGTTGCAGTTCTTGTTGAAGCTGACGATGTAGAACTTGACATTAACCCTACTGATCTTAAAATAGATGTTTTCAGAGCAAGCGGTGCAGGAGGACAGCATATTAATAAAACAGAATCCGCAGTTAGAATTACTCATTTGCCTACCGGAGTAGTTGTTGAATGTCAGGATGAAAGAAGTCAGTATAAAAATAAGGATAAAGCTATGAAAATTCTTAAATCAAGACTGTACGAGTCGCTTCAGCAAGAGCATGATGATAAAATTGCATCAGAAAGAAGAATGCAGGTTGGAACTGGCGATAGGTCTGAGCGTATTAGAACATATAATTATCCTCAGGGCAGAATTACTGATCACAGAATCGGTCTGACTTTATATCGACTTGAGGATGTGCTTAACGGAAATCTGGAAGAAATAATTGATGCGCTTGCAACAGCTGACCAGGCAGCAAAGCTTGCAATGCAGCAGAGGTAAAGGTCTATGGAAACAGTTTTACTTTCCAGCTCAGATGCTGATCTTATTAAAGCGGCAGAGCTTATCAGAAGCGGCGAGATCGTTGGAATCCCTACTGAAACAGTATATGGGTTAGCAGCAGATGCAAGAAATCCCGATGCTGTTATGAAAATTTTTAAAGCAAAGGGCAGACCGGCTGATAATCCGCTTATTGTTCACATAGCAGACATAATTGAGCTCGAACAGATCGCTCACAATATTCCTGATCTGGCATATAAGATTGCAGAAAAGTTCTGGCCAGGACCTCTTACAATTGTTCTGGATAAAAATGATGTTATACCGGATGTTACATCGGGGGGGCTTAATACAGTTGGTGTGAGAATGCCTTCAAATGTAATTGCAAATAAGCTTATTAAGCTTTCAGGATGCCAGATCGCTGCACCGTCGGCAAACAAATCAGGATACCCGAGCCCTACTTCGGCTGAGCATGTTATAAATGATATGAATGGAATAATTCCTGCTGTTGTAAACGGTGGTGATAGCCTTTATGGTGTTGAATCAACTGTTATTTCTTTCGATGATGACAAAACTATCAGAATCCTAAGACCTGGTTTTATAACACGTAGTGATTTACTTGAAGTTACTGAAAATGTCATTATAGATGACGCAATACTGCATGATATTTCTCCGGACAGAGAAGCTCCGTCTCCGGGAATGAAATACAAACATTATTCTCCAAAAGCAAATGTGGTTCTCGTTGAAGGAACACTTGAAGAGTATTGCCGCTATGTGAATAAACATGCAGGAAATAACACTTATGCGCTAATATATGACTGCGATGTGGATAATATGGATATCACATGCCAATATGAAACCTATGGAAGCAGCAGCAGGGAACAGGCGCATAATATTTTTTCAAAACTTCGTTCATTGGATGAAAAGGGAGCGGATAATATAATCGTAAGATCACCTTCAAAGGAGGGCGTTGGTCTTGCTGTATATAACAGATTGCTGAGGTCAGCAGGATTTGAGGTGATAAGCTTATGAACAGTCTTGAAGGGGTTATGGTTGTGGGACTTACCGGACAGACAGGTGCCGGTAAAACAACTGTCTGTAAGGTTTTTGAAGAAAACGGATTTTCAATTATAAATGCTGATATTATCGCAAGAAAAGTTATGGAAAAAGGGATGCCTTGTCTTTGTGAAATATGTGAATTTTTCGGAAAAGACATACTGCTTGACGATGGGTCGCTTAACAGACAAAAACTTTCCAAGCTTGTTTTTACAGACAAGAAAAAGCTTGAACTTCTTAACAGCGTTACATATCCATATATTACTTCTGAGATACTGAAAACCATAAGGCATTATTCAAAAAAAGGCAGTAAGCTAATTTTGCTGGACGCTCCTACGCTGTTTGAAAGCAGAGCAGACGATTTTTGCGAGCTAATTATATCAGTAATTGCAAAGGAAGCTATACGTCTAAGCCGCATAATTAACAGGGATAAGCTTACTGAAGATGCAGCTTTAAACAGAATGTCTTCTCAGTATCAAGAGGATTTTTTTAGACAAAATTCTGACTTTATAATAAAGAATAATGGCGATATGAAAAATCTTTTTGATGTCGCTAAAGAAGTTTCGGATAAAATTAAAGATTATTATTATAATAAATATAAAAGCTAACGGAGGTTGTTAAAATGAGCAAAGATAAAAGCGAAGGCAAAGAACTAAAGAAAGAGCTGCTTTCAAAGAAAAATAATGCAGTACTTTCTATGAAATCAGAAGAAATTAAGAAGTGTGATAAATTCTGCGAGGGTTATAAAAAGTTTCTTGATAATGCTAAAACAGAGCGTGAAGCCGTTGAAGAAACTATTAAGATGATTGAGGCTCAGGGCTTTGTTGAATATAAAATTGGAATGAAGCTTGAAGCAGGTGATAAGATATACCGCAATAACCGTGGAAAAGCTATTATAATGGCTGTTATCGGTTCTGAAGATATTTCAAAGGGAGTTAGGCTCTGTGCAGCACACATTGATTCACCAAGGCTTGATTTAAAACAAAATCCGCTGTATGAGAGTAATGAACTTGCACTTTTTAAAACACATTACTACGGCGGAATAAAAAAGTATCAGTGGACTACTATTCCGCTTGCGCTGCATGGAGTTATAATTAAGGCTGACGGCAGTAAAATCAGCATAAAGATCGGTGAGGATGAAGATGATCCTGTGTTCTGCGTAAATGACCTTCTTCCTCATCTTGCAACAGAGCAAATGAAAAGGACTCTGGCTCAAGGCGTAAAAGGGGAGGAGCTTAATATTCTCATAGGATCAAGACCTTTCAAGGAAGACGATCTCAGCGAAGCTGTCAAGCTTAATATAATGAGCATACTTAATGAAAAATACGGTATAATTGAGGATGATTTCATTTCAGCAGAGCTTGAAGCTGTTCCGGCATTCAAAGCAAGAGATATAGGATTTGACAGAAGTATGGTTGGCTCTTATGGCCATGATGACAGGGTATGTGCTTATACAGCGTTAATGGCAACAATAAAATGCAAGAACCCTAAGCATACAGCTGTTACCATTCTTACAGATAAGGAAGAAACCGGAAGTGATGGCAATACAGGTCTGCAATCAGCATATCTTAAATATTTTATTGCAGACATTGCTGCTGAGTTCGGATGTGAAGGACGCACTGTGCTTTCCAATTCAGAATGTATGTCAGCAGATGTTAACGCTGCATTCGACCCAACATTTCCTGATGTTATGGAGAAAAATAACTGTGCTTATATCAATCATGGCGTTGTTGTAACAAAATACACAGGAGCAAGAGGAAAATCCGGAACCTCGGATGCTTCTGCTGAATATGTTGGAAAAATCAGAAAGCTGCTTGATAAGCATGACGTTATTTGGCAGACAGGTGAGCTTGGAAAAGTCGATTTTGGCGGCGGCGGAACTGTTGCAGCATATATTGCCAATTTGAATGTGGATACAATTGACGTGGGCGTTCCGGTACTTTCTATGCATGCTCCATTTGAAACAGTTTCAAAAATTGACGTATATATGACTTATAAAGCTTTTTTGTCATTTGTATCATAAGGTTCAAAAAAAGCTTGACAAAATGGCAGTAATATGGTAAAATAATTAAGCCGCATATTGTACGGTTTTAAAGCTTTATATAAAAGCACCGTACGTAGCGAGTTTATGGAAAAGGCAGGTGCCGAAAATGTACGCAGTTATTGAAACAGGCGGTAAGCAGTATCAGGTAAAGGAAGGGGATACCCTTTTTGTAGAAAAGCTTAATGCCGAAGCTGATCAGACTGTAAACTTCAAGGTTGTAGCAGTAAGCGGTGACAATGGTATTACTGTTGGTGCGCCATATGTTGATAATGCAACTGTTGAAGCTAAAGTTCTGAAGAATGGCAAGGCAAAGAAGATCACTGTTTTCACTTATAAGCCTAAGAAGGGTGAAAAGAAAAAGCAGGGTCACAGACAGCCTTACACTCAGGTAAAAATCGAAGCAATCAAGGCTTAATCTATGATTGTTGCTGAGTTCTTTCAAAAGAACGACATGATATGCGGCTTTAAGGTCTATGGACATGCAGGTTATGCTGATTTAGGAAGCGATATAGTTTGCGCAAGTATTTCTTCCGCTGTTCAGCTTACTGCAAACACAATAAGTGAGATATTCAGATTTAATGCTGAAATAACTGAAGGTGATAATGTTATAACCTTCAAAGCTGTTGATTACTGTGATAGTGTTTTTCAGGGTATTTTGAAAGGTTTTAAGCTTCATGTTAAACTGTTATCACAGCAATTTAGTAAAAATGTTAAGATTAAAATTACGGAGGTGTAAGTATGCTTAAAATTAGTATGCAGTTCTTTGCTCATAAAAAAGGTGTTGGTTCAACTAAGAACGGACGTGACTCAGAAGCTAAGAGACTTGGCGTTAAGAGAGCTGACGGTCAGTATGTAACAGCTGGTAATATTATTGTACGTCAGAGAGGTACACATATTCATCCAGGTACAGGTGTAGGCATTGGTTCAGACGATACTCTTTTTGCACTTGTAAACGGTAAAGTTAAATTTGAACGTGTAGGCCGTGATCGCAAAAAGGTTTGTGTATACGCAGAGCAGTAATCAGATTCTGATTTTTTATAAAATCCCGGGCTTTTGCTTGGGATTTTGTTTTTAAAG
Source organism: uncultured Clostridia bacterium (assembly GCA_947586185.1). Lineage (GTDB taxonomy): Bacteria > Bacillota > Clostridia > Oscillospirales > Ruminococcaceae > Porcipelethomonas. The sequence goes on from CANPXN010000007.1 coordinate 78,697, forward strand.
CTAAAATTATGAGGTAGATTATGTTTGTAGATAAGGCAAAAATAAAAATTAAAGCCGGAAACGGCGGAGATGGTGCAATATCCTTTCACAGAGAAAAATATGTGGCAGCCGGCGGTCCTGACGGAGGAGACGGAGGAAACGGAGGCAATGTTATTTTTATTGCTGATGATAATTATTCCTCGCTTATTGACTTTAGATATAAGCGTAAATATTCAGCAGAAAACGGACAGAATGGCGGTGCAAAGAGATGTACCGGAAAGAGCGCTCCAGATTTAATTATAAAGGTTCCAAGAGGTACTATAATCCGTAACTCTGAAACAGGACGTATTATTGCTGATGTTTCGTCAGATGAGCCTAAAATAATCGCTAAAGGCGGCAGAGGCGGCAAGGGTAATATGAACTTTGCTACGTCTACAAGGCAGATTCCTCGCTTTGCTAAGCCAGGATATCCAGGGGAAGAGCTTGAAGTAACTCTTGAGCTTAAACTTATAGCTGATGTTGGATTAGTGGGATTTCCTAACGTAGGAAAATCTACATTAATTTCAGTTGTCAGTGCAGCAAAGCCTAAAATCGCAAACTATCATTTTACTACCCTTACTCCTGTTCTTGGAGTTGTAAAAATTGATGCTGAACATTCTTTTGTTATGGCAGATATACCGGGTCTTATCGAAGGTGCAAGTGATGGAATTGGACTGGGACATGAATTTTTAAGACATGTTGAGAGATGCAGACTGATAGTACATGTGCTTGATGTATCCGGTATTGAAGGAAGAAATCCTATAGAGGATTTTAATATCATAAACGAAGAACTACAAAATTTCAGTGAAGATTTAGCAAAATGTCCTCAGATCGTTGCGGCAAATAAATCTGATATGGCAACTGATGAACAGATTTCCGATTTAAAAAATTTCATTGAAAATAAGGGTTATAAGTTTTTTTGCATTTCCGCTGCTACAACAGCAGGGACAAAAGAACTTATGCAGGCTGTATCATTAGAATTGGAGAAGCTTCCTCCTGTTAAAGAATATGAAGCAGAACCTATTACGAGGGAAGAACTTGAAAAAAGTATCTCAGATAACAATAAATTTGAAATTGAAGTTATTGATGGTATCTATTATATAGATGCGCCATGGCTTGATCCAATAATGAGAACTATCAGTATGGATGATTACTCATCATTGCAATACTTTCAGCAGGTTCTACGAAAAAGCGGTATAATAGATAAGCTGGAAGAAATGGGTATCAATGAGGGCGATACTGTTGATATATTTGGATTTGAATTTGATTATATAAGGTAAGACTATGAATAAAATAAATCAATACAGCCCTTTAGCTCTTGCATTTTTAGGCGATAGCGTTTACGAGGTTTTAGTTCGTGAACACATTTTGCAAATAGCAAATATGCCTGTTGCAAAGCTTCATAAAATAAAAGTTAATCGTGTTTGTGCCGAATATCAGTCAAGAGCATTGGAAAAAGTTATGCCTATGCTTAATGAAGAAGAAATTTCTTTTGTAAAGCGGGGAAGAAATGCAACAGGAAATTCTGTTCCAAAGCATTCAAATACTGCTGATTACAGGAGAGCTACTGCTCTGGAATGTTTATTCGGTTATCTCCATCTTTCAGGTCAAACAGAAAGAATATCTCAGCTTTTTGAAATTATCTGGAATATGGAAGAAGTAATAATTCCTTGAGAGGTGTAAATTTTATGTCAGGACATTCAAAATGGAACAATATTAAAAGAAAAAAAGAGGCTACTGACGCCGTAAAGGGTAAAATTTTTACAAAGATCGGCCGCGAAATTACTGTTTGTGTCAAAGAAGGCGGCCCTGATCCAAACAACAATGCAAAGCTTCGTGATCTTATTGCAAAAGCTAAAGCCAATAATGTACCTAACGATAATATTGACAGGGTCATTAAAAAAGCGGCAGGCGGCGGAGACAAAAACAATTACGAAACAATGGTTTATGAGGGATATGGTCCAAACGGTGTTGCAGTTATCGTTGAATGCCTTACAGATAATAAAAATCGTACAGCAGGAGATATCCGTCATTACTTCGATAAATTCGGCGGTAACCTTGGAACCTCAGGCTGTGTATCATTTATGTTCAGCAAAAAAGGCATAGTTATTGTTGAAAACAATAATGTTGATGAAGATGTAATTATGGAAGATGCATTTGAATTTGATGCGCTTGACCTTTCTGTAGATGAAGATGCAATCGAAATAGAATGTGAGCCTGAATCTGTATCAAAGCTTCGTGAAGGCCTTACTCAAAAAGGATACAATGTTTTGTCGGCTGAATCTGAACAGATTCCAGCTACATATACAGCACTTACTGATGAAGATCACATTAAAAAGATGAACTTACTTCTTGAACATTTGGAAGATAACGATGATGTCCAAAATGTTTATCATAACTGGGAAATGAATCAAGAAGGCTAAAATATATAAAACTTTCTCTCTGTCTTATAATATTCTATAAGGCAGAGAGATTTTATGGTTAAGGGGAAATAGCCAAGCAACTACGCAGGTCAGAGCGTGAAGAAAAGAAAAAAAGCGAAAAAAAGTAAAATAACGAATTGCACCAAATGTAAGAGATGTGCAGTTTGTATAGGGTTAAGAGGTTCGGAGAAAAGACAGAATGTATTGTCTCCGAATATCCCCCCTTTCTTCCTTCCTCGGGGTTTGGGGCAGAGCCCCATTTTAAATCATGCCGAAGGCATACATTTCTTATTTTCCTATAAAATTTATATAAAGTGCTTAATTTAAAGTATCGCTGCATCTCACCTTATTTTTATAAAATGTATAACACTTCTTAAATTCTATATGTCAATAAATAAACTGAAACGCCAGAGAGTTATCTCTCAGGCGTTTTTATATAATATCAATAATATAATATAGTTAAAAAGCTAAAGTTACGTGCCTCCCATTTTCAACTGTTGTAAGCTGTTGGATTTGTTGTAAATGTTTTCATTTTCAATAAATTCAATATCTTTCAATGGTTGAAAATGTGCCTGTGCGCAGCACACGATTTCGTTATCAAACCTTAACCAGTTGGAAGTACGAATTATTTATATTGTAAACATGAATACGCTGAAAAAAGAGGCATGCCCATGGGCATACCTCTTAATTGCTATATAGCGGAAGTTTGAGTTAATTTACAGTATTTTTTAAATTATTCATAGTATTATAAAGCAATGTATTAATTTGGTTAACATCACCGTAAGTTCTTATTAATTTATATCCAGTTTCTAATAAAAGTTGATTAACGAAATTATCTCTTTCTATTCTGTTTTTGTAAGAGTGAGTATAATCATCAAGTTCTATTAAATATATAACTTCCATATTTATATTAACCAACGCAAAATCAATGTGTTTTGCTTTAATTTTAGCAAAATATTTATAATATTCGTTTGTTTTTGTAGTATCAACATCTACCAAGTCTGCTATTCTTATTTTGGTAAGAATATTAAGATTATATTTTTCCGCTATTGGTCTTAACCTTTTATAAAAATAGAATTCATTTTTCGTAAGTAAATATTTTCTTTTATATGGATAGTCATTTCTATAGTATACTGGGGTATCTTGTTGATATATATTATTATAATTTTTGCTTTCATTATATGTATTATTATAATCAGTATTATAATAAATATTTTGATTATCTTGTTCAAATTTATAATCTTTTAAATTGTATGTATCTTTGTTATTTTTTCTATCTTTTATAAATTCAAAAAGTTTCCATATTGATATTATTGCAATTATCATTATAACTGTATAAATAATAATTTCTACTTCCATTTTTAATATCTCCTATTTAGATTTTATTATATTATTTCTTTTAGTTCAGATTGACTTTCAATTAACTGCTCTATTAATAGCTCAACTTTTCCTTTGTTTCTTTCTGAAAGAATGTACCAACTACTAATTAGATTTTTTATATCATCTGTTATAACATTTTCTTCTTGTTTTCTCCCTATTAAATAATCTATTGATACATTATAGGTATCTGCAATTTTAATTAAATGCCTAACCGGAATTTCCTGCTTGCCATTTTCATATTTGCTTATTTGTTGCTGTGTTGTTTGCAACAATTCTGCTAATTTATTCTGTGAAATTCCATTTTTTTTTCTAAACTCAGTTAAGTTTTGTATATAATTCATAATTTCCCTTTTCTCGTCTGTAAATATTTTACAAATTAATTATACATCTTAAAAGACATCTTGACAAACTCCTAAAAAGATGTATAATATAATATATAACATCTTATAAGATGTTATAAGATAGCTTACAATGAAAAAATAAATAAGTGAAAGGAAGTCTAAAGAAAATGACAAAATTTATAGGTTACAAACGAAAACATGGAAAGTTCACAGATAAGGACACAGGCGAGTCTATTAACTATGATAACTATGATTTATATTTCATAACCGGCGGCGTACCTGATATTTTCGGCTATTATCCATCATCATACAGACTAAAAAGAGATACTATACGTCAGGTTCTCGGCGCTGACTATAATGCTGATGATGATTACATTTTAGATACTCTACAGGATATTATCAACAAAGAAGTTATGATTTCAGTTTTAAATATAGATGATAAACCTGTTTTAACTGGTTTAATGCTTGTTGGCAACAACAAGTAAATTTAGATGAAAGGTGGTAGTTAACATGCCTGTTTTGTTTGCAGCTGAGGGCGGTGTGACATTAGCTGGTGTTCTTAGTGGTGTTGGTACTGTGTTATCATCTGTAGTTAGCACTTGTTCTGAGAATCCTGTTACTGCGGTTATTATCGGCATGTCTGTTATTGGTGTTGGTGTCGGCTTGTTCCGCA
>CANPXN010000008.1 GCA_947586185.1 uncultured Clostridia bacterium
TATAACCTCTGTTCCGCAAATTTACTGCTTTTCTCCGCTTTTTATACATTTTGCATTTTGCTTGTCACTTAACACCTGCTTAGCAGATCCGCAAATTTATTAATATTCTATTTCTTCCATTTCTTCTTCACTAAGTCCCTGAGCAAGACCAAAGTCCCTACCAACGCCGCCTCGTACATATTCGAGAACGTCACTGTTATAGCCGAATCTGAAAAGACATGCTACAAAACCAGGATTGTTCTTAGCGTTGATCAAAACTGTAACCTCATCTCCAGGATTTCCGCTTACGCCGTCAATTTTGAGCTGGAAATCGCTGCTGTTGTTAAACTTTGTTTCAACTGCGCTTCCGCCAACTGTTACAGAACCTTCAATAGGTGTAGGCTTTACATCCCCAGCATCAAAGTTTGCGAAATCCATCCATTCAACGGTAAGAGGATATGTACCATTAGGAGCATTATCCTTGATCTTGAAAGTAGCCTTTACATACTCACCCTCAAAGACAATATCCCTTCTCTTGCTTATATCCATCCAGTAGACTTCCATTACTTCCTTGTTACCGGCAACCGGATCGCCCTCATGATGATCATTTTTATCTGTACCCGGAACAATTACGACATTAGGATCAGATATAATATCTGTCGGATTAGGAGTGCTGATGTTATCATTTTTACTGTCGTTATTACTGCTGTTATCGTTATTACTATTGCTATTATTGTTATTATTGTCTACCTGACTATTGTTTGAGTCATCACCGGAAGAATTGTTGTTATCTACTGCTGAAGAATCATTTCCACCGGCAGAACTGTTTGAATCAGCGCTGCTGCTGTCGCCGCTTTCAACAGGATCCTGAGAAGCAGAAGAGTCCTCATACTTCTTGATTGAGAACGGAGTCTTCATAACGGACTCAAGTTCTGATGATGTAAGACTGTCAGTGGTAATCTTGTCCTTACCTTTTTTCTTATCGGAGCATGCAGTGAATGAAGCAGCCATTACACTAACAAGACCGATTGCAACAATCTTTTTAAATATATTGTTCATTGTTAATCTCCTTTGATTTTAATTGTAATTACATTATACACTTAACTGTGTACAATGTCAAGTTTTTAATGTGATAGTTTACTGAAATTTCAACATATTATTTACTGCACTTATTAAAGCATACATGGAAGAATTGATAATATCTGCATCGCATCCTACTCCCCAGAAATTATTTCCTTTTTCGTCTGTTATGCCCACATAGGAAACAGCGTTTGAAGAATCTCCCTTTTCAAGCGCATGCTCTGTATAAGTATGCAGATTGTACTTAATTCCCAGCATTTTCATAAGTGCATTGCTTACAGCGCTGAGTCTTCCGTTTCCATGGGCAGTACCTGTGCTGGTCTGACCCTCAAACTTTACTGTAACACTTGCATCAATGCCGTCCTTCTGAACGTAATGAGCTTCCACAGGCTCAACAGGAGCGGTTACATTCATAAAGCTTTCCTTGAACAGCTCGTATACCTCATTAGGCTGGAGCTCACGATGCTTTACGTCAGAAACATGCTTTACATAATAGCCAAAAGGCTCACGCATATTCTGAGGCATTACGATCCCGAAATTCTGCTCCAGGATATATCCTATTCCGCCCTTACCGGACTGGCTGTTTATACGGATAACATCCCCGTCATATTCTCTTCCAACATCCTTAGGATCGATCGGGAGATAAGGAACTGTCCAATACTGACAATTCTTTTCCTCACGCCACTTCATACCCTTTGCAATAGCGTCCTGATGAGAGCCGCTGAATGCTGCAAAAACAAGCTGACCGCTGTATGGCTGACGCTCGTAAACATGCATGCCCGTAACGCGCTCGTAAAGCGAGGTCATTTCCGGCATATTTGAGAAGTCAAGAACCGGATCAACGCCCTGTGAAAACATGTTCATACCCAGAGTAACAATATCAACGTTACCTGTTCTTTCGCCGTTTCCGAACAGTGTACCCTCTATTCTGTCAGCGCCGGCAAGCAGTCCCATTTCGCTGTCTGCCACTGCACAGCCCCTGTCGTTATGAGGATGCAGGGATACAACAATGTTTTCACGGTCTATCAGGTTGTCGCACATATATTCGATCTGATTTGCATAAACATGAGGCATTGAATGAGAAACCGTAACCGGCAGATTTATGATCACCTTATCGTCAGCAGTCGGCTCCCAGATTTTAATTACCTCGTTGCATATCTCCAGAGCAAAATCCATTTCTGTACCAGTAAAGCTTTCCGGTGAATATTCAAAGTGATAGCATTCCTTTGCACCTGATTTCTCACGGTATTCCTTACAGAGCTTAGCGCCCTTCACTGCAATTTCAATAATCTCTTCCTTGTTCTTTTTGAACACCTGCTCCCTCTGAGCCACCGAAGTTGAATTGTAGAGATGAACAATAGCGTTCTTGCAGCCCTCAAGAGCCTTGAATGTCTTATCAATAATATGTTCTCTTGACTGAGTAAGAACCTGAATAGCAACATCGTCAGGTATCATATCCTTTTCGATCAGCGTACGGCAGAACTCATATTCCGTTTCCGACGCAGCCGGGAATCCGATCTCAATTTCCTTAAATCCTATTTTAACAAGATACTTGAAAAATTCAAGCTTTTCCTCCAGTGTCATAGGATTGATAAGAGCCTGATTTCCGTCTCTCAGATCCACACTGCACCAAATCGGAGCTTTGTCTATGTAATCCTTCTGCATCCACTTTCCCTCGGTTTTAACTGGGAAATACTGTCTTGTGTACTTTTCAAAGTTTTTCATAAAATCAACCCTTTCTGATTTTTCTTGGGGTGTAAAAAAGCTTCACCCCTTTTACTACAAAGAGGTGAAGCATAAATCTCCACGGTACCACTCTTCTTGGTATTAAAATACCCACTCTGCCGCATCCACTAATGCGTATCTCTTTAACGGGAGAACCCGGTTTGTACTAATAGCATAAGCGTTTATACAAACTGCTCAGGGAGGAGTTATGACCGGTATCCATTTCTGTCTTTCACCCAAACGACAGCTCTCTGAGAATGTCCATCGGCTTTATTTCCCGTCAGCGCATTTACTTGTATTTATAATAACCTTTTTTATCTCTTTTGTCAAGTACTTTTCAAAAAAAATTACAGTTATCTTTTAACATTAATTTTTTTGGCTTTATGTATTGAATTTTGTCATATAATTTGGTATAATAAATAATGTATAGATTTCCACAACAGCAGAACGCTGCCATTATGCGTTCATACCGCAATTCTGCCGCTGTGGCTGCGGTATTACCTATATTGATGGAGGAAACTAAGCTTTGACAGTAAGAGAACAAACCGAGGTTATAGAGCTAAGCACTCTCAGTCCATTTGCCTGTACAGCTTCGGGACACGGAAAAAGAGTAAGGTATGAAGAAAAATGCAATCTGCGCACAGAGTTCCAGCGTGACCGTGACAGGATTCTTCACTGCAACTCGTTCAGGCGCTTAAAGCGTAAGACTCAGGTCTTTCTGTCCCCCGTGGGAGATCACTACAGGACACGTCTTACGCATACTCTTGAAGTTTCCCAGATAGCAAGGACTATTTCACGTGCGCTGAGGCTGAACGAGGATCTTACCGAAGCAATTGCACTGGGTCATGATTTGGGACACTCCCCTTTTGGCCATTCGGGAGAAGCCATTTTAGACGAGATATGCCCCTATGGCTTCAAGCACTACATCCAAAGCGTCAGGGTCGTGGATTATATTGAAAATCAGGGCAAGGGTCTTAACCTTACATATGAAGTAAAAAATGGTATAGCCTGTCACACAAATATGGTCGCAAAAACCCGTGAGGGCAATGTGGTAAGGCTTGCGGATAAAATAGCGTATATAAATCATGATATAGAAGACGCTATAAGAGCAGGAATACTTAAGCCGTCCCAGCTTCCTGAAATGCCTGTAAGAGTTCTCGGAAAAACTAAATCCCAGAGGATCACTACACTTGTAAGATCAGTCGCTGAAAACGGCGCTGATGAGATCAGGATGACAAAGGATATAAAAAAAGCTCATGACGAATTAAGAGCATTTCTTTTTGAAAAGGTATACACCAATTCTGTAGCTAAATCAGAGGAAAAAAAGGCAAAGGTCCTTATAGAACAGCTCTATGAGCATTTCAGAAAAAATCCTGATGAAATGCCTGATGAATATAAAAAAATAATGGAAGTACACGATGTTGACCGTGCTGTATGCGATTACATTTCCGGGATGAGCGACGGCTATGCCGTTGATTTGTATACTGAAATGTTTATACCTCGTTCATGGAAATAGCATACATACGGTGGAATGGAGAATTTTATGGCATTGCCTGACGAATTTTTGTATCAGCTTAAATCAGCAAATACAATTGACAGTGTTATCGGAAGCTATGTCAATCTTCTCCGCAGCGGACATGACTTTGTCGGACTTTGTCCATTTCATTCCGAAAAAACTCCGTCCTTTCATATATACACCGATACTCAGAGCTTTTACTGCTTTGGCTGCGGCGCAGGAGGAGATGTGATCACTTTTATAAAGCGCATTGAAAACCTCGACTATATTGAAGCAGTAAAGCTGCTCGCCCAGCGTGCAGGACTTGAGGTTCCCGAAAGCGGTCATGACAGCAAACTTTCAGAGCTGAAAAAACGCATACTTGAAATAAACCGTGCCACGGCAAATTACTATTACAAAATGCTGGTTTCCGGAGAGGATAAAAGAGGTCTTAAATATTTCGCCTCCAGAAAGCTTAAACCGGAAACAATAAAAAAGTATGGCCTCGGATACGCCCCAGGTACATGGGACGGACTTAAAAAGCACCTTTCAGCCCTTGGATATAACGAAGATGAAATGATCGCCGCAGGCGTCCGCTCAGTGGGACGCAGCGGAAGCAGCGTATACGACACCTTCAGGGAAAGAGTCATATTTCCCATTATCGACCTGAGAGGCAACGTGATTGCCTTTGGAGGCCGCATTATCGAGGGTGACGGTCCTAAATATCTGAACACAAGCGATACGCCGGTGTTCAAAAAAAGCAGGAATCTTTTTTCGCTGAACTTTGCGAAAAATTCTCCTGTTAAAAAGCTTATTCTTGCCGAAGGGTATATGGATGTTATAGCCATAAACCAGGCAGGCTTTGAAAACGTTGTCGCAACCCTTGGCACTGCCCTTACACCGGAGCAGGCAAGGCTTATGAAGCAGTATGCGGACGATGTGATAATTTCCTATGACAGCGACGGTGCAGGACAGAAAGCTACCGCAAGAGCAATAAACCTTTTAAGCGAAGCCGGGATCAATACCAGAATTATAAAAATGGACGGAGCTAAGGATCCCGATGAATATATAAAAAAATTCGGAGCTCAGAGGTTTAAAATGCTGCTTGATAATTCCGGAGGAGCTATAAACTTTGAGCTTGAAAAGTGCCGTCAGGGGCTTGATACTGAAACGGAAATGGGCAAGGTGGAGTTTTTAAAGCGCTGTGTAAGCGTTTTAGCAGGTATAAAAAACCAACTTGAACGTGATGTTTACATATCCAAAATATCAAAGGAAGAAGATATTAATATTAATGTTCTGCGCTCTCAGGTAAATTCGGAAATACGGCGCAGTATCAATACCGAAAAGAAAAAGCAGTGGCGTGCTATAAAAGCCAAGCCGTTTTTTACGGACAAGCTTGTACCGGAATCTTCAAGCTGCCTCAGAGAGGTAAAGGCCGAAGAGGGTATTCTCGCCTATCTGTTCCGCAATCCGGATAAGACCGAATATGTAAAAAATCACATTGAACCGGATTGCTTCATTACTGAATTTTATCGCAGAATTTACAATATATTCTGTGAAAAAACCTCAGTTTCCGACGATTTTAGCCTCTCGTTATTCTCAGATTTGCTGAGTGATGAGGAAATGGGCAAAATATCGGGAATATATGCAAAAAATAAGGACATCATTATAACCATACAGAATTTAAATGATTATATAAAAATCCTTAACGATTATAAAGAAGCATCTGCCATAAGCTCAAAAAATGAGCTTTCCGATGATGATTTATTAAATATAGTAAAAAAAGCAAGAGAAAAATAAACGCTATCTTTGTGCTTACAGCCTGTGCACAAAGACCGACTGATCATACAGCAAAAGCATACCGGGCTGAGAAATGGAGTTATATATGCCAATGGACAAAAAAGCGACAATTGACAGTCTTCTGGAACGAGGCAAAGCTACAGGAAAGCTCACAACAAAGGAAATTACAGATGCTCTTGAAGAACTCGACTTTGATGTAGAACAGATGGATTCCTTTTACGACAGCTGTGCAAGCATGAACATTGAAATCGTGGACGACTTTTCAACTGATTCTGATCTGAAAATCGGTCTTGACTCCGGTATCGGCGACGACTTGGAAATGGCTCTTTCAACTGAAGGAATTGCTATTGACGACCCGGTAAAGATTTACCTTAAAGAAATTGGCCGTGTTCCGCTGCTTTCAGCTGAGGAGGAAATCGAGCTTGCTCAAAGAATGTCCCAGGGAGATTCGTATGCAAAAAAACGTCTTTCTGAAGCAAACCTTCGACTGGTCGTAAGTATCGCTAAAAAATATGTTGGAAGAGGCATGCAGTTCCTCGACCTTATCCAGGAGGGAAATCTTGGTCTTATCAAGGCTGTTGAAAAGTTTGATTATACTAAAGGGTTTAAGTTCTCTACCTATGCGACATGGTGGATCCGTCAGGCAATCACTCGTGCAATTGCAGATCAGGCAAGGACAATAAGGATTCCTGTCCACATGGTTGAAACGATAACAAAAGTTAAAAAGGTTTCAAGCCAGCTGCTACATGAAAATGGTCACGATCCTACGGCTGATGAAATTGCAGAAAGACTTGAAATGCCTGTTGAAAGAGTAAGGGAAATCATGAGAATAGCACAGGATCCTGTTTCTCTGGAAACTCCTATAGGCGAAGAGGAAGACAGCCACCTGGGAGATTTTATTCCTGATGACGACGCTCCTGCACCTGCTGAGGCAGCTTCATTACTTCTCCTAAAGGAACAGCTTAACGAGGTTCTCTCAACCCTTACAGACAGAGAAGCCAAGGTTCTGAAGCTCCGTTTCGGTCTTGAGGACGGTCGTTCCAGAACTCTTGAAGAAGTGGGCAAGGAATTTGACGTTACCCGTGAACGCATCAGACAAATTGAAGCCAAAGCGCTGAGAAAGCTCAGACATCCGAGCAGAAGCAAAAAGGTCAAGGACTTCCTTGATTAAGAAGCCTTAACCTTATACATAAAACAAAAGGACTGATTTCAATATCAGTCCTTTTATATTCGTATGTAAAATTCACTTTGTTGGAGGTTAAAATGATTTACAAAACTTTAAATACCATAATGTTTAGTACATCGGTACCACCCTTAAAATCAAATTATTTTTAATCGTATTTACTTTTGTTCTGGCGGTCTCACTCCTTTACTCTCATGTAATTTTTAAAATCCTCATATAGAAATTTTTCATAGTGCATCACCTAAAATTATTATCATTACATGCTATTAAATTTTGATAAACGCCTTTCCAGTATAAACTTAATTTTACATTGGATTCACCTTTTCTGAATTTATTTATCTTTAACGTTATATATATAAAGACATTATAGTCGCAATTTGGAATATCCTAATTCCTAAAAGCCTTAAAAATTGAAGCCCCATTGAAGCAAAATTCTATTGGTACATTTTACAACTCATAATATCTTTAATCATTTCACAAATACTATTCTTATCATTAATTTGAACGGAGCTTTTATTAAGCTGCTTTGTTCCTGTTATATTCTGAAATAATCTTAGAAATATGAGTCACCAATGGAAGCTTCAGACTGTTGCCCTTCAATAGAGTCCATCGGTAATTCCTCCTTCTTGATATATATTTATTTTTGCAAAAGAAACTTCCCATTCTTAAACCTTGCAAAAATACCATCGTCAAGAGAACCGCAATCTCACTGCTTTGAATAATCATCAATACTTACTGTAACTCTTATTGCTGCTATATCGAATCTCTTATTTATTAGATTGTCTGTTTCTCTTTTGTTGTTTATATAATACCACATACTTTCGGCAAAGTCAACAGTTTTTTATAAAAAATATATACAATTTTATTAAAAATATTCAAACAATATGCCTATTGACTTTAAGCCCTGATTATAGTATAATTAATACGTTATGGTGCATAAAGCACTGTTCTATATTTCCGCCCTGCGGCAAAGATTGGAGAAAAATTATGTCAGAAATGAATGAGTATACTCCTGAGCTGTATACGCTCACAGATGAAGAAGGAAACGAACAGACCTTTGAACTGCTGGACGTTGTAGAGATCGAAGATCAGAGGTATTATGCCTTGATCCCACAGCTTGACGATCCGGAATCCCTTACCGACGACGACGGAGAATTTGTTATCTTGAAGTCAGACATCGTTGATGATGAAGAGATGCTTGTATCAATTGAGGATGAAGACGAGTTTAATGCTGTCGGAGAAATCTTTATCAAGAGACTTGAAGAAATGTTTGAGGAAGATGAATGCGAATGCGAAGACGATGACTGCGACTGCTGTCATTAATTTGCCGAAACAAACAAAAATTACTATTGATTTTTAATTCAGATTGTGTTATAATATCAATGTAATAAAACATTCTGCCTTGTTCGAGTAATTATAGTTTTTATAATCCAACACTCATTTTTAGGGAATCCTGATAACTCTGACTGAAGATTGCAGACCTCCCGCATTTGCGGACGAAGGGAGCGTGAGGCTTTCAGGAGGATACCCACCTTGCTTAACGGCTTGGTTTTATTCGCTATATGACGGCAAGGCGGTTTACAAAAACACATGCCGGATTGCATTTGCAGTCCGGCATTTTTGCATATGTTTATAAGCAAAAGCGCTTTCGGATCAAATCGAAAGCGCTTATATTTATTATTAAACTGATGCAGACAAAACCGCACGTTTAAGAAGAATCAAATCAAATACATTTACGATATTATCGCCATTCATATCTGCTGCTGTCGGATTTTTAAGTCCTGTCTCTTGAATTTCTTTAACAAGGAACTTTTTCATAAGAACAGCATCAGCAACACTTACTTCTCCATCGCCGTTAATATCTCCGGCAATTCCTGTCTGACCCGGAGTTGTTCCGTCAGGCTCAATACCACCGATCAAAACTCCGTCAGAGTATACGCATATATAATCCGTTCTTGTTTCGCTTCCATTCTGATAGGTATCAACGCATTTTGTTATACCCTGATAGCTCCAGTCATTGGTCGGATCCCAGTTATCGCCATAATAAAGTCCCACAAGCCATTGATATTTCTTGTTGGAATTAGCTATATTGTAATCCTCCCATGATATATCAACGTAATATATGTTCGGATCAAATTCAGCGTCATACTGATAAGGCCCTGATATGATTCCGTCAGCAGGAGCTGCTTCAACAGCTGACTGGTCATATAATTCGTCCGGCTTTACAGCGCTTATATTAGACTTATTGGAAAATTCCTCTATGCTGAAATAGTATCTGATCGACAGATTTTTCTTAGGCTTTGTTGAATCTGTTCTGACCAACATTGCGATTTTTGTTACGCCTGCTCCTGATGTCTGCATATCGTCTACAGCATATGCGTCAACCCAATATGAGTTTCCGCCGCCCACTTCTGTGCTTACAGCCGGAGGGAAGTCAGGAGTTACCTTCATGCTGTCATTTCCGTAGTATGCGTAAAGTCCTGCGCTTGCTCCCACAAAAGCAGCGTTATAGTCGATAGTTACCTCGTTATATATCCAGTCAGCAGTTACATCATTGTGCTGGTCTTTAGCGTCAGGACCTCCTACAAGAGCACCGTAAAGAACATATCTCTGATCGTCGGTATCCTCGCACTTTGAAAGTCCGGAAGACGCTCTGTGATGCGGGAACTTAGCTGAATTGTCGCTGTAACCTACAACATAACACCTGTTGATAGGATTATCGCCGAGAAGATAATCCATCTGCCCCTTAGCCCAGTCGCTGTATTTTGAAGGCTTTCCGTTGTTATTGTACTTATCATATATCAGCGCAGTAAGCTGAGCGGCAGTATTATATCTTGCCGAGCCCCATGTACTGAGCCAGAAATATCCGGCAGGAGTGGTCTTTCCGATTCCGCCCGTCATATATGTATTCAAAGCCTTTTCAACAGAATCCCAGCAATCCATTTCCTCGTAAGGGCTTTTTCCTGCCGCCTTCTTAAAGTCCTCAATAAAGTTCGGATACTGCTGAGAGCTTATTTCACCAAGGATACACTGAACGCCGCACCACACGTCATTCCAGCAATACACATAGCATGGTGGTGCATAATAATCATAATTAGGGAATATCTCTTCAAGATATGAATAATCCTCTGTTATTTTATAAAGCCATGCAGCAGCCCAGCAGTAGTCGTCCTCCCACTTTGACGAGTTGTAATATGACTTAGGACCGTCTCCGTTATCGCTGAGCTCCTTTTCATGATTCTTTGCAAAGTCAAACAGCGCCTTTGCATAATCAAGGGATTTATCAGCATATTCCGGATCCGTATCCTTAAAGTTCAGATAATTGATAGCGAGTGAAGCAGCAGCGGAAGCCACATAATCTGTCTGAGGCTTATCCTCTGTAAGGAAGAACGCCGGTCTGTCCATTTCATCGATCTCCGGAGCGTTCCAGTACGAATGGTCAATATCTCCGTCGCCTACCTGATAGCAGTGAGCGATCACATCACCGTTGTCCTTTCTGTAGGTACACTTCATAAGATAATCATTGAAATATCTTAAAATTGTTTCAATATGTAAGTCCTGACCGGTCTTTACATATGAATCACGAAATTCATAATATCCCCATCCAAGTGTTGAAGCGGCATAATTTTCCGGCATGCCGAACTTTACATGGTCGCCGGCATCATGAAAGCCGCCGGATACGTCAACATACCCGTCTCCGTCCGGGTCAAGAACGTCCTTATATTTGCTTATAAAGCTGTCCGAAAGATTGGTGTTTTGGCTATTTAAAGGGACCTGCGAGTCATATGTATGACAATCGCCCCTCCATGTGAACTGAGAGTTGTCACTCACTCCGCAGCCGCACATGTTCGCATCATAAAAGTATGATGAATACTGCAAAAGCTTCGCCAAATTATACTCCGAGGATTCATCAGCGCTTACGGCTGAAAACGAAGCCAAAGACGAGGTCATAGCAGCAGCCGTCATACAAGCGCTGAGAAGCAGCGCTTTCAAACGTTTAACCTTCTTCATATCAATTCCCTCCTGAAAATTCTAAGTATCTTTATTGTAACATATTTACATAAAAATTTCAATATATATTAAACTATTTTTGCAAATTTTATATTGATTTGTTATTAAATTAATATTTTTTTATTCATCATGGGAAAATTCACACAAACAAGCATGAAAATGTTTAAAAAATTGAAAATAATGGTGAAAATTTATTGACTTTTATGATAAAATTGTGATAAAATATAAAAAGTGATATACTACTCTCTGTTTGACGCTTATACAAACAAACAGTTTATCTAAATCGTTTTTCACATACACTATTAAAAGGCTCAGGTGATATAAAATGAAAAATATCGAGTTTTTATACACTTCTGACAGACAATTTGAAGAGCTGATAAAAGCCAATTCTCTTTCCACAGAAAGAGAATACCTTATACGAATACACAGCTGTATTCACACAGCTGAAACAATAAAACCATTCATATCAAAAATACTTTCCTACCTTCCGGCATCAAAAATAATCGGAAGCAGTACATCGGGAGTTATTTTTGAGGGCGCTATACATACTGAATGCTGTCTTGTTTCAATAACAGAATTTAATAACGCTCATGTCAAAACTCACATTGAAAATATTTCTGACAGCGATTCGTCCGACATCTCCGGAAACGAAGTAGCCGAAGCTATTATTAACAGTATTGTAACTGACCGCACAAAGTTTATGCTTACCTTTGCGTCACGTCAGTACATGAAAATTGTTGACTTTGTAAACTACATAAACGAATCGGCGCCCGGAATACAGATGCTTGGAGGCATGGCTAATACCCCTCAGAATCCTCTTACAAGCATTGGGCTTCAGACAAGCTATGCATTTACTGAAAAAGAGGTTTCTCTGAATGCGATAGCATGTGCCGCTGTGGATATGAATAAGGTCAGCATATACAGTGATGTTATATATGTTACTGAACCGATCGGAAGCAGCTATACCGTAACTGAAATGGATGGAATGATCCTCCGCTCCGTGGACGGCAAAAACGCCGTGGACTGGTATCAGGAGGTTCTTGGTATAAACCTTAACGATACATGCCAAGGCTATAACACAACGATCCTCTTTCCGATCGTAAAGGAGGATTACTGCAACATTCCTTGGGCTATAACATATTCTCCTCAGGACGAGCGTGAAAAGGTTTTTCCTGACGAGCCGGAGCCGGTTATGTATGTGCTTACAGGGCTGAAAGCAGGGGATTCTATAAGGATCTCATATTCAAGCCTTCAAAAAACGATAGATGTATGTGAAAATGTATGCGAGGCAATAAATAAGCATCCGGGAGAGGTCCTGTTCGGCTACAGTTGTGTTTCACGTCAGGATATGTTCAGCAACTGCGCTGAATGGGAGCTGCTGCCATTTGAAAAAACAAACCTGTGCGGCGCTCTTGTTTCAGGTGAAATAGGAAACATCGGCGGCTGTAACTACCTTTGCAACTATTCCTTTGCCATTGCCTCCGTTGCCGAAAGCAACAGTATAGTCAAGCTCAATATTGACAAGCTCAGAAACAATTCATATAAACTCATAAGCTCAAATGACACCATAATAGACTACCTTAACTCAAAGCATGAAGATAAGATCGCAAGCCGCTATGAGATCGAAAACAGCCTGTTTAAAGATGATGACACAGGTCTTAACAATATAACAAAGTTTTCCTTTGACTGCAATCATAAGAAATTCGATAAGATGTGCATGATCGCAATTGTCAACGAACGTATCATTAAAGCGTTTATGAGCAATTCCAAATTCACAATTTACTTCCGCCATTATCTAAGTGATATTATGCAGTATATTGACAATAAGCGCTATGGCTACTATATTTATAAGGAAACCTCCCTGCTTATAACAGCCGACCCGGAAATCGGCGACCAGGAGTTTCTTGACTCAATGTCAGCCCTCTAGGATCACATTTCACAATTCAAATTCTCTTCCTACGTTCCGGTCAGCGAGTTTGCTGTTGTAATGCATGAGGAAGACTTTATCAAAAAAGCTGAGCTTACCCTTGTAAATATGCGAAACAAAAAGATCTCTTTCATGCAGTATACTCCGGAGCTTGGACTTGAACAATTCAACGCTCATAAAATGAAAATGGTCAGCATTATAAACGAAGCGATCGCAAATGACGGAATCGTACCATACTTTCAGGGGATAAGAAACAACGTTGACGGAAAGATAAAATTCTACGAATCCCTTATGAGAATTGAGGACTCGGAAGGTAATGTCTACGCTCCGTTTGCATTCCTTGACATCGCAAGGGAATACGGATACTATACCGATATTTCCTACATCATGATAAACAAAGTAATGCAAATTTTCAAGGACAGAGAAGAACAGGTAACCATAAACCTTAATATAAACGACATCTATAATTATAAAATTGTACATTCCATACTGAAATTCCTGAAAACAGCTCCGCACCCAGAAAATTATGTTTTTGAGCTTACCGAAACGGAAGAGATCGACAATTATCAGGTAATAAACGAGTTTGTAGAGCAGGTTCACCAGTCCGGTGGAAAGATCGCCATTGACGATTTTGGAAGCGGATTTTCAAATATGGTTCACGTATTCAAAATCAATTCCGATTTTATAAAAATCGACGGTGAGATCGTAAAGAACATATGCAGCGATGTTTATGCCCTTGAATTTCTTGAAATGATCGCAACGTGGTCTGCAAAGCACAACAAGGACGTTATTGCAGAATTTATTGAAAATCAGGATATACAGGATCTGGTTGAAAAATACAACATTAAATTTTCACAGGGTTATCTCTACTCTAAGCCTTCAAAGCTATTCCAATAAAAAAATTCCCGTTATCTCAAAATGATAACGGGAATTTTTTTATTTCATACCGTGAATCTCATAACTAACTATATCGGAAACCTTATTGTTCTCATCCACAATTACAACTTTAGGACTATACTCCGCTGCTTCCGATTCGTTCATCTGAGCATATGCCATGATTATGACAACATCCCCCGGCTGAGCATGCCTTGCAGCAGCGCCGTTCAGACATATCACTCCGGAGTTTTCCTCTCCGCTTATTACATATGTTTCAATACGGCTGCCATTATTTACATTAACTACCTGTACCTTTTCATATTCAAGTATTCCGGAGGCCTTTAAAAGCGCAGAATCTATCGTAATGCTCCCCACATAATTAAGGTCAGCTTCGGTAACTCTTGCACGATGTATTTTACTTTTCAGCATTGTAAGAGTCATTATTTCAGTTCCTTTCAACAATGAAATTATCTATCAGACGAGTCTTTCCGATATATACCGCAGCGGCAAACAAAACTCTGCCGCTTATAGTTTGAATAGGCTCTATACTATCGGCATCAACTGCTTTTACATAATCAATCCTTGCAAGAGGCTCGCTTTCGATTTTTTCTGTTATTGCTTTCAGTACAGTTTCCGCATTGATTTCTCCATTTTCAATAAGTTTCTCTCCCATAGAAAGGGCCTTTGAAATAATTGTTGCCGCACTTCGCTCATCACTGCTTAAATATGTATTTCTTGAGCTTTTTGCAAGCCCGTCTTCTTCTCTTATTATAGGGCATCCCACTATTTCTATGCCAAAGCTCAAATCTCTTGCCATTCTTCTTATGACCGCAAGCTGCTGAGCGTCCTTCTGGCCAAAATATGCTCTGTCTGGAAGAACTATATTAAAAAGCTTGCTTACAACGGTACATACTCCTCTGAAATGTCCGGGGCGCCTTAATCCGCAAAGCTCATCGGTAGGACCTGTCATGTCAACATATGTGCTAAAGTCTCCGGCATACATTTCTGACGCCTCAGGTGCAAATACAAGGTCTGCTCCTGCCTCTTCGCATTTTTTAATATCTCTTTCAATATCCCTCGGATAGGAGGCAAAATCCTCGTTAGGTCCGAACTGAATCGGATTGACAAACACGCTTACAACCGTTTTGTCATTTTCTCCGGAGCGCTTTATAAGGCTCTGATGACCCTCGTGGAGATAACCCATAGTCGGCACAAGTCCAACCTTTAACCCCTGTTTTCTCCACTGAGAAACGATCTCCCTGACTTCCTCTACTGTTTTTACCAGCTGTATCACTTTGTATTGTCCTCCTTTTCAAGGGTACTGAAATCAATGCCCTCTGGCATCCTGAATGTGTTTTCCTCAGCCGGAAAAGCCCCGGACTTTGTTTCATATATATAATCCTTGAAAGCAGCTTTCATGACCTCTCCTACATTTGCAAATCTCTTGACAAATTTCGGTGTGAAGTCTGAAAACATACCAAGCATATCCTGATATACAAGAACCTGACCGTCACATCCGGCTCCTGCTCCGATACCTATTGTTGGAATTTCCAGTATTCCTGAAATATATTCTGCAAGCTTATCGGGAACGCATTCCATAACAACTGCAAAAGCTCCTGCTTCCTGAACGGCTCTTGCATCCCTTATAATTTTTGCCGCAGCGTCAAGGCTTTTGCCCTGAACCTTAAAGCCTCCGAATTTATTTACTGACTGGGGTGTCATACCAATATGGGCTACCACAGGGATCGACGCCTCAGTTATAGCTTTGATATGAGGAACAAATTCTTCTCCTCCCTCAAGCTTAACAGCATGGGCATGACCGTCCTTTACAAGTCTGCCAGCATTTACTACTGCGTCGTAAACAGAGGTCTGATATGACATAAAGGGCATATCCGCAACTACCATAGCGCTTGACGCTCCCCTACTTACTGCCGCAGTATGGTGGATCATATCCTCCATAGTTACAGACAGGGTATTTTCATATCCGAGCATCACCATTCCAAGGGAATCGCCGACTAAAATCATATCCACTCCTGCCTGATCAATAAGCTTTGCGGTAGAATAGTCATAGGCAGTCAACATAGTGATGCGGTCATGTTCTGACTTCTGCTTCATAATTGTTGCAACCGTACTTTTCATCTGAATCCTCCATAATAATTTTTCTCCGCAGCGTGATATACGTCCCGAAGGTCACATTCACAAGCGGATTCTGCATTTTTTACATTTTTAATTATAGCACAAACTTTATTTAATTACAAGAAAAAGCTTATATTATTCACGTAAATCAGTTTTTGAAACACTATGTGGTGGACTCTGTCCCCCGCTCCACCTGCTAAAGGGACACTGAATGTTTACGACCTGACCTTACTTAAAAGATTAGTGCTTATCAGCAGCTTTAATTTGACATTTTTCTAAAAGTATAGTAAAATATTAGTATAAAGATAAATCGGCTGTGCTTTCTTAGCATAGTCGATTTTATACTAAACGCCAAATTAATTTGTCGTTTACTATAATTGCAGGTGGTAATATAAAAATGGAAGAAAAAATCAAAATCAATCCTCTCGGTACAGAATCAGTGCCAAAGCTCATGTCGCAATTTGCAGTGCCAAGCATAGTTGCCATGCTTGTGGGAGCGCTTTATAACATAATAGACCAGCTCTTCATAGGACATGCAGTAGGAACTCTCGGTAATGCAGCCACAAACATCGCATTTCCTCTTACGACGTCCTGCATTGCTCTTGCCCTGCTTTTCGGTATAGGCGGCGCATCCTGCTTCAACCTCACACTTGGCAGAGGCGACAGGAAAAAGGCAATGTACTATCTTGGCAACTCAGTCGTTATGCTGATTTTCAGCGGACTTCTGCTGTGCGTAATAACTGAAATATTTCTGACTCCCCTTTTAAAAGGTTTTGGATCTCCAAATGACGTACTTCCCTACGCCAAAGAATACGTCAGGATCACGGCAGCAGGATTTCCTTTCCTTGTTCTCACAACCGGCGGAGGACATCTCATACGTGCCGACGGAAGTCCTGCAATGACAATGATATGCAGTCTTGCCGGAGCAGTGATCAATACAGGACTTGACGCTCTTTTCGTTCTGGTGTTTGATATGGGCATGGCCGGTGCGGCATACGCAACTATTATAGGACAGTTTATTTCAGCTGTAATAGTGCTTGTGTATTTAAAGCACTGTAAAACGGCTCCCCTAAAAAGAGAGCATTTTATTGTTAAGCTCAAATATGCCAAAACCGTTGCTTCAATCGGTATGGCCTCCTGCTTTAACCAGCTTGCAATGATGGTGGTACAGATCGTTCTTAACAACTCATTAAAGCATTACGGAGCAGCATCAGTCTACGGTGAATCAATACCTATTGCATGCGCCGGAATAGTAATGAAAGTTAATCAGGTAGTATTTTCAATTGTAATCGGTCTTGGACAGGGAACTCAGCCTATTGAAAGCTTCAACTATGGAGCCAAAAAATACAGTCGTGTCCGTGAGGCATACAGACTTGCGGTATTGCTGGGAGCTGCAATATCCATAGTGTCGTTTATACTGTTCCAGCTTTGCCCAAGACAGATCATCGGTCTTTTCGGAGATGGTACGGAAAGCTACTTTAAGTTTGGTGAAAAATTCTTCAGAATATTCCTGTTTTTCACATGGATAAACTGTCTTCAGCCTATAACCACAACATTTTTCACTTCAATTGGAAAGCCTATAAAGGGCGTATTCCTTTCTCTTACAAGGCAAATAATATTCTTTCTTCCATGCCTTATAATACTGCCCCTTATTTTTGATATAAACGGCATAATATACACCGGCCCTATATCGGACTTCCTCTCTGCAATAGTTACCATTGCTATGGCGGCATACGAATTTAGGATAATGAAAAAAATGGAAATATCCGAAGCTCATATAATAAAGGAGGGCTTGTAAATGAAATTCTCCACAAAGGGAAGATACGCACTGAGAATGATCGTGGATCTTGCTATGCACCAAGCTAATGGCTGTGTTTCGCTGAAAGACATTGCTGAAAGACAGGGCATATCAAAAAAGTATCTTGAGCAGATCGTTCCCATGCTGAACAAATCCGGAATGCTTAAAACAATAAGAGGATATCAAGGAGGATACATGCTCACAAGACGTCCCGACCAGTATACCGTAGGAGATATTCTGCGTATTACAGAGGGATCCCTTGCTCCCGTTTCATGCCTTGAATCAAGTCCCAACCAATGCCCGAAAGCAGGCGAATGTATGACCCTGTTTGTCTGGGAAGGACTTTATAAAAGCATAAACGATTACCTTGACAGCGTTACCATACAGGATATAATAGAGCACAGTACAGACGGCGGAGATTATTGTATTTAGTTAGAATAATAAAAGCCTCCGGTGGAATTTGATCCGCCGGAGGCTTTTTTCTTTATTCAATTGTTATTGTATATTTTCCATCCTTATGCTCTCCGACCCTTATCGTAACGCCCGGATCAACAGCTTCTTCCTCACTGCTGTTATACCAGCCGAAGCCCGGTGTGCCATAGCCTATCACAGCGCCGCTTGTAAACGCATCATTTCCATCGTTAACAAGACGTATCAGTCTGATTCCCTGATCGTCAGGCATTCCGTCCCCGTCAGTATCGGTAAACTCCGAGCCGTTTGAATACTTGAATGATTTCCACCAGCCATTATCGTAAATTTCAGGCTTCACATGATAAATTCTTATACCGTCGGAGGTAACCTGCCACGAGCGGTTTGATGAAAGATTGTTGTTTCCTGTATTTGTGGCATACTCAATTATAAAGTATTCACCAGAAGCATAGTTTCCGCTGAGATCATCCATTGGGATAATAACACAATTTCCATCCTCTGTCTGAGCATTGCTAAGCTCAAAGGTCTGACTTCCCTTTGACTTATCATATACAGATATCTGATTTTCCCTGTACCAGCCAAGCATCAGCTTTGAGAATGAGCCAAAATCCGAAAATGCATCAGCGTCCATAAGCTCATAGCCTGCTGAACCGTGCATACTGTCAAAGTCGTCCGAGCTGTAAAGATAATAGTCAGGGAATCCCATGCAGTGACCCATTTCGTGGAGATAACTACTGTTAAAATTACTGTAGTCAGCCATGCTTTCGATCTGTGCGTTACCAGTAATAATATGTCCTATCTTAACACCGTCAACAACATAGCTCGCATCGCCAAAAGCTCCTGCACACGGCCACCAGTCAGTATCCCCTGCCGCTGTCGGAACAGTGAACAGAGTCGCGTCGATATATCCGTCCATATCGGCGTCATAGCTGCTGAAATCATTTTCAGCGTTAAAAGCTTCATAGCATTCCTTAGCAAGCTTTACCTTATCCGTATCGTATGCAGAGCGGTTTTCCTTTGTAGTATAACGGAACACCTTACCGTTAAGATTCATCGCTCCCTTTGAAGAACGCTTATAGAATGCGGTCATACTTTCAAACGGATAGTTAACGTCCGACAAATCCTCTGTGCCAAATGCTATTTCCTCAACCTGCTCAGCGGTCATATCTGCGCTGCCATATGTACAATCCGGAAAGTCAACGTAGAAAATCACAAGGTTTGCATCTCCCTGTGATGGAAGAGAACTGTCAATTTCCACAATCGGAGCCGGTATAAACGGAAGCTCAATAGACCCAGTTGTTGCAACTGTAGTAGTCGTTTCTGTGTCAGCAGTCGTAGATTCCTCAGGATATGTACAATATGAAATCGTAGTCATCAAAGGATCTATTTCCGTTTCAGAAGGCTCTGTTGACTCAGTAGCGTCCGGGTCTTCTCCGTATATTCCTATCCAGTCCATTTGACCTGTAATGCAGCGTTTCAGAAAAATCAGGTCATATACATTTATTACCTGATCGTTATTAACGTCTGCATTGACATACATGCTGTCCGATTCAAATTCCATAGCGCCGGTCAGAAACTTCTGCATTATAACTGCATCAGCGGTTGTAAGATTACTGTCCTGATTTACATCGCCTCTATAGCCGAGCAGTGGCGGTTCTGCCGTAGCAGTAATTCCAGCGGCTGCGGTTATAGCTGCCATGCAAAACAGCGATGCCGCAATTTTTTTCAGTTTTTTCATAGTAACTCCCCTAATCAAAATTAGTTTTATTGTTCTATTATAACATATTTAATATACTTTTTCAACATTTTTTACAAATCTTATTCAATAATTAGCGCTATATCTGAACATGAATCCTTTTAGGCCATAAAAAACGAGCATCACCCAAAAGGCAATGCCCGAATATGCTTATTTAATCAGATTTTTGAATAGCCAAAACTGTTGACTATAGCGTCAACCTTCTGACCTGCCTTACAAAGAGTACACTTACTTGCAGACATTGTTTCATAATGAGGCAGATCGTCCGATGTAAATACAGAATTGATCTTCATTCCCTCATATTCACTGACAGCACTGAATATTGCTGAGATTCCGGCAAGCTTGCCGTTATAATAATTCAGGCATTCAACAGAACGGTTAATCGTCTTTCCGGTTGATACTGAGGACATAAGAAGAAGAACATGCTTTCCAAAAACATTCTTCTGAATATTATCTCTGAAAATCATCTGATTATTTACATTTGTTTCCGGTGTGATAACGCAGATATCCGAGCCACTGTTGATTGAAGCATGACCTTCCTTAGCAAGCTCTCTTGCAAGAAAAGCGCCGATTATCTCAGTACCCTCAAGACAAATTACAGTATCAATATGGGTATTCGAGATATATGCCTTGGCAAGCTCCTTTGCAGTTTCCTTGGCGATTTTATGATGGGTTTTAATTTTGGTCATATCAATATAATAATTTATGTGCGAATGGTTAGTTGCAAAATGACCTGGAATAATTCCGATCTTTATTTTTCTGTTAGCTTCTGATATAATTTCCTGCATTCTGTTTTCCATTATGCATTACCTCCATGTGTTAATATATTTATTATATCAATTTTCAACAAGTATGTCAATGAGACATTCTGACATTTGTGTATTTTTACAAACAAACCTGCAATAATTCAACATTAATGACAAAGTTCGCCCAATAACGACCTTTGCAGACAAATTTCCATTTACTTTTTCTGAATAATATGCTATTATATTTTCATATAGTGTAAATAAGGAGGCACATATGCGAGGTGTAGTAAAAAATATAATTATAATAATAGAGTTTATTCTCATTGTTATTCTCTCCGTCGCAGCTTTATACTTTGGTAAGCAATACAGAAAAGAATCCGGAAAAACAACCGAAGTGATCGCTGAAAACAAAAACGGAATTTCTAAGGAGGAAATAACAAGGGCTGTAAACGATAACTATTATAAGCTCAGCGGGAAAAAAATTCTCATGAGCGACAGTACATTCGGAGAGATCTGGATTCCTGTTCAGGAAAACGTCCCTGCATTCAAAAGGGAAAAGGAAAATATAAAAACAAGGAACGGACTTAAATACTATGTTGAGGATTCCGAAATTGACTCACTTCTGGGAATAGATGTATCTATACACCAAAATGAGATCGACTGGGAACAGGTAAAGGCTGCCGGAATTGATTTTGCAATGATAAGGCTTGGCTACAGAGGCTACGGTTCAGGGGAAGCACAGATAGACGAAAACTTTCTGAAGAACGTTCAGGGCGCAAACGATGCCGGCATAAATGTAGGCGTATACTTTTTCTCACAGGCAATCACCACTGACGAAGCGATCGAAGAGGCTCAGATAGTTGTGGACAACCTTGAAGGACTCAATATTACATACCCTGTTGTGTATGACTGGGAGATAATCTATGATGACGAAGCAAGAACGGATAACGTTCCTGTGGATACTCTTACAGATTGCTGTGTAGCATTCTGCGAGGCTATAAAGTCAAAGGGCTATACCCCTATGGTTTATCAGAACAAGCGTACTACCATGTTCAAGCTTGATCTTTCAAGGCTTACCGATTATGATTTCTGGCTTGCCGAATATAATGACGAGCCAACCTACTACTATGATTTTACAATGTGGCAGTATACAAGTACCGGAACTGTTCCGGGTATAGAGGGTAATGTTGACCTGAATATAAGCTTTAAGGACTATTCTAAGTAAAAATATTAATGGGGATTTCCCCAAATTATAAAGCCTGATATGTAGTTTTAACATATCAGGCTTTATTTATTTTACAATGCTTTCAACTTCCTTAGATGCCTCTATCCTCTTTCTTATATTTTCCATTCTGCTGTCAAGCTCGGCGCTTATATCAGCACAATCTAACAATTCCGCAGCAAGCAGTTCCATATCGCTTTCGGGGATATTTTTCTTATAGCGTATCTTATGCTCAAGACTTGCCCAGAAATCCATGGCAATTGTACGAAACTGGACCTCAACCTTCATCGCGCGTTTTTCATTCTGAAGAAAAATAGGAACCTCAACTATCAGGTGAAGACTTCTGTAGCCGCTTGGCTTAGGATTTTTTATGTAGTCCTTCCTTTCAATAAGAGTAATATCGTCCTGCTCCAGCAAACACTGTGCAAGAAGATATATATCTTCAGAAAATGAGCATACAACTCTCACTCCGGCAATATCCCATATATTCTTTTCAATTGAATCAATATCCAAGGGAATGTCTTTCCGCCTTATCTTTTTCATAATGCTATTCATGGATTTGATTCTCGTCTTAATAGTTTCTATAGGATTACGGTCATAGCGCAAAGAAAATTGCTCGTTTAGAACCTTGAACTTAGTTTCAATTTCCATCATCGCACAGCGGTAATACGCTAAAAGCGTATCGAAAGGCAGCATGTTGCCGCTGACAAAATCTATAAATTGATCGGAGAGCAAATTCTCACGTATAAACCTATCCTTGGTTTCTCTTACAATTTTCCCCATGACCTGACGTCCTGTTTCCATAAAGCTCTACGCCTCCTTTTTCAAAGCCGCCTTTTTGTTGTTGTATATAAACATAAGTACGGCAGTTAGAATTATTACTGCATATCCTATAATACTGTATTTGTCCGGTATCTGCGTGAAAAGCACATATCCTATAACCGCGGAGAAAATCACCTGTGAATAATCGTAAACCGATATTTCACTTGCCGGAGCATGACAGTATGCGGCTGTGATCGAAAACTGACCTCCGGCTGCCGAAAGCCCTGCAAGAAGCAGAAAGCAAAGCTGCGTAAGGCTCATAGGGTGATAATCGAATATCATATACGGAAGCAGTACGATACAGGAAAATCCCGAAAAGAAAAACACAATAAACGGTCCCTTTTCGCCATGCTGTCCTAAATATCTTACAGCCGTATAAGCAGCTCCTGCTCCCATTCCTCCGAGAAAGCCCATCAGTGCCGGAAACCACTCCAAACCCGAAAAGCTCGGCTTTATTATAAGCAGACTTCCTGCAAAGGCAGCGACCACCGCAGTAACTTGAACAGGACTTACACGCTCCTTCAAAAAGAAAAAGGAAAATATAACAGCGAAAAACGGAGACATTTTATTGAGCATTGAAGCGTCTGACAATACAAGGTGATCCACAGCGTAAAAATTCCCCAGTATCCCAGCTGTTCCTGCGGCTGACCTTATAATAAGAAATTTCAGATTCTCCTTTTTGCATCTGATAGGCGTATGATTCTTTTTTAATACTACAAAGGCAAAAACCACTGCGACCAAATTTCTGAAAAAGCTTTTCTGCATGGAAGGCAAATCCCCTGAAAGCTTTACAAAGGTATTCATCATCGCAAAGCAGAATGCTGCAAGTATTATATATAAAATTCCAAGATATTTTTTCTTCATATTATCTCCGATAAAAAGCTCTGCACACCGCTTGCGGATATGCAGAGCCTGAATAATTATTTCTGACCGAACTTAACAAGCAAATTGTTGATCCTCTCGTGAGGGTCAATAACCGTACTTATCGAAACATCGTGGTTGATTGCGCCAATGAAATATGCGATATATTTTGAAACATCAACCTCATAGAACCACGGACGGCTTTTAAGCTCCTCTGTTCTGTAGGTAAGGTTTGTACCAAACACACCCTTTATGCAGCCGTCCTCATAAGCCTTATCAAACTTTTCAAGGCCGTTCGTAAACAGCGCATAGGTGCAGTATGCGTAGAAGTTACGTGCGTTTTTCTTTTTAAGAGCATATGCAATATCGAGAACTGATTCACCGGATGAAATAATATCGTCTGCAACGAAAACATCCTTGCCCTCAACAGAATTTCCAAGATACTCATGAGCCACAATAGGGTTTCTTCCGTCGATAATTCTTGAATAGTCACGTCTTTTATAGAACATACCCATATCGACTCCAAGCACGGAAGCGTAGTACATATTTCTGTTAAGAGCACCCTCGTCAGGACTTACTACCATAAAGTTATCCTTCTTTATGTTAAGTCCGTCTATATTGTTGAACATTGCCTTTAAAACCTGATATGAAGGAATAACATTATCAAAGCCCATAAGAGGAATAGCATTGTGAACTCTCGGGTCATGAGCATCAAAAGTAACTATATTTGAAACGCCCATTGACTGTAGCTCCTGTAAAGCGCATGCGCAGTCAAGTGATTCACGATAGCTTCTTCTGTGCTGGCGTCCGCCATAAAGGAGTGGCATTATAACATTGATCCTGTGAGCCTTGCCGGAAATAGCCTGAATAATTCTCTTGAGATCCTGATAATGGTCGTCCGGTGACATTGAGTTTTCATGTCCGAAAAGCTGATACTTACAGTTGTAGTTTCCAACATCAACAATAATATATATATCATAGCCTCTTACTGTTGAACAGATAAGACCCTTTCCATCGCCGGAGGCAAATCTCGGACACTGGTTTTCAATCAGGAAAGTGTCAATATCATAGCCGCCCTTTCTTGCCCATCTAACAAGATATTCATCAATTTTCTTGCCAAGCTCCGCAGCGCCCTCCAGAGCAATAAGTCCCAGAGGAGCTACCCTTGAATCAGTGTCAAATAAAATATCGCTTGCCTTTGCAGTCATTTTTCGCACGTCCTTCCAATAAATTACTTTAGACAACATCTCACAAAACCCGCCTTATGGCTTTGTGCGGTATTACCTTTTATTTGCAGAATTTTTCCACATAATGCTCAATATCGCCGCTGATAATATTCTTTGCGCTTTCAGCATGTTCAATTTCATCAACGGCAGTTGTCTTGTTTTCAAGCTCCTTGTAAACCTTGAAGAAATGTATCATTTCGTCAAAGACATGCTTCGGAAGCTCGTCAATATCCCTGTAGGTATTATAATTAGGGTCGTCAAAAGGTATAGCAATAATTTTATCGTCATGCCTTCCGCTGTCGATCATTCTGATAACCCCTATCGGATAGCATCTTACAAGAGTCATAGGGTAAAGTGTTTCGGAACAGATTATCAATACGTCAAGAGGATCGTTGTCATCGGCATAGGTTCTCGGAATAAGTCCGTAATTAGCAGGATAATGAGTAGAGGTATGAAGGATCCTGTCCAGCTTCATAAGACCGGTTTCCTTATCCAGCTCATATTTTATCTTACTTCCCTTAGGAATCTCAACAACGGCTACAAAGTCCTCTGCGCTGATCCTCTTCGGGCTGATATTATGCCATATATTCAAAATTGCACACCATCCTTTTCTTATTTTCGGAATACACTATATAAGTATATCCATTTTTTTTAATTTTGTCAATTATACCGGAGGATTTTTGGCACAAATAATAAAATTGATGCTCTTTCCAAGAAATTTTGCATTCTTTTGTAAACAGCTCAAACTTCTTTGTAAGTTTTGCGTAATTTGTTTAAAATACTGATTGAAATTTTTTTCATAAAATGCTATAATTATTTTGTGTAGTATCAGAAAGGACGTGTAATATGAACAATAACAATTATACTGAAGCTGCCCTTGCAAAAATGAACGCCGTGATATCTGAGATCAAAAAAGCGGTTGTGGGCAAGGACGACATTATAACAAAGGTTCTTCTTGCAATAATTGCAAAAGGCCATATTCTTATTGAAGATATTCCGGGAGTCGGCAAAACCACTATGGCTCTTGCATTTTCCAAGGTTCTTGCCCTGGATTACAACCGTATGCAGTTTACGCCGGATGTGCTGCCGACTGATGTTACCGGATTTACAATATACAACAAGGCTGCGGGAAAGTTTGAATTCAAAAAAGGCGTTGCAATGTGCAACCTGTTTTTAGCCGATGAGATCAACCGTACCTCAAGCAAGACCCAGTCGGCTCTTTTGGAGGTAATGGAAGAAGGCTCTATTACAGTTGACGGCAATACCTATGAGCTGCCAAAGCCTTATATAGTTATCGCTACCCAGAACCCTATCGGCTCAGTCGGAACACATATGCTCCCTGAGTCCCAGCTTGACCGCTTTATGATAAAGCTCAGCATGGGCTATCCTGATCTAAACAGCGAAATGCACATACTTAAAACAAGAATGAATAACCCTATTGATGATATTAAGCAGATCGCTTCCGCAAGGGATATTGTCGCTCTTCAGCAAATTGCGGAAAACGTTTACATTGACGATAAAATCTATCTTTACATCGCAAGACTTGCCGACGCAACAAGAAACCACCCTATGATAAGTCTTGGTCTTAGCCCAAGAGGAGCTATAAGCCTTGTGGCGATCTCTAAGGCTGCTGCACTTTTAAATGGAAGAAACTACGTTACACCTCAGGATATTTTCTTCGTATTTTCTGATGTAGCCGCTCACAGGATCATACTTCATTCAAAAGCAAGGCTCAGTGAGCTTACAGCAGAAGCGGTTATCCAGGAAATACTCAAATCCGTTCCTCTGCCTAAGCTCTCTGAAAAGGTGCCGTCATGATCAGAAATAAAATCATATATTTCATTCTGGTTATTTCTGCAATTTTGTTTTTCATCCTCTATGCGGACAACCTTTCCCTGCTGCTTCTGATTCTCTCAGCCGTTTTTCCGGTATTTATGGGAATTGTGACAATAGCTGCAAGAATATGCATAAAGGCTGATATAACCTCTTCCCCAGCAGCGGTAAAGGACACTGAGACCCAGTATAAAATAACAGTCAGGAACAAGAGCATATTCCCCTATCCTAACAGCATTATTACTGTTGAATACAGAAATATTTTCGGTGACGATGTACAGGAGTTCAGAATTTCAGTACCGATCCCTCCCCGGAACACACAGTGCATAACCTTCGGTCTTAGCTCAAACTGCTGCGGCAAGCTTTCGGTCAAAATCAAAAATATCAGGATATATGACTATATAAAGCTTTTCTCTGCAAAGATCAGATGTCGCTGTCAGTGCAGCACAACGATATTGCCCCAGACATTTCCGGTCAAAGGAACTGCTAATAATGCAGCCATTATGAGCGATGAGGGAGACGTTTTTTCAAAATACCACAGCGGAGACGATCCGTCGGAAATTTTCGATCTTAAAAATTATGTTCCCGGAGATAAGATCAACCGCATTCACTGGAATCTGACCATGAAGCAGGACGAGCTTATTACAAAGCATTACAGCCAGCCTGTAGAGTCGTCAATACTTATTGCAGTGGACATGCCAGAAACCTCCGGAAAGGATGTATTAAGACATATTGACGCTGCCGCTGAAACTGCCGCTTCACTTTCAAGCTTTTTCATTGAAAATGAGGCTTTACACAAGCTTTGCTGCTTTGATAAAAAATACGGAGAAACAGTCCTGTGCAGCATAACCGATATCAGCGATATAACTGCGTATATAGTAAAGCTTCTCAGCGGAGGATGCGGAAACAATATTATTTCCGCACTTTCAGACTCGATAGGCAAATACTCAAAATTTTACTATATCGCCCCATCGGTAAGCGACAGCGATATAAAAAAGCTGTCTGAATATGCGGATACAGAAAAAACAATTGCTGCCGCAGACATACCGGAAAGCGCAACGGACAGCGAAAATCTCAAATTTATAAAAATAGAACCTGAAAGGCTTGAAACCTGTCTTTCTCAGATAATTATGTAGGATAACAAAATGAAACAGAACAACAATATATATATCAGTGAAGACGGCATAAATCTCACTGATCATCTTACCATGACGGTATCACGGAAAAAATCAATCCCAAGGTTCATTCCAATGCTGCTCATATCCTTCTGCGGTGTATTCGGAACGGTTTTTTCCTTTATCACAATGTTTGACATTCCATGCAGTATTGGACAGATAATATATTACACAAGCCTGTTCTACGCTGCTTTTTCAGCCATTTTTCTGGCGCCTAAAAAGGTATGGCTTTTACTTCTGCCCATACTCTCCGTATATGAAATCATACTCTATCGAAAGTGGAACGACTTCTTATACGGCTTTATGCTTGTCTACAACAAAATATATGTGCAGCTAAGTAAAACACATACGGAATATTTTAGCCCAAAGCGCAGGGATATTATGCCTTCCGACGCACGAATGCTGTTTCTGGCAATGGCTATATTCCTCATCACTGTAATACTGTGCTACGTTACAATTACAAAGCCGAACTTTTTTATGGGATTCCTTTTCAGCTTTCCCTTTATCGAGCTTGGTCTTTACTACGGAAAGGTGCCGGCATACTGGTGTATATTCCTGCTGATCGCCTACTGGGTAAGCCTGCTCTCGATCCATCAGTCCGGATATTACAAATACTACAGCAAGAAAAAATCCAGCTTCATTAAAAAGGGCAATAACTTCTACGCTAAACCGAACATAAAATTCAGAACAGCCGAAGCGTCAGGTCTTATCGTATTGCAGTTCACAGTTGTGGCAATCACTGTAGCCTCCCTTTATGTTTCCCTTTCCGGCTTCACAAGAACCGACAAGGTAAATACCATGAGATACAATATTTCCCATGCTGTAAACAATTTTACCTTTGACGACGTTCAGGGAAGTCTTGAACGGCTTTCCGCCTCTTTTGGACTGGATTCCGTAAAGGTAACCACCCACAGACTGGGACAATACAGTACTCTTGCATACACCGGTAAAACCGACCTTACAATAAAACTTGACAAAACCCTTGAAAACAACACCTACTTCAAAGGCTACGTCGGCTCGGTATATTCAGGAAAAAGCTGGGAGGAGCCTGAGGAGGCATTTTACAAAAAATATAACGATACCTTTGACCTTTTCAGAAATTCGGGAGAGTTTCCTCAGAACTTCCTGTATGATGCTTTCAGCGCATCTGACAGCAATATCGTAAACGCCGAGATATCTACCAGATACCGGAATGAAAAATACAACTATACTCCTTATAACGCAGTCCCGGAAGAAAACTGGAGCTATGTATACGACACCGTTGTAAAAAAAGGAAGTCCCCAGAAATACAGCTTTTCTCTGCTGGACAATCAGGATTTTGATTACCTGTTTTACACCTACGACGACAATGCACAAATTCTTTACGGCAGCAGTCTGAGCGCTCATGACGCATACAGCGAATTTGTAAGGGATGTATATCTTGATGTCCCGGATACGGATGAGATGAAAAAGCTGAAAAGCGACTATCAGTATCTGTTTAAGAAATACGAATCCGGAGATCCTGTTGTTTATACAACTCTTGCAAACATAAAAAACATGCTTGCTGAGGAAAACACATATACTCTTTCTCCGGGAAAAACTCCGTCTGATAGAGATTTTGTAAGCTACTTCCTTACAGAAAATCATAAGGGTTACTGCGTTCACTTTGCAACGTCTGGAGTTATGCTTGCAAGAATGGCAGGTATTCCTGCCCGTTATGCAGAGGGTTATGTTGTATGCCCGGAGGACTTCAGCAATAAAACAAAGCTGGAAGACGGCAGCTATGAAATCAAGCTTAAAGATAACCGTGCTCATGCGTGGGCAGAAATATACCTTGAGGGTATAGGCTGGGTTCCGTTTGAATTTACTCCATCGGCAGCCTTTAACAGCCAGCAGATCGAAAACCATAACAAAACCACCCGTCCAAACGTAAACATAACCATGCCTACTCTTCCGCAGGTATCGAAAAAAACAACGGCATCACAGACCCATACTACAGTTAAAAGTACTATTCTTTCCCACGCTGCAAACAAAAACTCCTCAGTATCGTCCGTGCACAGTAAAAGCAATATAAGCCCTGTTTACAAGCTTTCAGCTGCCGCTGTGTTCTCAATAATCCTGATCGCATTATTCATGCTTCTCAGATACAAACATGCTATGAAAAAACGTATCAAAGGATTTAATTCAGCAAACAGCAGGCAAAATACCATTAATGCATACAAGTATCTTATACGGCTGCTTGAATTTATCGACATAAAGGCTGAAAATATGGAATACACCGAATTTGCCTCTTATGCTACAGATAATTCACGTCATCTTTTCAGCGGAGATGAATTTATAACCGTTACAAAATATGCTCTCGAAGCCTCAATGGGAAGACATGAGATACCTTATGAGGATTCCAAGGCAGCTGTGAAACTCAGTATGAAAACCGCTGAAAAAATTTATGAACGACAGTCACCATTTAAAAAGTTCTACATGAGATATATTCTGAATCTGTATTAAAAATATCCCGACAGTGTGAAGGCTGTCGGGATATTTGGTTTATATATTATAAAAATCAAAACAGTTATTACGATTTGCTTTTATATAATTTTACAAATTATATGAAAATTTCTTGACATTAATATATAGCTGATGTATAATTATATTATAAAAATGTTATGATTTTTAAATTTAAAGGAGGAAAAAACCATGAAAAAACGTTTAATTTCATTAATTTCCGCTGCCATATTCTGCCTTTCAGGCGTTGTACCGGCAAGTGCTGCCGAAACAAACAACGAAAAGCTCTACACAATGACCGAGCTTATAGATATGAGCGAGGAAGAATTTTTCGCATTGGACAGTACGGCAAAAGAACTGTATGATTATATGAAATATACAACAGAACATGACCTGTCAGTTTATGTTAAAGGTCTTTTTTACACAAATATTAACTTAGAGTCAAGCTATCAGCCATATAAATCGGAAGAAAAAATCGCTGCTCTACTTGGCGATTCAGTGAAATATACTATGAGCAGTCCTTTGGAAAAAACACCTGAATACGATTACTACTACAATGGCTTTAGCGTTTCATTTGACAATCTTTACTAAATGAGCGGTCATTCGGATTATTACATTGACCAACTGCTTATTAACACAAAATTCCAGTATTGTATAAATCAGGTACTGAATTTTAACTATTGCTCTGCTACATGGGCGCTTGGTTCACAGCCTAAAAAGCTTGTAAACGGAGATGTCAACGATGATGGCCTGACCAATATCGCTGACGCCGTAAATCTTGCAAAGCACAGCGCTGATCCAACTGCCTACCCAATTTCAGCATATGGTTTTTTTGCAGCCGATATAAATTCTGACCACGAAGTCACGAACGCCGATCTCGTTGCTCTTATCAAAATGATTTGAGAAGTTTTTCAAATTTCATATACTGTGCCCCTCCTGATAAATTTTTTAGGAGGGGCATTTTTAGCAATAATAAACAAATTACTCTGTTAATTTTATTCATTTCGCTGATTCTTAAAAAAATCTCATAAAAAAGTGCAAAAATTAGTAGACATATCCGTTATACATTATGAAAGGTCTAAAAGATCTTTCCAGGTCATTATGTTTAAAATTTCAGCTTTTCAATATTGCGAATGTATATTCTTACATCGAATAATTTTGTGCGACAATTGGAAAATGTAAATGTTACCGGACACGCAAAATGCAAAAAAATACCGTTTTAAGTCTAAAAAAATAACCTTAAAACGGTATTTCAATGTTTATATAAAATTTAAAATATGAGCGATAACGTCAACAGTCCAACCGTTTCCGAGCATCTTATATCTTTGGGTATCAGATACTCCTGCTGTATAATTATCCGGCAGTGTTTGAAGCCGTTCACATTCAACAGGAGAAAGCTTTCTAACTATGTAATTACCATTTGGTAAGTCAACTTTATACAATCCGGTTTGACCGACCTGACCTACGCTGCTTGCTGATAATGTGACAGACTTTCCTTGTACTGAATATACTCTATACCCTTGTGCGCTGCTTCCTATAATGCTGACCCGACTGCTTTTCCGCTTCTGACCTACAGTCAGCTTGCTGCGGATATTAACGGCGACGGCGAGCTTACAAATTCGGATTTGGTTGCACTTATACAGATAATCTGATTTATCAAGTTAAAATACCCTTGACAGTTATTCTGCCAAGGGTATTTTTTATGGTGCTATATTTTTCATTATCTCAAGAGCTGTTTTTATTCCATCAACTGCCGCAGACATAATTCCTCCGGCATAGCCGGCGCCCTCGCCGCAGGGATAAATATTTTCATAGGAAAGAGCAGTCATATTATCACTGCGCATTATTCTCACCGGTGAAGAAGTCCTTGTTTCCGGAGCAGTCATAAGACCGTCACGGCTGTTAAAGCATTTCATTTTTCCTGCAAAGCGGCGCAGACCTGTTTCAAGCATTCCTGTAACAGCCGTTGGAAAAATATTGCGGAACTCACAGGGAGCAATTCCCCTTTCATAGGTAGGATTAAGAGATGTCTTTACACTCGGACTGCCGTCAAGGAATCCGCCCACCGTACATGCCGGAGCTATGTATTCTCCTCCTCCGCAGCCGTATGCAAGCCTCTCGATCTTCCGTGCAAACTCCACTCCGTCAAGTATACCGCTGCCGTAATCCCTTTCTGAAACAGAAACGGCTATTGCAGCGTTTGCATTCTCGCCGCACCTTGCAAATTCGCTCATGCCGTTTGTAACTACGCCACCTGCTTCGCTGGCAGCCGGAACAACAGACCCTCCCGGACACATACAGAATGTGTACACAGCACGCCCGTCCGGATTTCTGTGAGAAAGCTGATACTCACCGGCAGGCAGCATAGGGTTATCCTTATGCTTTCCATAAAGACTATAGTCAACATCGTCCTGCCTGTGCTCAATTCTAACTCCAACAGAAAAAGGCTTTGACTGTAGCAGCATGTTCTTTCTGCAAAGCATTTCAAAAGTATCCCTTGCCGAATGACCCAGTGCAAGCACAAGAACAGCCGTATCAACACACTGACCGGATGCCCTCGCACAGACCGCTCTGTGATTTTTCATTTCTATATCGTCAAGACGTGTGCTGAACCTGACTTCGCCCCCAAGCTCTTCGATACGCATTCTTATTGCTTTCACAATATCTCTGAGCTTATCCGTACCTATATGGGGCTTTGCTTTAGTAAGAATTTCATGGGGCGCTCCGAACTGAACAAAGCGCTCCAAAACATATCTGCAAAGGGGATCGTTTATTCTCGTTGTAAGCTTTCCGTCGGAAAATGTACCTGCTCCTCCTTCGCCGAACTGCACATTTGATTCCAGATCAAGCTTTCCTGTTGTCCAGAATCGGTTAACGGAGCTAACACGTTTATCAATGCTCTCTCCCCGCTCAAGTATAACCGGTCTGTAGCCGTTCTCAGCAAGCAAAAGCCCACAGAACATTCCGGCTGGTCCGAAACCAGCTATAACGACTCTGCCATTTTCTTTTTTTCCTGATATCTGAGGAGTGATCTCTCTTTTCTCAATATACTTGCAGAATTTTTTCTCACCGATAATTCTTTCCGACTCCGGTTCTTTAAGCTCTGCATATACTGAATGGACAAAGTG
This sequence comes from uncultured Clostridia bacterium, assembly GCA_947586185.1. GTDB lineage: Bacteria > Bacillota > Clostridia > Oscillospirales > Ruminococcaceae > Porcipelethomonas. The sequence continues at coordinate 33,690 of CANPXN010000008.1, forward strand.
AATATCGTTTTGCTTTCTTGCGTCAAGAGATGTTTTATAAATAGCAGTTTTTACCGTATCCGACTTAAAAATACCTGCCATTTTCAAAGCATGGCTTATAACAGAATCCTCAGGTTCGCTGAGTCTGCCTTTTATCTGAGTTATAATTACAGGCATAGTACTCTCCTATTTCAGCTCGACTATTGTAACGCCGCTTTCGCCCTCTCCGTATACGCCAAGACGGAAGCTTTTTACTGATTTAAGCTCCTTTAGCCGTTTATGCACAGCGCTTCTGAGTATTCCAGTTCCTTTACCGTGTATGATCGTTACAACTCCAACGTTTGACATAACAGCGCTGTCGATAAAGGATTCCATTTCATAAACGCCCTCGTCAGCTGCCATACCACGGATATCAAGCTCCATAGTGCCTTTTCTCTCTGCCTTGCTTCTGACATTTCTCGTTGTAACGCCCTTGCTTTTGTAAGTCACCTTTTCAGTTTCAATAAGTCTGAGCTTACTTACATTAACCTTTGTTTTCATAATACCTATCTGAACATAAATAAATCCTGAGGAATCCTTTTCGCCACAGACAGTTCCTTTCTTGTCAATATCTGTAACAAGAACACTGTCGCCACGCTTTAATGCTCTCGGCAGCTTATAGTCGCCGCCTCCCTTTTCAACAACAGGATTCGCCTTATCGTACATTTTATTAAAACTGCTTTTACTTCTTGATTTGATACCTGAGAGCTTCTGTCCGAAATCAGATTTATCCTTTTGCTTCTTAATAGTTTCCAGCTCGTCAAGGAGGCTGTTTGACTCAGCCTTTACGCTTTCAATAATACTCATTGCCTGAAGCCTTGCCTGTTCAAGCTGCTTTTCCCTGTTTTTATTGATCTCATCAAGCTCTGACTGAAGCTTATCTTTAAGCTCCTGTGCCTCCCTGCGAAGACGTTCTGTTTCCTCTGTTTTTTGTTCAAGCTCAAGACGGCTTTTTTCAAGCTTTTCCACGACCTCTTCAAAGCGCTGATTACTTTCGCTCACAAGGCTTTTAGCATTTTCAATTACATCATCCGGCATTCCAAGAGAGGAGGAAATTGAAAAGGCGTTTGACTTACCCGGAGAGCCGGTTATAAGACGATATGTCGGGCGCAGTGTTTCAAGGTCAAACTCACAGCTTGCATTTTCAACATCGGAGGATTCTATAGCATAAAGCTTTAGCTCCTGATAATGGGTCGAAACCATAAGCTTTGCATTTTTGGATTTAAGCTTTTCAATTATGGATATGGCAAGAGCTGCACCTTCAACAGGGTCAGTACCTGAACCCGGCTCATCAAGCAGTATGAGTGAACGCTCATTTGCCATTTTTATGATATCAATTATCTTGTTTGTGTGTGAGGAAAAGGTAGAAAGACTCTGTTCAATGCTCTGATTATCTCCGATATCAGCAAGAATATTATCGTATACGGAAACACTGCTCCCGTCCGAAACCGGGATCAGCAGTCCGCACATAACCATAGCCGAAAGAAGTCCGGCAGTTTTCAGTGCAACAGTCTTACCACCGGTATTAGGACCTGTTATGATAAGCGCCTGATACCTGTCCCCAATGGTAATGTCCACAGGAACAGCCTTCTGAGGATCGAGAAGCGGATGCCTTGCTTTTTTAAGGCACAGCTTTCCGTCATGAGTTATTTTAGGCGCACAGGCTTTCATTTTTGCTCCAAGATTTGCCTTGGCAAAATAAAGATTCAGGACCGTAACTATTTCATAGCTGTCAGTAAGCTCCTGAGCATATTCTCCACATTCACGGCAAAGCTCTGTAATGATCCTTTCGATCTCCTCCTGCTCATTGCTTTCAAGAATACGTATATCGTTATTTGCCTCCACAACGGATGCAGGCTCAATAAAAATAGTCTGACCTGTTGCGGAAGATGCGTGGATAATACCCTGAACACTGCCCCTGCATTCAGCCTTTACCGGAAGAACATATCTTCCGTCACGCATTGTAACAGACGCCTCCTGCAATGACTTCTGAACGCTTTCTGACTTTATCATCTTGTCAAGAGTTTCACGAAGCCGCAGTCCTGCCCTGTTGATTTTTCTTCTTATAGCGGCAAGCTCCGGGCTTGCAGCGTCTGAAATTTCATTTTCAGATATAATTGAGCGTTCAAGCTTTTCATGTAGGTATTTATTAGGACGCAATCCTGAAAAAAGATAGCTTAAATCAGTTTCCACATTTTCGCAGCGTCCGAACCAATCGCACAAAGCATTTATCTGATTTAAAAGAGCGGATATATCCAAAAGCTCCCTCAGAGAAATTCTTGCTCCTGTGGATGCTCTTTTCAGTGAGCTGCTCACATTTTTTATATCATAAAAAGGAGGTGTGCCGAATTTTACAGAAAGCTCCAGAGCCTGAGAGGTCTTTTCAATTTCCGTACACACATCATCATAATCAGTACACGGCTGTATCTCCAAAGCCATCTGTCTGGTTTTGTCGTTTGAAGCCATGTCTGAAAGCATTTTCAGAATTTTATGTAATTCAAGTGTTTTATAATATCTGTTCATAATTATTCCTATATTACTGCCTTAATCATTATTGAAGGCTATTATAAAAATCAAGTGTTTTAAATTCTCTTCCAAGGTGAATAAGCAGATACCTCTCAGTAAGGCTTCCAAGCAGCTTTAAGCTTTTATCCGACAGCCTGAAATTAAAAAGCCTGTCGTAATCCGCAAAAACAATATGCCTCAGAGCCTTTACAACGGAGGAGCTTACAACAATCTGTTCTCCGTCAAAGCCTGCTTTATAGCATGAGCTGCAATAAAGCTTTGATGTCCTCAGATCAAAGCACATGCTCTCTGAAATATAGGTCATACAGACCGGACAGCATACTATATCCGGCATCATTCCGATAACTGTCATAAATCTCATTTCAAAAATACATTTCAGCAGCTCACAGCTTCTTTCACCGTTTGACAGGAAATGTAGGGTGTTCAGAAACAGCCTCATCATTTCCTCCTTTTGTTCATGCTGTCCTGCGGCATAGCATGCGACCTCCGCAAAATAGCATGCAAGGGAGAGTCTTTCCAGATCCTCCCTTAGCTTGTAAAAAAGCTGAATAGGCTCAGAGCTGTCAAGATAATACTTACCCTTTCCGGTCCTCAAAGAAAGCCTTGAATAGGAAAAGAGCTGAGTTCCGCCGGCATTCTTGCTGCCAAGCTTCTGTCCGCCCTTTACAAGTATTTCTATAACTCCGTATTCCTGTGTAAGAACATGAATATATTTATCATTTTCAAATACAGGAAATTCCCTGAGCACTATTCCCCTTACCGTTATAATATCCATTACTTTCACCGGTACTTAAATTTTCGTCATACATTCCCTTATATATCAGATAATCAACGATCTTACCACTTTTCTCAAAGCTTGTCCATTTATCGTCCATTTCAAATCACCGCCGTTAATTTCAAAATGTTACTTTAGGTAACACCGCACAAAGCACGCCTGACGGCTTTGCACACATCTTGTTGGCAGATTTTCCGTCATATCACACAAAAATCTCTTGACATACGCCAGTATGCCTGCGAGCTTTTTATGCAATCTGACGAAAAATCTGACTGCGCAATCTGCGCACAATCTTTGTGCGGTGTTGCCTTTAAAATTATGCCCCGGGGGTAATTTAATATAGATTGAAATGTATACCAATTAAGAACTTGTCTTCACAAGAAGTATGTCAGATTTTCAAGCGTAATTTTATTGCAGACAAAGTTTTTTTATGCAGCCTGCGATAAAACTTACCGAAAAGACATGCGCATACGCTTGTGAATACGGATCCTATTTTTCAGTAAGACCAAAGCTTCTTATAAGACCTTCCCTATTTCTCCAGTCCTCCTTAACCTTTACCCAGCACTTGAGATTAACCTTTATCCTGAAGAAATCCTCAAGCTCCTTTCTGGACATGGAGGCAGCCTTTTTAAGCATTGCTCCGCCCTTTCCGATAACGATACCCTTATGGGATTCACGCTCGCAATAAATAACTGCGTCAATATCCAGAATATCCTTATCGTCACGCTCAGTCATCCTTTCGACCGTAACTGCAATTCCGTGAGGGACCTCGTCACTTAAAAGCACAAGGAGCTTTTCTCTTATCATTTCCGCAGCAATAATTTTTTCCGGCTGATCCGTGAACATATCGTCCGGGAAAAAGTGAGGACCATTGACAGCAAGCTTCAAGGCCTCCTGCTCCACAATATCAATACCACTGTTTTCAAGGACGCTTATTGGAACGATAGCCGCAGGGTCATACTTAGCGCTCACCTCTGCGATCAAAGGTGCAAGCCTTGATTTATCCTCCAGCAGATCTATTTTATTTATAACGAATATGACCGATACTTTGTTCTGTACAAAGCTTTCAAGCATAGCCGTTTCCTGATCGCCAAGCTTCTTAGTGCAATCCATTACAAAAACTGCGGCGTCAATTCCGGAAACCGACTCCCTGACTGCATTCATCATATGACCGCTGAGCTTTGTTCTGCCCTTATGAAGTCCCGGAGTATCCATAAAAACCATCTGAGTATCCCCAATAGTTTTTATTCCGGTTATCCTCGTTCTTGTAGTCTGAGGCTTAGCGCTTACCGAAGCGATCTTCTCCCCCACAAGCGCATTTAGCAGGGAGGATTTACCGGCATTGGTTTTACCTGCAATGGTTAAAAAAACTGTTTTTGACATAAATAGCTTATCCCTCGTTTACAAATGTGGAATCTCTTGAGATGCCCAGCTTTTCAAGAACAGCCTCTTCCTTTTCACGCATAATACGCTCTTCAAGAGGGCTTTTCTCATGATCATAGCCTAAAAGATGCAGCATTGAATGAACGGTCAAAAATCCCACCTCTCTTTCAAGGGAATGACCGTACATAGCTGCCTGCTTTACGGCAGTTTCAAGGGAGATAACAACGTCGCCCAGCATTACGAAATCATTTTCATCAATTTCCTCAGGCTTTCCGTCCGTCATGAGAGGGAATGACAAAACGTCTGTTTCCTTATCCTTGTTTCTGTATACCTTATTTAAATTTCTTATTTCCTTATTGCTGATAAAAGACACGCTGACTTCGGCATTATGCTCAAAGCCCTCTGTTGTCAGAACAGCCTGGCAGCAGCGGCGTATTAAAAGCCTTATACCTACCGGAACTTTAACTTCCGTCTGATCGTTTTTTACATACACCTTTAATTTGGACATCTTATTTTCTCCTTTCACTGCTGTATTTTTCATAAGCCTTGACAATGTCCTGAACCAGCTTATGGCGGACTACATCCTTTTCATTGAATTTATGAATATTAATATCGTCAACGTTCCTCAAAACCTTCATAGCCTCAATAAGTCCGGAGCTTTTTCTATCCGGCAGGTCTATCTGCGTAACGTCGCCTGTAATGACCATACGGCTTCCGTTTCCGAGTCTTGTAAGGAACATCTTTATCTGTTCAGAGGTGGTATTCTGAGCCTCATCAAGAATAATAAATGCATCATCAAGAGTTCGTCCTCTCATATATGCAAGAGGAGCTACCTCGATAATACCCTTTTCCATATATTTTGAAAAATTCTCAGCGCCGAACATTTCAAACAAAGCGTCATAGAGAGGTCTTAAATAAGGGTCAACCTTATCCTGTAGATCGCCCGGAAGAAATCCCAGCTTTTCTCCCGCCTCAACGGCAGGTCTTGTGAGAATTATTCTTTTTATTTCATGAGCCTTGAACGCCTTTGCAGCCATAGCCACAGCAAGATAGGTCTTACCGGTACCGGCAGGCCCTACGCCGATAACGATAGTATTGGACTTTATTGCGTCAATATATTTTTTCTGTCCAAGGGTTCTCGGACGTACGATTTTTCCTGTAGTTGTAACACAGATACCATCTCCGGTAAGCTCGTCAACAAGCTCCTCGTTGCCATCGTCCACCATGGACGCAATATATCTTACAGTCTGGTCGCTTACACGCTCACCTGTTCCGGTAATTTTCATCAGCGCCTCAATAGCCTTTGCCGCACGGCTGACATTATCCTCGCTGCCGGTAATTTTTATATCTGTACCACGGCTCAGAACAACAACGTCATACTGTCTTTGTATTGTATTGATATTTTCATCATATGTCCCGAACAGACCTATGATCTGATCGGTATCCTTAACATTAATAATTTTTTCTGCCATTTCAACACTCTTTTCATGATTCATTTTTAGATTTATATAATTTATTATAACATATTCACTATAATTTTTAAATAGCAAATTTAAATTTTTTCGAGATTTTTACAAAATTATTTTTTTAACAAACCTTCACAGAAGATACGTTTAGTTATACGGCGCTTCCTTGATAAATATCTCCCTGTCCTCTGCAATATTTCCTTCAAGAGTATAGCTTACAATATATTCCGCTTTTTCGCTGTCTGTTTTCAGCTCTATACTCCTGTCAAGAACGGTTATCCCGAAGCTGTCATAAAAATTCTTTTCATAGAGAGCTGCCTGCTGACTTAAAAGCTTTTCAGCCTCCTCCTGTGAAAACTCCGTTTCCTCATAGCTGAAAGGAGCATAGTTTGCGTGAACGATCCCGATCGGTATTTTTCGTCCGAACAGCATGAAATAATTTGTGCATTCATTATAATCATATGTATCAAACTCCGCTTTTTTCAGAAACGCTGGTATTCTTGCCCCGAAAAATTCGATATACTTTTTGTTAGTGCTTTTTTCATCATACACAGCTTTCCTCTCAGTATAATATTGTGTAAAAGTCATATCCTCTTTGTATATTCCTGTGATCTCTCCCATTGCATGCCTTGTGATAGACTTACCCTTATCGTCCTCTACAACTCCGCTTATTATAACGTCTCCTTTTTTCACAGCTTCGCCCTTCTGCTTGATAAGCTGTCCCCTGTGAACGATCACGGACGTTATCTGAGCGTTTTTACTTGCCACAATGTTGCAGGGTACATCGTCAAGAACCATTTCCGGCTTTGGAGTTACCTCCGTTACATCAACAACTATTCGGCTTCCGGTATGGCGTATTCCCGTCCATGCAAGCTCAGGAATGCTTAATCTTAAACGTCTTTCGCATTCCAAAAAATTAATATCCGCAATAAACCTGCCCTTATATATTCCAGTTTCGCCGAGAGCATCAATTATCCTTTCGTCCGTAACGGCGCTGTTTCCGCATACCTCTATTGAAACCACTGTATTTGAAATGTAAAAAACGAATCCTGAAAGCACAGTCAGCCCTATTAATATCCCAGCCCTCCAGCGATATCGGAGAACCTTGAAACGCATTCCTTTCTTTTCCGTTATCTCAAGCTCTATATTAAGATTCCGGGCAAGGCTTTCAAGCTTCTTTCTGTCCTTTGAATATATCTGACCATAAAAGACCTGATCCGTGCAATGCTGATTTGTGCATACGATACCCTCTTCTCTGACTCCGTTTATAAACCGGTATATTTTCACTCCGGATGCCTTAAAGCATATTATTCCTCTTATATCGTTCAGCATAGCGTTCACCCGTTCCTCATAAGCTCAACAGACTGTATTTTTCCGCATATATAGATCCCTCCGGAATTGAAATCATTTACGGAAAGACCGCTGCCCCATACCTGAACAGTCATGTCCCAGGTTTTCACCTTTACAAAAACATCGTTGTATTCAAGTATTTTCCGGCAGTTTTCAACCAGTACCTCCCGGCTTCCGGTGATCTGTATCTGTGTATCCATGTTTATAAATCTGCGTCCCTTGTAAAGTATTCCCTCTGACATTTTCACCACCTCATTTTAATTATATTGCAGCTGCTGTGTGAAATATTACGAAGACAGGCTGCATATATATTAACCGGTGATGAAAATGTATTCAAAGCTCAGAAACGTTATTTTTATATTTCTTTTTTCCTTATCGGTATTTGTATATCTGCGTTTCCCGGAAGAAACGGGACTTGCAGTAAGAGAGGCTCTTGACAGGTGCCTTGAAATAATGATACCCTCAATGTTCGCCTTTATGTGCATATGCTGCATAATAACCGAAACAGGTCTTCACCATGTTATAGGAAGGCCATTTAGATTTATATCCGAAAAATTGTTCCGTCTTCCCCAGGGCTGTTTTTCAATATTTCTGCTAAGTATGATCTCAGGCTATCCGGCAGGAGAAAAGCTTATTTTCAGTCAGCTTGACAAAGGCTATATTATCCGTCAGCAGGCTGATAGAATGAGCCTGTTCTGCTTTGCAAGCGGTCCGGCATTTATTTCCGGGACAACGGCGTCAATACTTTTTCAGGACAGCAATGCAGGGCTTATTATCTTTCTGTCCATCACCTGTTCAAACGTCCTCCTATCCCTTATAACGGCTGTGAAAGCCCCTGTGGTATCAGGCAAAAGAACAGAGATCAAAACTGAGATAACTGCATCAGCCTTTGTTTCAGGAATAAATAGCGCTGCCTCGGCAATGCTTAAAATGTGCGTAATGATAATTGCATTTTCATCCTTTTATAAAATCGCCGGGCTTGCAGGAATAAACGGCATGCTTGAAAAAGCAGCCGAAAAAATATTTTCCGTAAACAGTGATACATCCAAAGCAATAGTTTCCTCGTTTTTTGAAATAAGCTGCATAACCACGTTTCCAAAACAAATGTACTCAATGCTTCCACTAATAACAGCCTTGCTTTCCTTTGGAGGGATATGCGTTCTTTTGCAGATAATTTCTGTTTCCGGTCAGCGCATACCTGTAGGAAAATTTCTCGTTGGAAGGCTCTTTTCCTCCGCCGTTTCCGCAGCGATATGCCGTATGCTCATGCCGTGGCTTGAATGTCCTTCAATAGCTGTTTCCGGAAACTTCAGCACTGTAAGATCAACATCGCCTTTTCCGTCGGTATTACTTATAATTATGACCATACTTCTGCTTACAAAAAACCATGGACAAAAACGGATTTAAATGGTATAATAAATGTATACATACATTTATTATACATTTATCTGAAAGTCTTCGGCTGCCGCAGGGAAGACTTTACAGCTCATATAAATTTGCGGCAGAACGGAGTGCAATATGGGTTTGTTTAATTTATTTCATAAAAAAACTGAATATTTTGATCCGAAAATTCCTCCTAAATGCGAATACTGTGCAAACGGAAGACCGGCAAAAAGCAATGGCAAGGTTCTTTGTAGCAAATGCGGTATCGTCGCCGGAGATTACAGCTGTAAAAAGTTTTCCTATTCGCCCCTTATGAGGATCCCGGAAAACAACAGACCAAAACCATCTGAAGCTGAAAATATAGACTCCCCTGCTGAACCTGAGAAAACGGATACCAATAACGAACAAAAAGCCTCCGCCGGAGCTTTGCTGAGTGAGGAATCCCAGCTTAAAGAGGAGCTTAAACAGGCGGCTCAGTCACTTATTGATTTTGAACCTGTTCCAGAAATCAAGTTTGACGACATAAGCAGAAATGATACCCAAGCAAAAGAAAATACTGCTGAGAAGGAAAATAAAGCCTCAGACGTAAAGCCTGTACCTGACGAAACAGCTGCTCCGGAGACAAAGCCGGCAGAAGCTGAAAGCTTCACTGTGGAGACCGGAAAAATAAACATGCCAGTAAAGGATAACAGCGAAAGTATTGCAAAGCTCAAAGAGATTACAGATGTACCGGTTCAGAGTATAAAAATAGAGCATGAACCAAAGGAGATCATTCTTCCGGATTCTTCTGGCATCGAGGTCGAAAGCATTTCACTTTCACCGGACGACAACAGAGAAAATATTGAAAAAATCTTAAGCGCCGAGAAGCCTGATGTTGAGCCTATCGCAAATAAAGCGGTCCATTCGCCTGCCTCTCTTGAAAGCGTCAAAAAACCTGAGCTGAAAGAGCTTTCATAAAGTGCGATGCGCAAACAATTTCCTTGTCAATTTGCACAAAAATAGTAATAAGTGGTTTGTATTTTTGTGTTTTCTATTGACGTTTATAAGATTAAATATTATAATATGTATATAGACTTCATAAACAAAGGAGTGGTTTTTATGAGAAATATATTATTTGCAGCGTCCGAATGCGTTCCCTTCCTTAAAACCGGCGGACTTGCCGATGTTGTGGGAACTCTTCCTAAAATGTTTGACAAAAATGAATTTGACGTAAGAGTCATTATGCCAAGCTATACATGCATACCTGAAAAGTTCAGGAACGAGTTTAGATATATCACACATTTTTATATGGACATGGGTACACTTAATTTCAGACCCCATGTCGGCATTATGGAATATGAGTACGACGGAATAACATTTTATTTTGTAGACAATGAGGATTACTTTAAAAATGCCGAACCATACGGTGATACTCTTTATGATATTGAAAAATTCATTTTCTTTTCAAAAGCTGTTCTCGCAATAATGCCGGTTATAGACTTTAGACCTGATATTATCCACTGTCACGACTGGCAGGCCGGTATGATCCCGGTTTTCCTTAAAACTATTTACAAGGATAATCCTTTCTACTTCGGAACAAAAACGATCATGACCATCCACAACCTTAAATTCCAAGGCATATGGGATGTTAAAACCTTTAAGGCATTCACCGGTCTTCCGGAGTATATCTTCACTCCTGACAAGCTTGAATTCAAAAAGGATTCAAATATGCTCAAGGGCGGTCTTGTTTACGCTGACTACATCACTACTGTAAGCGAGACTTATGCAAACGAAATCCAGACTCCTGCTTACGGCGAGGGTCTTGACGGATTGCTCAGAGCTAAGCACATGCAGCTCAGAGGTATTCTTAACGGTATTGACTACGATGAATACAATCCGGAAACCGACAAGGAAATATTTGCTCAGTATTCATATAAAAACGCAATATCAAAGAAGTCGGAAAACAAGCTAAAGCTCCAGGAAGAACTCGGTCTTCCTCAGGACAAGAGCAAGTTTATGATCGGAATTATCTCAAGGCTAACTGACCAGAAGGGTATTGACCTTGTAAACTGGGTTATTGAACGCATTGCCGATCCTTATACTCAGCTTGTGATCATTGGCACAGGTGAGCAGCGCTATGAAAACACCTTTAAATACTTCCAGTGGAAATATCCTGAAAGAATATCCGCAAATATAATGTTCTCAAATAACAGGGCTCACAAGCTCTATGCTGCGGCTGACGCTATGCTTGTTCCGTCAAGATTTGAGCCATGCGGACTTACTCAGCTTATGGCGCTTAGATATGGAACTGTTCCTATTGTTCGTGAAACAGGAGGACTTAAAGATACTGTTCAGCCATACAATAAGTACGAAAATACAGGAACAGGCTTCTCATTCAAAAATTATAATGCCGAAGAAATGCTGAATATTATAAACTATGCTAAATCCGTTTACTTCGACGAAAAGAAAACTTGGAATGAAATTGTAAAACGAGGCATGCAGACTGACTTCTCATGGAGATCCTCCGCAGAACAGTATGCCGGTATGTACAGATGGCTTATGGGCTAAGTTATATTTATTAAAATTGGCTTTTTCTCTGTATAACCTATTGCAAATTCCTGCTTTTGTGAAAAATATTAAAAATCCTTCTCATATGTTTATAGAAAAAGGAGTCCGGCACAACCGGGCTCCTTTTTTACAATAAAATTCCTCAAACACAAATTTTTTTATTATATATTGACAAATCGAGCTAAAAAAGCTATAATATAAAATAGATTTAATGTGCGTGCAGGAGGGGAATAGTATGCATACTACAGAAATTTATAATTATTTATCTGCTTATAATACTTATGTCGTCAATTATGGCAAATCCATTAGGGCTACAATGTTACTCTATGACATATGCCTTGAAAATGGTAACCTTACCTTTTCCAAGGATATTTATACCAAGAACTTTGCTTTCAGGGAGCTTCTTCCGAAAATGATTTGCGACAGCGAATGCCACTTTACAAACTTTAATGGCAAGATCACGGATATAACCGCAGAAAACGATATTCTTACAATTAAATATGACACGGGTTATATTGTTGAATTTACGTGCTACAACGATGAATGGCGAGAATTGAACAATGAAGAATGCTCATTTGACATAACACTTGATAACCTTGCGGACAAAAGGCTCTTTGATGACAAGCAGAACACATCCTATGAAATGACAGATTACTATGTTGTTGATCAGTTCAAGCTCGGAAAACTAAGCTATCAGCAGAAAGCAGATATGGCTGAGCTTCTGTTCCCTCAGATGACAAATTTGAGACATATTTCAACTGAGCTTTATTTCGCATATAACTGGGAAAACGACAGGGTATGCTATGGTATATGGGACGCTCTTCACCAGCGGCCTATTCAAAACGAATGTCACTACCTTTCAAACTACGATCCGATATCAATATACATCAAGGAGCTTTCAGAAGAAAAAAGAAACAACGAGCTTAACAGCTTTTTAAGCAGAATGAACTGCATATAATAATTAAATTTGGGCTGCCTCAAATGAGACAGCCCTTGCTTTTGCAATATTTTACAAGCCCCCCTGCATAATATAAAACAAGGAGGGAGTATTCATGATTTTGAATATAATTAATATTGCTCTTAATAACCTTTTCTTTTTCGCCCTGCATGTTGACAGCCAGAACATATTTCCCAAGCCGCTGTCAAAAAAAGAAGAAGAAGAATATTTTAAGCTTATGGCTGAAGGCGATTCCAAAGCAAGAGAAAAGCTTATTAACCATAACCTAAGACTTGTTGCGCATATAATCAAAAAATATTATTCCAACATAAAGGATCAGGATGAGCTTATTTCAATCGGTACAATAGGACTTATCAAAGCTGTTTCAACCTTCGACTATTCAAAGGGGAATAAGTTTGCTACTTATGGGAGTAAGTGTATTGAAAAAGCAACGGTATCAACACGGCTCTCATAGCTTCAAAAGAAGCAAAGCGAGAGCCTTTTTCAAATTCATGGAAAATCTATCGGAAAGTAAGCGATTACTTCTATATTCTCTATCGCTGTCAGCGTGGCAGAGCGACTTATGCTCCCTTGTATATCCATTCTTTTCGATTTCTTACAAATCGACATTTGACAAAGGCACAATACTTTCTATATAATAATCCAAATCCCGAGGTGCTTTCAACTGTATCGGACAAGCTGAAGTGGTATCGGGTAAATAACGGACTTTTACAACGAGATATGGCTATTGCTATGGGAGTTGACAGAACGACCTATTCCCGATATGAGGAAAATGTTCTTGAAGCTTATCCGTTGGACAAGCTTGCAAAAGCCGCTGAACTCTTTCACGTTGATGTGACCGCTTTGCTTGATGATTATAACTTGTTTCTATATCATGGGCAGGGACAGCAAATAAAAAGACTGCGTAAGTCTTTGAAGCTTACGCAGTCTGAATTTGCGAAATATATGGGAGTTCCGCTTGGTACGCTTAAAAAGTGGGAGCAGAATCGGGCGAATATTCAGAAAAAGTCTTTTGAAAAGTTTTTACAGGTGCAAAATGTTAAATCAGACGCTTTACAAGCTTCTGAAACGGGTTTTGAATCCTTTTCCGAAGCCCCTGCCCTTAAAAATAGAACGGCTCAGAAAGTCTGATTTTCCCTTTATTAATTTGTTGTATCAGAAGAACAAATTATTCTTATAACTTGACTTTCCTGATTAAAACCAAATTCAACATACCACCTCATAGAATCATGATTAAAGTAATAATAAATTCGCTTTTCTCCAATTTCCTCATACTCATATTCCGGCTGACCATATGCTGATATAACATCTTCATAGGTGGAATTTCCATCAATATATTTAGATTCACCATTTACCTTTCCTTGAAAATTATATTTTGATTTATCTGCGGCATTGTTATAATCTACTTCCGCAACATGAATTTCTGTTCCGAAATTATAAATGCTAAGTATAAGTTCTCCATATGTATGAATCTCAGCATTATCAATATCTTGAATATAGTATTTTTCAGTTTCTTCGCCAAGATATGGTGAAATATCGCTATACTCGCCAATGTATCCTTCAATATTTCCATTAAGTAATTCTTCTCTGTCAGAATGAACCTTATAGAATAAATCTGAACCATCAAGAAACCACATCGCATTTGAATCTTTATTAGTGTATACGATATCCGAATAAATTGTATCATCTAACAGTGTAAGCGTTCCATATCCTGAGCTTCCCCATGAATCGTTCTGAAACGTAAAGTTGATAATATTTCCTTCAATATACCCATAAATTCTGTCTGTAGTCGCAGTTCTTAATGTGGGAGCTGATTGTATCGTTGAAACCATTATTTCAGCTGTTTTATCGTCAATTGAAAATATTCTTACCTCCGAACCGCCGCCCGTCTGATAAATATCAGCAGAATTTGATATATCCTTACTATACCATGTCCCGATATATGATTTATAATCAATTGTATTATCAGTTGCTTCACTGGAATCAGATGTTGTAGCGATAGAAGTGTTTATTACATCAGTTTTATTTTTTGAACCGAATTTAACAACGCTGGATATTACTATAACGGAAACAGCAAACAGAATTAAAGCAGCAGCGATTATAATCATTTTTTTATTTGATCGGCTCTTTTGAATTGTGGTACATTTTTCAATCTGACTTTTCATGCAGTAAGGGCAAAAGCTTGAAAAATCATGAATTTCTTTCCCACAGTAATGGCATTTTTTCATATTCATCATTTCAGACTCCTTTTCAGTTCTTCCGCAGTCTGAAAGCGTTTGTCAGGTGAAATGTGTATGCACTTTGCAATCACATCCGCAAGTTTACCACTGTATGGAATTTTATCAGAGGTTTCACCGGTCAGCATGACTTTCATCAGTTCACCTACTTGCTTAATATCCGTCCTTTTATCGCTGACTCCGCCATATTGTTCAGGAGCAGCATAGCCAACTGTACCCAAATACTCCGTATCTCTTGGATAGTATTTCTTATAAATTCTTGCAGAATCAAAGTCTATCAATTTCAGTATTTGCGTACCGTTTGCTATCATAATATTTTCAGCTTTAATATCCCTGTGAATGATGTTAAAACTATGTAGAAATGATAATACATCACACAATTCCCTTACAAGCCTTTTGACCTGCTTTTCTTTGTAAAGATTGTCGTTTATCAAATCAAGCAAAGTCACACCGTCAATATATTCTTCCAGAACAAGAACCTTATCCTCAAATTCTGTAACCTCTAAGATTTCAGGCATATTTTTATGTTTCAGTGTAAGAAGCTTTCGATACACCTCGGAATTACCTGTAAAAGTACGCTTGATAATACGTTTATGCAAAGTTTTATGCTCCAATACTACTATTTCACTTTTCTCTGTTTTTCTAAGACACGTTACAAATTGATACTGCTCATTCAGTACATTTTCAAGCCATTCGTGCAAAAATATCACCTCATTGTACTTGCTTTTTCTATTATACCATGATATAATGAAAAAGTAAATATTTTCATGAGGATTGATGTAACATGAAGCCTAAAGATACGGAAAAATTACTGGAACTATTGAAAAAAACAGGAAGTATTGACCTCTATTTGCAGGAAAACAAGGATTTTCTGCTTGACTGCAATATTAAAGAATATCTGAATGCGCTTATCAAAGAAAAGAAACTGACTGTCGCTCAGCTCAGTAAGGATTCCGATCTTTCAGATAGGTATTGCTATCAATTTCTTTCTCCCTCCAATCCTCGTATTCCGTCAAGAGAAGTTTTGCTCTGTCTTTGTATTGGAATGAAGCTCAATCTTGACGAGGTACAGACCGCTTTGAAGATTGCCAAATATGCACCGCTTTATCCCAAAGACGAAAGGGATAGTATTATTCTTTTTGGAATTGATAAATCTCAATCACTTATGGAAATCAATGAAGCTTTATATGACAATGGTTTCAATTGCTTATGTGAAAAGTGACTTTTTAAGGAGAATTATATTTATGGAAAAAAATGATACAAAAAATCAAGCGACTAACTGCTCGGTTAACATTACTGGAAATGCATCTGGAGTTCAAATTCAGCAAAATACATCACACTCAGCTCAGAGGCAGAAAATAAATGACAACTTTAATTATAATGAAGTATCAGAAGTGTTAGAAGAAATTTCGAAATATGAATCATTATTTAATGATGTGTTTAATCAAACAGCAGAACAAGCAAAATTAGCTTTACATAACGCTAAAGAATCGACGTTCAACAAAGAAAACCCATCAAAAATAAAAGGCTTCTTGAATATTTTAAAGGATCTTTCCTTAAAGGTTTCATCGTCTGTAATTGCAAAAGGAATTGTTGAACTAATTAGCAAATTGAGTGTTTAATAGGAGGTTTTTATGTCTGGAATTGTTTTAGATTTACAAAAGGAATCTCTTGACAATAATTGTGATATATTAAGTCTATTAAGAAAAGCTTATCTAATCGCAAAAAAATTGAAGCTAAATGATTTTGAGGAATGGATAAATAACGAATTGAATGGTTATACAAAAGAAGAGAACATTCCAAAATATAGAGTATTTCGTGGAGAATTAAAAGCATGGAATCCGTCCTATGGGTGGGTTCCAGTAGTGCTAACTGATGATAAATGGATTAAATTATTATTATTTCAAAAATCTTATGAATCTATATCCAATTTAAAAAATATATATGAAAATTCTAACAAAAATACATTTATGATTCAATTTAACGGAAAAATTAATCAGATTTTATCGGAGATTTGTGACTTTGAAACAAAATTTGCATTGATAGTAGGATCTAATCAAATATATAGTATAATGGAATGTATTCGTAATATAATATTAGATTGGTCAATAAAACTTGAAAAAGCTAATATCATAGGAGAAGGATTACAATTTTCAAGTGAGGAAAAGGAAACGGCTAATAATATGCCAATTATCAATAATTATATTAATAATTTTTACGGAAATGTTCAAGATACACAAATACAGCAAAATACTGATTATTCCACTCAAAGTCAGTGCTAATTCACATTAAATAAAGACGGAGTTTTTACGCTCCGTCTTTTCTCATATGTTATGATATGTATTTAATTTTGTTTCACTTTGTCACATATCATATTTACCAAACTTTTTGCCTGCTCCTGTGATAAATGCATATGATTCATATAATTTATTACAGACTGTGCATGAACTTCTGCTATATTTTTACTTAAAGCTGCCTGAGCTTTTTCTGATTTGGGATAATGTACAATTACGTTCATGTTTCAATCACCTAACCCTTTACTGATACGATATTTATCAATGTTTGTACATTATTCCTTTTTCTTTCTCTTTGAATTATACTGGTATCTCCCAATTTTATTTACTGTAACCTGTTCCTCTGTATTTTCATAGGTCACATTGATTTCACATGCAGAAGAATATACTAAGGTTGTTTCATCAACAAACTTTAATGCTTTTTCATAGCTTGTTTTGAATCTTGTTGGCTGAACAATTCCTTTTGAATATCCATAAAACCGCTTATTCGGCGGATAAAACTGCAATCTTCCGTTTTTAACAATACACGTCTTTTCGGTTTGAACTTTGCTTTCGCTTTCAAAAGCATTAATATTTTTAAGCATTGCAGTAAAGTATGCTCCAACATTATCACAGCCGACTGTTTTACCAATCCATACATAGCCATACCCCCAGAGCTTTTCAATCTGTTTATGAGGAATGGTAAAATATCCATAGTCAGACGATTTCAATAATGCATGAATATGCCACGAGCCCGTATGCTGTGGCTCAATAATACAGATAAATTCCAAGTCGTGATAATGATAGTGGAGTTTTTCCCAGAACCTCTTGAAATCCTTTGAAGCTTTATCAAAATTTGTCATTTCCTCTGCATAAGTCAAAATAATATGAAGCTCATTGATTGCTCCTGTAAAATTAGTGTTGATAAGCTGACGAAGCTTTTCAAAGGAACGATTCAGATTTCTGGTATAATTCTTTTGGCGTTTCTGATATTGTTTAACTTCACCTGTTCTTTTATCATAGTATTCATTTCTGTTGATACGTTTGATGTGTTGAAGATTGTTACATGGCTTTCGTTCCAATACTTTAAGCTCTACTACGTTTCCTGAAAGGCAAACCTCAGTCCATGCATTTTCATGGGGAGTATAGTCATGAATCTCCTTTACAGTTACCTTTGGTTTCATTTCTTTGTTCTTGTTCATAAACAAGACCTCCTAAATATTGAATTTGTAGAGAAGAAATGCTTCGCAATAAACTTACTGCTTGATTCCTTTTCAATTCAAACTCGAATAACAGGAGGTCTTGACTCCTCATATATAAATTGTTTACATTCTATTCATATCATTGCGGATATAAAAATAAATCCCTGATTTCTCAAGGACTTTATATATTGATTCTGTTTTTCGCCGATGTAGCGGTAATAATCAAGTTAAAGGGCATAAAAATAGCACTCCACGTTTTGTGAAGTGCTGTAAATTCTCATATGTACTCAGTATTGTCCTTCAAAAGTCTCTTGACTAATTGCTTGAATCTCAAATGCCGGGTAGTTGTTAATAGTTCCACCTTGATAAAGAATATTATCATTATAATAGGACTTATCATTGTATGTCTGAAGAATAGATAATGAAGTCTCATAATCAATGTTCGATGTTGCCATAATACTTGGAACAACACCAAATATCTGAACCATAGTTAAATCTGTACCTGTTACCGATGGCTCCCATAAAATTGAACACTTACATAACTTATTAGAATCATTATCAACATACAGCGATATAACAAAATTTTCTTCTTCGTGATAGTATCTTACAACATAAGCATCAGTAGAATCATAATCTGTATCATCCAATTCAAAAGATTTTGGCGTTAACTGTATATTCATTTCAGTTTCATATTCATCACCAACCACTTTTAATGAATCATTAAAACTATCACACCATTCTGAAACATCATAATTAAAAGATAATCCATTATAGTTATCTGCTTTAATTGTAAGGTTTTCAGAATCATCACCACCAACAGCACAAGCAATCACAATGATAATCAATACAGCAAAAACACCAATTACAATCCACTT
Source organism: uncultured Clostridia bacterium (assembly GCA_947586185.1). Taxonomy (GTDB): domain Bacteria; phylum Bacillota; class Clostridia; order Oscillospirales; family Ruminococcaceae; genus Porcipelethomonas. Next base: position 52,683 of record CANPXN010000008.1, read on the forward strand.
TGCCTTTGATTTTTTCTTGACCGCAACAGTGCCTCCAGAACTTGCAATAGCAGTCTGAAAAGCCCCTGCACCAATCGGATTTGCTTGTACAGTATCATTTGATTCAGCCTTTGTACCGCATTCAGGACAGAATGCAGAACCGTCTTGCATTTCTTTTCCACAGTTTTTACAAAACATTGTTAAACCTCCAGTTCATAATCAAATTTTATCAATTTTTGAATAACAGAAATATTTTTTTCGTTTTTCTCTTCATATACCGTATGGGTGCGATTGCCACCAATTTTAAATTTATCCATAGATAATGGAATATATGGTTTGAACTTCTTAAACCATATTACAGAAACGCCCAACTTATCAATAAACTTTTCAGAAATATTATCCACTTGTTTCTCACCTGAAACTATCCCTATGGCTTTTACATAATATATTGGATTTGTTTCAGGCACATAGGCTTTGGCTATTAAGATATCCCCTTTCTTTATTTGCATTATTAGTTCGGCATAATTAGGCTTTTCTTCCTCTGAATACCCCATACACCAAAAATCATTGTCTAAGAATACATCAAGATATTCTTTTTCATTTGGAGTTTTTCCACCCCAAACAGTACCTACACCATAAAACCTCATATTTATACCTCCAAGCAAATTTTTCTTTATTATACCACAAATAATGCCTATAGTCAAGATAAAATGCTTATAATAAATTTATTAGAATTTGTAAATCCTGTATAATAATAAGCAAGGAAGTGAAGCTATGGAAAAGGAACTTGACTATACCGCATTGGGAATCAGAATTCGTCAGGCACGAAAGGAACGTCATGTAACGCAAGAACAGCTTGGCGAATTGTGCGAACTATCAACTGCTCACATTGGTCACATCGAAAGAGGCACTCGTATACCATCTATTGACACATTATTTCGTATTGCTCAGGCTTTAGATGTCAGCATGGATTATTTGATTTTTGATTCAATTGCACCTGACGAAAATCTGTTTACTACAATAAATTCCATACTTCAAGGCAAGGATAAGCGAAAGGTCAAAACATTCATGACAATAGTTCGAGCCTTATCTGATAAAATCGACGAATTTTAACAAAATGCCCTATGATGATTATAACACATCACAGGGCATTCTTATTGCATCAATCTGCTGCAATTTCAAAATTTTCTCAAATTTCAAAAATACTGTTTGCTTTTTCACGAAATTTGCGGTATAATAGTTTTAGGGGCAAAAGCCGCAATGATAAAAAACCATATGAACACACACATAAGGAGCAAGCTTTATGAATGATAACCGAAAATTTGCGATATACTCCCGAAAGTCCAAATTCACAGGCAAGGGAGAAAGTATCGGAAACCAGATTGAATTATGCAGACAAAACATTCATTTGTCCTATCCCGATATATCAGACGATGATATTCTCATATTTGAAGATGAGGGATTTTCAGGCGGTAATACAAATCGTCCGCAGTTTCAGGAAATGCTGAAATTGTGCCGTCAGAAACAAATCAGATGTATTGTTTGCTACCGATTAGACCGAATCAGCCGAAATGTGAGTGATTACTCTGCTTTGATAGAAGAACTCAATAGGTTAGATGTTTCTTTTATTTCTATCAACGAAAAGTTTGATACGTCTACTTCCATGGGCAGAGCTATGATGTACATCGCTTCTGTATTCGCACAGTTGGAACGTGAAACGATTGCAGAACGTATTCGTGATAATATGCTAGAGCTTGCCAAAGACGGCAGGTGGCTTGGGGGAAATCCTCCCACGGGTTACAGAAGCGTGGAAACAGTCGGAAGTGTTACAATAGACGGCAAAAAGCGAAAAGCTCGTAAATTAGAGCTAATAAGGGAAGAAGCGGAAGTTGTAAAACTGATATATGCAAAATTCCTTGAATTTAATTCGCTTACGAAAACAGAAACATATCTGATTCAGAATAACTACCTGACCAAAACAGGAAAATATTTTTCACGCTTTGCAATCAAAAATATCCTGACAAATCCCGTTTATCTCATTGCAGATGAACAAGCGTGGAATTACTTTGATATAAAAGATGTGGATGTTTTTTCAGAAGAATCAGATTTCAACGGAAAATACGGCATCATGGCATACAACAAAACCAGTCAGCAGGTAGGACGTGCCAATGAAGTCCGTGATATGAAAGACTGGATTATCGCAGTCGGAAAACATAAAGGAATTATCAGTGGGCATGATTGGGTGGAGGTACAAAAGCTACTCAGCCAAAACAAGTCAAAATCCTATCGCAAATCGAGAAGCAATGTTGCATTATTGTCAGGTCTGCTTTTCTGTGGGAATTGCGGAAGCTATATGCGCCCAAAGCTTTCACAGAGAAAAAATAAAGACGGTGAACTAATTTATGACTATCTTTGCGAACTGAAAGAAAAGAGCAAAAGTCAGAAATGTGATATGAAACGTCCAAACGGTAATGAACTTGATAAAGCAATTTGTGAGGAAATCAAAAAGCTTTCCGAAGATAAATCGTCGTTTCTGTCTATGCTCAAAAAAGAGCAGAAGAACCTAAATATCAATGACGCTTCTTATCAGGAGAAATTGAAGTCACTCCGGAAATCCAAGTCAGATCATGAAGCCAAAATCAAAAGCCTTGTTCTATCCTTGACACAATCGGAAAACACCCCTGCCCATGACTACATCTTGCACGAAATCAACGCTCTTGACGAAAAAACAAAAGCCATACAAGCTCAGATTCAGGAATACGAGGATTTAGCAAAAACAGGGATAATGTCCGACAGTGAGTTTGAAGGTCTTGCAGATATGATGTTGTCCTTTGCAGATTCTTTTGACAGTATGTCCGTGGAACAAAAACGCTCTGCAATACGTGCATTTATCCGTAAAATTGTATGGGACGGTGAGAATATCCACATTTATTTCTTTGGTTCAGATGACAATGAAATAGACCTCTCCGATACAGAAAATATAGAGCCGCTATGTACGGGTTGTAAATGAAATCCTAATGCACTTCCGCTCACAAAAGAAAACTCTGGGAGATGTTTATATTGATGAGCCAATTGATACTGATAAGGATGGTAACACTCTCACCCTAATGGATATAGTAGCCGATGAAAACAATATTCTTGATCAGGTTGACCTTGTTATAAGATCTCAGCAGCTTTACCGGTTTCTTAACTGCTGCCTTGACAAACGTGAAATTGAAATCATTAAACACAGATATGGCTTGTACGGCAATCCTCCCCTTACTCAAAGGGAAGTTTCGAAAATGCTGGGTATTTCAAGATCATATGTATCAAGAATAGAAACAAAGGCGCTTGCCAAACTCAAAAAGATGTATGACAAAACGCCTTACTGATTAATTTAAAAAAAGATTATCCCATACATAAATTACAACTGGTTGTAATATGCAAAGCCGCTCTCTGCTTCGATTCTAAGCAGTCTGTTATATTTTGCAACTCTGTCACTGCGGCACGGCGCTCCGGTTTTGATCTGACCTGCATTCATACCAACTGCAAGGTCTGCAATGGTCGTATCCTCAGTTTCACCGGAACGATGAGAAATAACAGCCTTATATCCGTTGAACTTCGCCGTTTTAATTGCATCAAGTGTTTCGGTAAGAGTTCCGATCTGATTCAGCTTTACAAGGATAGCATTTCCTGCCTTTTCCTTGATGCCGCGTTTCAGCCGCTTTGTATTTGTTACAAAAAGATCGTCCCCTACAAGCTGGATTTTCTTTCCCAGCTTTTCAGTAAGCTTCACCCAGCCTGTCCAATCCTGCTCTCCGAGAGCATCCTCAATAGAAATAATCGGATATTTATTGCAAAGCTTCTCCCAGTATGAAACAAGTTCATCGCTTGTGTAGGAAGCTCCACGCTTCGGAAGAATATATTTTCCGTCACTGTACCACTCGCTGCTTGCCGCATCAAGAGCAATTTTAATACAATCTGTATTATATCCGCTTTCATCAATGGCTTCCATAATACATTCAATAGCTTCTTCATCCGAGCTGAGATTCGGTGCAAAGCCTCCTTCATCGCCAACTGTTGTAAGGAGGTTTTTCTTTTTAAGCACACGACTTAGGCTGTGATATACCTCGCAGCCCATTCTCAGTCCTTCTGCGAAAGTTGATGCCTTTACAGGCATGATCATAAATTCCTGAATATCAATATTATTTGACGCATGCGCTCCGCCGTTTAAAATATTCATCATCGGAACAGGAAGTATATCCGCTGAGATTCCTCCGATATATCTGTGAAGCGGCATTCTATAATGAGCTGCCGACGCTTTGGCAAGAGCAAGGGAAACTGCAAGTATAGCGTTTGCTCCAAGTCTTGATTTGTTATCAGTACCGTCAAGACTTATTAGCATACTATCAATTCTTGCCTGATCAATAGTTTTGCAGTCCAGAAGCGCCCGATAAATTTCCGTGTTGATATTCTCAACAGCGTTTATAACGCCTTTTCCGCAGTATCTTCCGTCATCATTATCACGAAGCTCGGCTGCTTCAAACATTCCCGTTGACGCTCCTGACGGAACGCTTGCAATACCGACGCTTCCGTCGCTAAGCATAATTTCAGCCTTTACAGTAGGATTTCCCCTTGAATCGAGAATTTCATATCCTCTTACTCTTTCAACTCTTATACTCATATTCACACCTAACCTTTCGTGTACGGAGCAAATTCAAGCCTTACGAAATATCCCTGATTGTGACCGCACACAGGGCATGCCTTCGGCGCTTCCGTACTTGTGTGAACATATCCGCAGTTGAGGCACATCCACTGAGTCTGAACATCTGAAACAAAAAGCTTACCCTGTTCGATCCAGTCTGCAAGCTGCTCAAATCTCTTGCCGTGAGTTTCCTCAATTTTTGCGATCTCGTTGAATTTTGCGCCTATCTGATTAAAGCCCTCTTCATTTGCAATTTTTGCAAATGCCGGATAAACAGGTGAAAATTCTTCAAGCTCATTATTCTGTGCAGCTCTCAGAAGCTTTAACACATCATCGTAGTTATCAACAGGATAGCTTCCGTCCATTTCAATTTTAGTTCCGGACTGGTCCTTGAGGAAATCATAGAAAACCTTTCCATGAGCCTCCTCCTGACTTGCCGTAAACTTAAAAGCCATTTCTACAACATAAAGACCCGATTTATTTGCCTGCTCAGCCGAATATACATATCTGTTTCTCGCCTGACTTTCACCTGCAAAAGCACGAATCAAGTTGATTTTTGTCTGACTGTTTTTAAAATCAATGCCCATAGCTGTAACCTCCTAATTTTTTTACAATGTTAGTATGTTCCAGTTATGGGCATATATTCATTATTTAAAGTCTTTCCACGCAGGAAAATTTCTTATCTTTTTGCACGTTCTCTTACTATTTCAGCCATCTCTCCCACATTCTTCATGCCGGAAACCTCTTTCATTTTAAATTTCATTTTGAACTCCTGCTCCACTGCTGCAATGAGGTTAATATGCTCAAGGCTATCCCAGTCTTCAATATCGTCAGCTGTGGTATATTCATCTACCACAAGCCTTTTATCGTCAAATACATCTCTGAAAACCTCATTCAATCTCTCCATAATTTCATTCATATTCATTTTGCTTTCTCCTTTTAATCTATCTTTATTACTTTATTTTTATTTTCATAATCTTCCGTATCAAGCAGCCACTGTGTATCACTGCCGTTATCCTCCGTCTTTGTAAAGCCAAAGTCACCGTAAAGCTCCCTTACCATAGCGTTTTTCTGAGTTTTGAAGTAATATCCTCTGATATACCGTATCCCCTCTTCCCTGCATCGCTTCACAAGGCTGTCAAGCATTGCAAGCTCCATATCCCTTTTAAGAACACGGCAGCTCATAAGCCACAGCTCAATATGCAAAGCATCTTCCCTCTTTTCGCCGATCACAACCGATACAATACCATTATCACCAAAACGGTCTTCAAGCCTTCCATAGAGTCTTATATATCGGCTGTCCTTTGAAAGGGCTTCCATTTCGCTTATGGTGTATCTTTTGGTCGTAAGGTTGAACTGATTGCTCTTATTTGTAAGCTGGGTTATACGCTGTAAAAATACCGGACGAAAATCCTCTATAACAGCATGCATATCAAGGCTTAAAAGGTAGTCCTCATAATTTTCAAAGCTCTGACGCTGACGCTCACGCTGTATATTCTCCCTGTACATGTCGTTGCGCTTCAAGTCGTCCTCTGAAAAGGAGGTCACTTCAAAATACCCGTTTCTGTCAAGAGTCCTTATATAGCTTTCCGGACTTATAAGCTCCGGAGCCGCAGCACCCAGCTGCTCAGAAACAATATGTCTTTCAGCCGGATTGTCGTCTGCAAAAACTATACTTTCGGGAAGTATGGACAGCTCCTCTGCAATAGCTGAAATATTTCTGTCCTTGCTCTCCCAGTTTGCCATTATAGAAATAAAGTCATCAGGGCTTAAAACGCTTTCAGGATGCTCAAGACCTGCTACTGCGTTTTCATAATCATTTTTTGAGCATACCGCAAGCATAACGCCCAGCTTTTTATGCTCCTTTACATATCTCTGAAACTCGTCATAGCTTTCAGCCTCAGCGTTTTCCTTTCCTATCTCAATACCCTCCACTCCGTCGTCGCCGATCACTCCGCCCCAAAGGGTATTATCAAGGTCAAGGGCAAGCAGCTTTTTGTTCTTTCCGAAGACGGACTTTATAATGTTTGAAATATTAAAGGCAAGCTCCGGAATCGCTTCAAGATTCATGGCATACTTATACATATACCAATAGGACGGCTCCAGCCATTTTTCAAGCCCGAAGCATGCTGAAATATAGTTAATATCGTTTATATAAAAATCCCTGTGACTTTGGGCATACTCATAAAATTTCATGTTAAGAGAAGAAATAAAATTTACTCTTCCGTGGAAATCGGATGCATCACTATTTCCCATTATCCTGTAAAGAGGCATTTCAAAATTATTCTGGATAACAGGACATCCAAAGGATTTTTCTATGCTCTTCCACATATGGGTAAAATGCTCATACTGCCGTTCCAAAGCCGATGAAACATCCTCTGCGCTAAGCTTCATATCAAAGGTATACTCTGTTATGTTTCTTGACGTTGTGTGAATGTAAATCAGCTCCGGCTTAAATTTATCAAGCTCCGGATTCCCGAAAACGGCGTCCTGCCAATATCTGTTATACTCAGACTGGTAAAACTCCGGCTCTATTCCGTTATTAAGCAGAAAAAGCTCAAGCATTGCGGCTACATCATTAGTTGTAGAACCGCCAAGGATCGCTATACGCTTTTTTATTCTGCCCTGTCGTTCCTCCAGCAGCGCTCTTCGGATCTTCTTTCTGTTTTTCAGTATCCAGCTGCTGTCAAAGGGATATTCAAGTTCTTTCATTCTCTGCTGCCTCTTATCTTGTTCTTATTGCTTCAAGATACTCTGAGTTCTGTCCTGTTGCGCTGAAAGTATTCATTGCAAAGAGAACGTCTGTAATGCCCTGCTCCTTGAAATAGCTTACGGCGTTAAGCTCAAAATATCTCATATCTATCACATATATATCCTCAAAGGATTCTGTAAGATACGGCGCTAAGGCGTTGCCGTAGCTGTCCTTTACTATGGCAAGCTTTCTTCCGTTTCCGGCTTTTGTATGTACATGGGCGATCTTATCATCGCTTCCCATAAACACAAGATACCAGCTTACCGGAGCTACATTGTCAAGATTAATAAGAAGCTTTCCCTCACGCTTATTTGTCATATCGTTGTCATAGTAGGTCGTGGTATAGCTTTCATCCTTTGGAACATAGTACACAAAATCCTCCGGGTTATTTTTAAGGTCTGCATCTCCGGAATAGCCGTACAAAGTTCCCACATAGCCTTCTTTTGTAACCTTTTTATACTTGCTTAAACCTGCAAAAGGAACATCCGCACTCTTAGCAAACTCCTCTGCCGCATAGTATGCTCCCAAAGGAGTCCAGTGGTGGTCGGTCCTCGGATATATCTTTTCATCCTTATGCTTTTTCAGAGCGCCGTATGCGTCCACAGGCGTTACATTTTTCAGGTATTCATTTATATTCTCAATATTGTCGATCTCGCTTCCGGTCATATCCCCATACTTCTTCGGCAGATAATAGGAAACCGGAGTAGGTGCGACAAGTGAATATACGTTTACGTTTTTACCAAGATCGCTCTTAAATCTGTTCAATGTTTCCGCATATGCCTGACCCTTTTTGAAGCTGCCGCCATAAAGCATGATACCTCTGTTTTTATACACCAGAATATTGTTGCTGATCTCCCCCTCAATGTTGGGATTGTCAAGAATATCTGTTGTTTTCTTTTCAGCCGATGTAACCGCTCCGGTGGTCGTACCCTTAGCGCTTTCCTTTGCCGGAGCCGTTGTTACAGCCGGCTTTGTTTCGATCTTTTCCTCTTTCTCATCATCCTTGGCAACAATTGTGCCGTGAATTTTCACATCGTCCTCAGTCTTCTTTCCAAAGTGAGAACGGACAGTCGCCACAAGATTTTTTAATGTTTCTCTTCCCGGAACAGTATCGTTATAATAGTTTTCAATATCGGAGGTATATTTTCCGCTGAAATAATCCGAAAATGAAAAGCTCGGAAATTTAGCAAGATTTCTGTTTTCTATCTCAGAAACCGTTGGGCGCTTCATAACTATCATAAGTAAAGCTATCGACAGAAAAGTAAGTCCGCACATAAGGACGTTGACCACCTTGAAAAACCTTCTGGCAATTCTTGAGCGTCTTTTTCTCTGCCACTGCTTATCCCTAAGCTCCACATCTATATTAAAATCGTTTGTTTGGTTTTTGTCTTCCATCTTTCATTCTCTCCCCGCTAAAATCTGAAATAAAGAAACGGATTGTTGGTTGCGTCCACAAGCAGCAGACTGCTGCACAGAAGCAGGCAAATATTCACAGCTACCTGTGCTGTACCCGTAACATAGCAGAATCTCCGGGACTTCTGAACAAGCTGTCCCACAGCCTTTGCAACAGGAAAGCAGAACAATACCGCAGCTATAATCAAATACAGATTGTTTTCAAGGGATATGGTCACAAAGGAATCTATAAATTTATTTCCATTAAGACCGATAAGGTTTTTAAAAAAGTTTCCAAGCTCCTTCATATTCTCAAAGTAAAATATGCCGAAGCCGATAATTATTACAAGCTTATTGTAAACATGCTTTACTGCAATAGGTATCTTTTTCATTCTCTTTTTTCCAACAAGCTGCTCTATGAAAATAAACAGCCCGAAATACAGTCCCCAGAGCACATAATTCCAGCTTGCCCCATGCCAAAGGCCTGTACAGAACCATACAAGGAAAAGATTTGCATACTTCCGTCTTTTTCCGAAAAGAGGAAGATAGAGAAGATAATCCCTGAAAAACGTTCCCAGGGAGATATGCCACCTTTGCCAGAACTCAGAAACGTCCCTGCATATAAAAGGATAGTTGAAGTTTTCATCAAAGTGGAAACCGAAGATCCTGCCAAGACCAATAGCCATATCTGAGTATCCCGAAAAGTCAAAATATATCTGCATAGCGTAAAGGATCACAGCATACCATGTTCCCATAACAGAAAGGCCTTTTATTTCGCTGCCGAAAAAGGAATCCACGATCGTACTAAGATTATTTGCAATGATTACTTTTTTGGAAAGTCCAAAAATAAGTCTTGTGATACCGCTGCTCAGGTCGTCAATAGTGGTTCTGCGCATATTGATCTCGCTTTCAATAGTGCTGTAGCGAACGATAGGCCCTGCAACAAGCTGCGGAAAGAGAGACACATACATGAGAAATTTAGGAAAGCTTTTCTGAGCATGAACCTTTTCCCAGTAGCAGTCAACTATGTATGAAATTATCTGAAAGGTATAAAAGCTTATTCCTATTGGAAGTCTTATGTCAGGTGGTTCAATATCAGCAGAAAAAACTGCGTTTATATTTTCGGCTATAAAGCCGCTGTATTTGAATATCCCCAGCATCCCTATATTGAAAACAAGGGAAAAAACAAGAGCAGCCTTTGCCCCTGTACCATCCCGGTATCTTTCGATCAAAAGCGCCAGAATATAGTTTACCACAGCGCTGAGTATCAATATCAGCACATACAAAGGCTCTCCCCATGCGTAAAAAATCAGCGAGAAAATAATCAGCACTGTATTGCGGCTTTTTATGGTTTTTGTCGCCGCATAGCTAAGCATGCAGAGAGGCAGAAATAAGTACAGAAAAAAAAGACTTGAAAAAACCAATCCTTGTCAACTCCATATTAAATTTTGTTCTACTTTTTATTTATCTGCAATTAACGAAAATCAGTTTCGGAAAAGTGCACAATCTTTTTATATATATTTCCTGATAATTCACAATTTCTGCCAAAAATCACTTAAAATCATGCACATATTCCGACTAAATAAACATTAATTTTACTTTATTTATTATTATACAACAGAAATTTACGCCTTGCAATAGGGGTAAAAAAGTTTCGCACTTTACACAAAAATGCCATGTAAAAAAACAAAAAAGGAGTGACAAACGCCACTCCTCACAAAAAAAGTTATGGATTTTTATTCACATAATACAAAATCTATTTTGCAGTCTTATCTTCTTCAACAATACCTTTAAGGCTTGCTGCAAGGCCTGCAAGATTCTGTATTTCACTTGGAATAATGATTTTTGTAGCCTTTCCGTCCGCAACATGAGTCAGAGTTTCAAGGGATTTGAGAGCTATTACCTTATCGTTCGGAGCTGAAGCATTGAGCTTTACAAGGCTGTCTGCAAGAGCCTGCTGAACCTTTTCGATGGACTGCGCTTCACCCTCAGCCTCACGGATCTTCTGTTCCTTTACCGCCTCCGCATGAAGGATCAGAGCCTGTTTTTCCGCCTCGGCACGGAGAATCTCCGCTTCCTTTGCAGCCTCTGCACGAAGTACCTGAGATTCCTTTTCACCCTGAGCAACAAGTATCTTTGACTCCTTTTCACCCTTTGCAAGAAGGATCTTTTCACGGCTTTCACGCTCAGCCTTCATCTGCTTTTCCATTGAATCCTGAATTTCACGAGGAGGCAGAATGTTTTTAAGCTCAACACGGCTAACCTTTATGCCCCATCTGTCAGTAGCTTCGTCAAGGATAGCAGTTATCTGTCTGTTGATAGTATCCCTCGATGTAAGGGTTTCATCAAGAACCATATCGCCGATTATGTTACGAAGAGTTGTGGCACAGAGGTTCTCGATTGCTGCAAGCGGACGCTCAACGCCGTAAGCATACTGCTTTGCATCTGTTACCTGGAAAAATACGACTGTGTCTATCTGCATTGAAACGTTATCCTTTGTGATAACCGACTGAGGCTTGAAGTCAACGATCTGATCCTTTATTGATACCTTCTTTGCGATCCTGTCAAGGAACGGCATAAGGAAGTGAGGACCTGTTGTCCACTCGCTGTAGAAGGTTCCAAGACGCTCAACGACATACACCTGAGCCTGCGGAACGATTTTGATATTGCAAATGATCACTAAGATAACAAAAATAATAACGCCTATTATGATATATGGCATATCTTTTTCCTCCTGTTAATTCTGATTGATTTTTTCTTTAAGACATGAAACAGTCAGCTTTGCGCCCTGAACTGCGGTAACAGTTACCACCGTGTCGGAAGGTATCACACTTCCGTCTCCGGACACAGCTTTCCAGTCAACACCGCTGAGTCTGACTCTTCCGGTACCGGATGTATTATTGATCTCTTCAATTACAGTAGCTGTCCTTCCTATGTCGAGATCTGCGTTTGTCGGCTGGACCTTATTTACTGTAACCTTTTTAAGCAGCGGTCTTGTAAACACCAGCAGGACAATAGAAATTGCCGTAAACAATATAAGCTGAGCGACAAAACCGATTCCGCATATAGTTCCGATAAATGCCGCAAGGGCTCCGGCGGCAAACCAGATGGACACAAGCTGCATTGTGCTAAGCTCTGCGACAACCATGATTGCAAAAACCACGCCCCACAGAATCAGATGTAAATACATAAAACCATCCTTTCTCCCTGAAGAAAACTGAAGCTCCGCAGCATATCTTCAAAGCTGATTATTTTAAGGCAACACCGCAAAAGGATTATGTGTCGCCTTTAAGGTACTGCCCTGACCTTATGTTCATATTGTATCATAAGCGAGCGTCAAATACAAGGCTCAAAAACGCACAAATTCTGCTTATTTTTATTGTTTTTAACCAGCCATTCAAAGCTACCGCTCCGGACAAAGCCGCACTAAACGTTGCTTAACGTATTTAAGGCAATATAAAAGCTTTCATATCCTCCCGATTACTCCGTTATTCTCTGAATCCCTTCAATTTTTACAAATTAATAACATACTTGTTTATTTCTTGTATTTCAGAAGAATAAATGGTATAATTAAAATCAGAGCAAGCGCTGATAAGCCGGCTTAATCAGCGTGCATCGGTTATAATATATATCCTATATGAAAAAGGAGGCTTACAGAATATGATCAAAATTATAAAGGGATGCAAAGTCCCGAAAGCAAAAGTGCTTAAAGAAGAATATGAAATAAACGGCAACTATATTACCGCAAATGTCAGAGCAGAAAAAATAGATAAGATTTTAAGGCATTTCATTGTTCACCAGCATTCCCTGATCTTCTTTATTCTGGAGCTTCCTACCAACGCTGCCGATGAAGACCAAAGCGGAAATACTCTCTACAAGGACGTTTATTACATAGACGGATTAAGAGCCGGTCAGGCGCTGTCCCTCCTTGACAGCTACGGAGAGCTGCTTATCGACGACGGCATGGTGTCATTCGGCTTCGGATCCCATGACCCGTCCCATAAATCGGAAATAATGGCTTATGCCTATAACATAGTTCAGATATGGACAGAAACGCCGGATAAATTTGACGGCTTTTTTGAGTCCCACAACATATACAAAACCGATAACCTTGTCACAGCGTGGGATACGTTTACACAGGATGCTCCGGGAGAATGCCGCAGCTATGAGAAAATCTACTCGCTGCCTGAGCATCTGAAAAGCATGAACATGAATATTTACTTTGCTGAGCGAAGAGAACGATAAACTAACCGAAAGGTGCTTCTATATATGAAAAAATGGATTATCCGCAAGCCTGACAGCGCTGTTGTAAATGCGCTTTTAAAGGAAAGCGATCTCACTCCCCTTTGTGCGGAGGTTTTATCTTCAAGAGGAATAAAAAATATAAATGAAGCGGCAGCTGCCGTACAGGCAGAAGAGCTTCAGGACCCATTTCTGCTGAGGGATATGGCTGAGGCAGTGTCAGTTATAAATCTCGCTGTGGAGGAGTTTGTTCCCATATGTATTTACGGCGATTACGATTGTGACGGTATAACCTCTACGGCAATGCTCTACTCCTACCTTGAATGCATGGGAGCTGACGTTACATATTATATCCCGGAACGTGACGAGGGCTATGGAATGAACTGCGATTCTATCAGGAAGCTTGCAAAGCAGGGCATTAAGCTCATTATAACAGTTGATAACGGAATTTCCGCCATCGAAGAGGCAGAGCTTATTAAAGAGCTGGGAATGAAGCTGATCGTCACCGACCATCATCAGCCGGGAGCCACGCTGCCTGAGGCGGAAGCTGTGATCGACCCCCACAGGCGTGACTGTCCTTCACCATATAAAAACCTCTGCGGAGCAGGAGTCGTTTTAAAGCTCATTGCCGCAATGGAGGGAGGAAGCTATGAAACAGCTATGGAGCAGTTCGGCGATCTTGCAGCTCTTGGAACGGTCGCCGATGTTGTAAGGCTTGACGGTGAAAACAGATACATAGTCAAAAACGGCCTCAGGCTTATTGAAAATACGGAGAAGACGGGGCTTGTTTCACTGATTGAAAAAAGCGGTCTGAAAGGCAAAAAGCTTACTTCACATTCAATTGGATTTATGCTTGCGCCGAGAATAAACGCTGCCGGAAGGTTCGGTTCTCCATATCTCGCTGCCAAGCTTATGCTCAGTGAAGACCCGAATGAATCCGATCAGCTTGCACAGGAGCTTGATACATTAAACAGTCTTAGAAAAAATGCAGAGTCGGACATAATCGGCGAAATTGAAAAAATGATATGCGAAGACCCGTCCATAATACTTAAAAGAGTGCTCGTAATTTCCGGCAAAAACTGGCATCACGGAATTATCGGCATTGTAGCTTCAAGGCTTATGGAACGCTTTTTAAAGCCATGCATAATTATAACCGAGGAGGGCGAATTTTCAAGAGGTTCAGCAAGAGGCTGTCCAGGATTTTCTGTGTTCAAGTGTCTTGAATACTGTGAAGAGCTTCTTGAAAAGTTCGGAGGCCATACCGGAGCAGGAGGCTTTACGGTCAAAACCTCAAGGCTTAAAGGGCTTGACAATAAGATTCAGGAATACGCAAGGCGCATCCATGCAATAATGCCGACTGTGGAGATCACTGCTGACAAGCAGCTTATGCCACAGGATATTACCGCTGAAAATATAGACGGACTGAAGCTTCTGGAGCCTTTCGGAGAGGGCTGTCAGCAGCCGGTGTTTGCCATTGCTGGAGCTGTCATAAGCGATATAATTCCCCTTTCCGGCGGAGTTCATACTAAGCTGAGACTAAACTTCGGGGGAAAAGCTCTTGACGCACTTCTGTTCCGCAAATCCCCGGAGGAGCTTTTCATAAAAAAAGGCGACAGATGTGATTTCATGATAACTGCTGAAACAAGCGTTTATGCCGGGAAAAAATCTGTTACTGTTATCGTAAAGGATTTCCGGCTAAGCGGAATAAGACAACAGAAATATTTCGCTGCAAAGGACGCCTATGAAAAATACAGGAGGGGTGAAAAGCTGCCGCCGGCATATTATTCAAAGATCTGTCCGGACAGAGGCGAGCTTATCCCTGTTTACAAGCGTATTTTCGCAGGACAGTATGATACGGACGGACTGTACGCTGCAATATCAGGAGAAACCATGAACTTCTGTAAGCTGAAAATATGCGTTGACATATTCTGTGAGCTGGGACTTGTCAAATTCAATCCTTTCACAGATGAGGTCAGAGTGGTAAAGGGAGCGCCGAAAGCGGATATTGAAACATCCCCTACCCTTATAAATCTAAAAAATGCTGTCAGGGAAACGGAGGCTACTATAAATGAATGATGAATGTACAATTGACATGCTTATACAGAAAATCCTTACAGATGATAAGCAATATGACCTGAGTAAAATAATTACAGCTTATGAATTTGCAGCTAAGGCTCATGAGGGACAGAAGCGTTCTTCCGGTCAGCCATATATTATTCATCCGCTTGCAGTTGCGTATATTCTTCTTGAGCTGGGAATGGATACGGACACTATCTGTGCCGCAATGCTCCATGACGTTGTTGAGGATACCCACGTTACCCTTGAGGAGGTGAAAAAACGATTCGGACAGGATGTTGCCATGCTGGTTGACGGAGTTACCAAGCTCAACAAAATCCCTAAATTCAATCGTGAGGAACAGCAGGCTGAAAACGTAAGAAAAATGCTCCTTGCAATGTCACAGGACATCCGTGTAATGATAATAAAGCTTGCCGACAGACTTCATAACATGAGAACTCTTAATTACCGTCCTGACGTAAAGCAGAGAAATACCGCCCATGAAACAATGAACATATACGCTCCCCTTGCCCACAGGCTCGGTATGCGTGCCATTCAGGAGGAGCTTGAAGACAGAGCCTTCCACTACTTGGACCCATTTGCGTATTCTGAGATCGAACATATCCTTGAAATTAAAAAGGGAGAGCGTGAGGCTTTTATACAGTCAATACAGGACAATATCTCCGCAAGATTTAAAGAGCAGGATTTCGTTGAGCCTCCTAAGATTGACGGACGTGTAAAGAGTATATACAGCATATATAAAAAAATGTTCGTATTTCACAAAAGCATAGATGAGATCTATGATAAATATGCTGTACGAATCATTGTTTCAACCGTTGGAGAATGTTACAACGTCCTCGGACTTATTCATGATATGTACCGTCCTATCCCGAACAGATTCAAGGACTATATCTCAACCCCTAAGGCAAACATGTACCAGTCGCTGCATACCACAGTACTCGGTAAGGAGGGTATTCCTTTTGAGGTCCAGATAAGAACATGGGAAATGCATGCCACTGCGGAATATGGTATCGCCGCTCATTGGAAATACAAGGAGGGCGTAAAGGGCAGGGATAAAATGGAACAGCGCCTTGCATGGGTAAGACAGGTCATCGAGGCTCAGCAGACCTCCGATGACGTTGAGGAGATCGTAAGGATAATCAAAAGCGACCTTGCACCGGAGGATATTCTTGTTATGACTCCTAAGGGCGATTCCATAAGCCTTCCTATAGACTCAACGGTAATTGACTTTGCCTACAGGATACATACGGAAATCGGCCACAAAACTGTCGGCGCAAAGGTTGACGGAAAGCTTGTTCCCCTTGACTATAAGCTGCAAACAGGACAGATATGCGAGATCATCACAAGCAGTGAGCCTAACAAGGGTCCTAACAGACAGTGGCTTAATATAGTTCAGACAAACGAAGCAAAATCCAAAATCAGATCGTGGTTCAAAAAGGAATGCCGGGAGGAAAATATAGTTACCGGTAAAGCAGAGCTTGAAAAGGAATTTAAGCACTTCCGCATGAATGTTCCTGAGGAGGATCTTGAAGACTTCCTCAAGGACGACCTTACAAGACATAACTGCATGACCCTTGACGACTTCTATGCCTCGATCGGCTACGGAGGCGTAATGCTTTCCAAGATCATGGCAAGGCTCAAGGATAAGTATAACAAAACCTATTCCCATGACGACACTCCTCAGCCTATAATCAAGCCGGTGGAAAATCGCCCTAAAAGCAGCGGTATTATTCTGGATAAGATCGACGACTGTCAGGTAAAATTCTCACAGTGCTGCAATCCTCTTCCGGGGGACGATATTGTGGGATTTATCACAAGAGGACACGGTATCTCAGTTCATACCACAAACTGTACAAACTATCTTGCAGCGCTTAAAAGAGACGATCCTCTGGAGCTTGACAGGTGGATGCAGATTCAGTGGTCGGACAGCGAGCAGACAACCCTCCAGACAGGAATCGAGGTTATCGCTATAGACAGAGTCGGCCTTGTGTTCGATATAACGGCTATCCTGACGGAGGCAAGAATACCGATCGTGCACTCATCATCACGAAACTTAAGAAACGGTAATGCGCTTTTTGAAGCCACAATAAAAATTGCCGGAACAGAACAGCTAAGAAACCTTTTTGATAAATTAAAACGTGTAAAAGATGTTATTTCTGTTGAAAGAGCATCAAATTAAAACCATGCGCCGACTTTTTCACAGCGGTGCTGAGAACGGAGAGAACAAATGACAATACATAAATTACCCCTTGGACTACTATCCGCAAACTGCTATATCATTGAAACTGATTATAACAATGCCGTTGCAGTTGACATCGGCGGAGAATGGGATAAGCTTTCAGTTTTTCTCGCAGAGCATAGCCTTAACCTCAAAGCAATACTGGTAACCCACGGACACTATGACCATATAGACGGAATCGCTGCGGCTCAGGGAGATACAAGCGCAGAGGTATATGTCCATGAAGAAGACGCTTCAAAAATGACAAGCAGAAGGGAGAGCCTTGCAGAATATATCAGCGGAGGAGAATTTCAGCCTGTCGAAAAGTTCAGTACGGTCAAAAACGGCGATATTATCAAGATAGACGACATTGATTTTGAAGTGATACACACACCTGGGCATACTAAGGGCGGAGTATGCTACAAATGTGAAAACTGCCTTTTTACCGGAGATACACTGTTCAGAATGTCAATCGGCAGAACTGATTTCCCGGACGGTGACATAATCGAAATGAGAAACTCCGTTAAGGCTCTCGGAAAGCTTGAGGGAGAGTTTGACGTTTATCCCGGACATGGAGAAAATTCCACTCTTGATTTTGAGAGGAAAAACAACCCTTACATGAAGGAAGACCCTTATGAAGATTTTATTTAGCGGCAATAAATTCAAATACGAGGTGGAAGCTACTGTAAAGCTTTTTATCCCCGGTCAGAGATTTGAGTTTATATACGACTGTGTAAATGCCGAGGGAGATATTATCTGCGTAAGACGTAAGGAATGCAAAAAACACACATGGCTTTTTGCATTCTGCCGTATCGGTGAGAAAACCGCAGGGCATACTGTTAAAATTTTAGCTGAAGCTGCCGATTACGATGCTTTATGTGAACACGAGCTTTGTCGGTGCGTGTATTTCAGCCTTATGAAGCTGACCGGAATCAATCCCGTATGGGGTCTGCTCACAGGAATAAGGCCTGTTAAGAAAATGACAGAGCTGCTTGAAAAGGGATTTACTGAAAAGCAGGCTAAGGACATGCTCAAACAAAAGTATATGGTATCAGACAAACGCCTTGACCTTGCATACGATACGGCGGTAACACAACTGCCGCTGCTTGACAAAATCTCCTCAGGAAGCGTGAGCCTCTACATATCCATCCCATTTTGTCCCACAAGATGCAGCTACTGTTCATTTGTGTCGCATTCTATGGACAGCGCAAGAAAGTTGATACCCGATTATGTACGCTATCTTTGCAGGGAGCTTGAAATAATAAGCGGAATCGTTAAGGACCTGAATCTGAGTATTGACACTATATATTTCGGCGGCGGAACTCCTACCTCCATAGAAGCATCTCAGCTTAAAATAATTACGGATACGCTCAGCCGCTGTTTTAACATTTCAGACGTGCGTGAATATAATGTAGAAGCCGGAAGAGCGGATACTATTACCCGTGAAAAGCTTGAGGTCATAAAGGCTGCCGGCGCAACAAGAATATCGGTAAATCCTCAGACCTTGAACGACAGTGTCCTTAAAGCTATCGGCAGAAACCATACTGCAAAGCAAACTGTAGACGCTTTTTACCTTGCAAGAAAGCTCGGCTTTAACAATATAAACATGGACCTTATTTCAGGACTGCCGACAGATACCCCTGAAAGCTTTAAAGCTACTCTTAACAAAGTAATAGAAATGGATCCTGAAAGCATTACAGTGCATACTCTTACAATAAAAAGAAGCGCAGGGCTTTACGAAAACGCAGAAAAATATATTACTTCTCCGGCAGCTGAAATGACTGACTACAGTATAGATATTCTTCCGGAAAACGGCTACAGGCCGTATTACCTTTACAGACAGAAAAATACTGTTGATAACCTTGAAAATATCGGTTTCTCAAAACCGGGATGTGAAAGCCTTTACAATATATTCATTATGGATGAAACCCAGACGATTCTCGGTGCAGGCTGTGCCGCTTCCACAAAGCTTGTTGAAGCAAACGGGAAGATCACCAGGATCCATAACTATAAATTCCCATATGAATATATTAACCGCTTTGACGAGCTTATGAAGAAAAAATCAGAAATTTATTCCAAACTTATTTAGGAGTCTGATATGAATCCCGAAGAAACTATGTCCGACATTAAAGCTCTGTTTGACAGAGCTGCCGAAAAGACCGGAGCTGCCCTTGAAAGCGCAAGACTGCGGATCGAAAAGGCAAGAATTAAAAACAGGCTTTCAGCGCTGTTTGAAAAACTTGGAAGAGCTGATTACTTCGGAGAAGAAAACACATCGGAAATAAAAAAAGACATTGAAGCTACGCTCAAACAGCTTGAGGCCTTTGACGAGCTTATGAAAAAATAAACAGGCAGCCGCTTAGGCGGCTGCCTGTCGGAGATATATATGAAAAAAAATGAGATCATAAATCTTGAGATTACCGACATTTCATCGGACGGAAACGGAGTGGGTAAGTATGAGGGCATGGCTGTGTTTGTGCCTGAAACCTGCACCGGAGATATAATTGAAGCTAAAATAGTGAAGGTGCTTAAAAGCTATGCCTATGGTATCGTATCAAAGCTCCTCTCCCCTTCCCCATACAGAATACAAAGCAGATGCCCTGTTTTTCCAAAATGCGGAGGCTGCTCACTACGGCATATAAGCTATGAATGTGAACTAAAGGTCAAGGATAACATTGTCAGGAGCTGCTTTAAACGCATTGGAAAGCTTGAACCTGAATTTGAGGATATATTGGGATGTGAAGAAACAAAAGGTTACAGAAATAAGGCGCAGTATCCGGTTGCAGATTCCGGCGGACAGGCTGTATGCGGATTTTATGCAAAGCGATCACACAGAATCATTCCATATATTCCGTGCGGACTGCTGCCTAAAGAATTCCATAATATTACAGATTTTATAATTGACTATATAAATAAAAATAATATTAAAGGCTACAATGAAACTGAACATAAAGGACTGCTAAGACATATTTATCTCAGAAAGGGCTTTTCTACCGGTGAGATAATGGTATGCCTTATTGTCACAAGAAAATCAGAAAAGCTTACTCCCCTTGCCGATCAAATTATGAAAAAATTTAAAGACGTTAAAAGCGTTGTTATGAATATCAATCCAGACAGGACAAATGTTATTCTGGGTAAAAAAACTACCGTCCTTTCAGGAAAAGGATATATTACCGACGTTATGTGCGGAAATAAAATCAGACTTTCTCCAGAGTCATTTTATCAGGTCAATTCTGTACAGGCACAGAAGCTTTACAAGATCGCTGAGGAATATGCTGGCTTTAAGGGGGACGAGCACCTCCTTGACTTATACTGCGGAACAGGCACGATAGGGCTTTCAATGGCAAGGTCTGTAAAAAAGCTTACAGGCGTTGAAATCATAAGCCAGGCTGTTAAAAATGCAAAAGAAAACGCAAGAGAAAACGGAATATGCAATGCAGAATTTATCTGCTCCGATGCAGGAAAAGCAGCAAAGCTTCTGGCTGAAAGCGGTGAAAAACCGGATGTTATTATACTCGACCCTCCAAGAAAAGGCTGCGATAATGTTACACTTGACTCTGTTCTGAAAATGAGCCCCCAGAAAATTATTATGATTTCATGTAACCCTGCTACTGCTGCAAGAGATTGTAAATACCTCTGCGAAAATGGGTATATTACGGTTAAGGCAAGAGGTGTGGATTTGTTTCCTAGGACGGGGCATGTGGAGTGCGTGGTGTTGATGTCGAGGGACAAGGGCTGAATGCTGAAAAAGTGCTATATTTACGGGATTTTTGAGCCTTTGGGTGGTAGCGGTGGTGAGTAGAATTAACCGTGAAAATCGCTCCGATAGAACATATCAGCCGTTTTGATTGGAGGGTTGGGTAGGCTGTTAAGATGTCGGAGGGTCGAGTAGGCGGGTTGGATGTTTTTGGGGTGAGTTATTTACTTGGATAACACAGAATTTAGTTTATAGTCCTAATTTGTACATTTTGGGATTTGGAGGTAGCAAAGCAGTTCTGTAAATTTAGATTGAGGGAATTGTTAGTCTGTCAAATAATTTTTAGGAGTGTGATAAAATGGAGAAAACAGCAGAAAACGCATGGTCAATGCTTATGAAGTTTGGAACAGAGGAAAATTTAAAAAAACTTCAGGCAGGTCAATTGTATATGAAAAATCTGCAATACTATGTAAATTTAGAAAAGCAAACTTATAATGAGAACGTTGGGGATAAGTATGAAGGACAAATGATGTTGCAAGACACATATATAACTATGTATGAGGCAAATACACATAAATATGTTGGTCAATTTAAAGCGCCAACTGCCTCAATTAATTTTGGATATCATAATTGCCCGGTGTTTTGTATGTTTATGTTTGATTATCGTAATCACATTGATGAAAATTTAGAAGGAGACAATCTTACGGTGCGGTATCAATTCACCAAAGAACAAATTGAAAAAATGCCCGCTTTTGGTGATGCGGTATTGATTATAAAAAATGGGAATGAGTTTTTCGATAGAGTAAATAAAGCTCTTTTATCTAAAGGATATGGTTACACAAGAAACCTTGTCAAGTATTATAATTTTAACAACGTGGAACAATTAAAAGAAATAAATGATGACAATTTACAAGTTGTTTTCTGGAAAAGGCAAAAATACTCATATCAGCAAGAGTACAGACTGTTAATACACCATTTTGTTGATGATCATTTTTCAGTTGATATAGGAGATATCAGTGATATAACTTGTTTGCTGAAAACAGAGCAATTATTAAATACATATTTTGAAGTTAAATTTAAAGTCAAGCCTATAGGAGAAGCATTTTAATAACTACATGGCATAAAGCATCTACCTACAGTCGTTGTAGACAATAGTGAGATTTTTACTTTATGATTTCTATCTCAACCCCTGACTTAAACTTCACAGCAAACCTATCCTCAAACACCGTGATTTTTTCAATCAGCCTTCTGACAAGCGCCTCATCAAATTCCGTTATGGTAGTAGGCTGGCTATTTATGAAGTCTTGCAGGTCGTTTATCTGTTTCATCTGCTCGTCCTTTATAACGCTGTCTACTTCGGCTTGGCGGCGCATATCACGAAGCCGAAGTATTTC
>CANPXN010000009.1 GCA_947586185.1 uncultured Clostridia bacterium
CTCATTCTTGCTTTCATGGTTCTATTATACCATGTTTTTACTATTTTTTCAATAGAGGTTTTTAGAGGTTACCTTATTCCAATTGTCGTGGTGAAATAGAAACTATTGAGTACGATTTAGATCCTGGCAAATATTATATAAGAATTTATTCTGATAATTATGGTGAATATGAATTTAGCTATAGTTTGAATTCTGATTTTGTCGACAATTAAGAGAATGTGTATAAGGAGTAGGTATATTTAACGATTTTGTTATACTTCATTTATTTTCTCCATTCTGCAAAAAGCAGAATGGAGATTTTTTATGCATTCAAAAAAATTAAATACAATGTCATTAAAAAAGGATACAAATATAATCGTTTTGCCTAAAAACGGGTATATTTGTACCCTTTTTTTGTGTCCTTTTTTGAGAATGAGGAAAGGCCGCAAAAATGATATTTAAGTACAAATGGCTTTGCTTAACAGTGAAGTATCCATAAACCTCTGTTTGATTTTAAATCGAACGGAGGTGAAAAAATGAAGAAGAACACGGTATGTGTTTATGACACAATATCGAAAAAAATCGTGGAAGTTGAAGTAAGCGATGAAGTTTGCACTAACTTCAAAAGAACAAAGTGGACTATCGAAAATAACAATAGTTCATTTTATGATCATGAAATACAGTTTTCAGCTCTGATTGGCGGACATGAAAATGCGTTTGAAAATTTTAAGGAATTTAAAAATAGCTTTGACGTTGAAGAAGAAACAGACCGCAAAATATTTATTGAGCAGCTTTACAGTTGCTTAAGATTATTGTCAAAATCTGAGCATGATTTAATAATAATGCTGTTTTTTGAAAATAAAACAGAACGTGAATGCGCTGAATTTTATGGAGTTAGTCAGAAAAATATTAACAAAAAGAAAACTAATATTTTGTGCAAACTTAACAAACTTTTGAAAAAATAAAAATTTAGGGGGTATCAAAACGGCTGCATCTTACCGTATACAAGCGAAAGGAAAATTGATCCTTTTCAGGAAACTTGAAAATTGAATAGCAACTTTACAGGTACGTTAATCACACGGACGGTCTAAAAACAGTCAGCCAAAGAAGCCATACGCCACGACTCCAATCGGACGAGCGATAAATATGCAGCTTCAAAATCCGGAACAGCTTTCCGGAACGGCAATGAAACGTGTGAGGATAATGATACTTCCGTCCAGTCACAGACTCAAGCAATGAGGGCGGCTCTATGAGAACCATAGAGGGATGAGATTTCCATGAGATCGGTAAGCTGCCGATCGCCTGTAAAGTTCCGTGTACAGCGGATATCGGGGATAAATACTGTACAAGGCAAAATGAGTTATTACTGCGGTGTGCGTTTGGCAGACCGCAGTTTTACATAAAAGTCAGGAGGAGATAAATGAAGGAAAGGTCAAAGCATATGCGTGGTTTTTATGGGATTAGGATACCTCCGGCAGTTTGCATTTTACCGAATTGTCATCCGTGTTATGGATGTATTTGGAATGTGAAAGATACCAATGTTCTTTTCTGCCCATTCAAAAACTGTGTAAGGAATAAGAAGGGCTTTGAAATACCGAAAGCGAGGAATAATAAAAATGTTGATTAAACGTGGAGATGTATTCTACGCCGATCTTGATCCGATAATAGGTTCTGAGCAAGGCGGTATCAGACCAGTTTTGGTAGTGCAGAATAATGTTGGGAACAAGTATAGTCCTACTCTCGTTGTATTGCCCATATCGTCAGCAAAAAAGAATAATATGCCCACTCATATCCATATCTGCGGATCGAAAATGCTGCCCAAGGATTCGATTGTTCTTGCGGAGCAGATAAGGACTATCGACCGTAATCGGTTGAAGCGTTATGTGGGTTCGGTTGGTCTGGAAGTTATGGGAAAGGTGGATAAAGCAGTAAAAATAAGCATAGGGGTGAAAGTTAATGACTAAGTTTGGACAAGCTGAATTTGCTGATTTTATCACAGAAACTTTTGTGAAGAATAGACTCGAAAAGCTTCTTGCTGAGAATGAAAAAACGAGTCTGAACAGCAGAAATACAGAGGATATTTATAAAAAATTTCCGTCCTCAAAGGACGTTGTTTAGGAGGATTTAAAATGTTAGGATTTATTTTAGGCACAATTTTCGGCGGTACGATTGGAGTGTTTGCGATTTGTATGTGCAAAGCTGCATCAGACGCAGATAAATGTATGAATCAGACAGATTTTAAGGATTAATTTTGTCAGGTTTGGTGATACCATTCTGACAGAAAATATGGTATCCTTGTTGCTGAAGCGGAGGTGAGCAAAATGCCAACAGTAACGGTGATACAACCGACAATAACAGAAGAAAAAAGCAAAATGATCCGCTGTGCAGCCTACTGCCGAGTGAGTTCGGATTCGGAGGATCAGATCAATTCATTTATGGCACAGCTTAAATATTACGAGAATTTCCTTGCCGACAGCGAAACTGAAATGCTGATAAACGTTTACGCAGACGAGGGTGTGACCGGTACTCGTGAGGACAAGCGTGAAGATTTTCAGCGAATGATGAGCGACTGCCGAAAGGGTAAAATAGACAGAATTTACACCAAGTCAATCAGCCGTTTCGCCCGAAATACAAAGGATTGCCTGAAAAATATTCGTGAACTAAAATCATTGGGAATTACGGTGTTTTTTGAAAAGGAAAATATCGATACCGCTAATATGCCCGATGAAATGATGATAACGATTATGGGCGGTCTGGCACAGGAAGAATCAACTTCGATTTCACAAAATATGAGGTGGAGCATACAGAAAAGAATGCAGAACGGCGAATATGTGCTTCCTCATGCTCCATATGGTTATCGAATGGAAGATAAGCAGCTTGTGATTGTCGAAGAAGAAGCAAAAGTTATTCGTCTTATCTACAACCACTATCTGAATGGTTGGGGAATGAAAAAAATAGTAAACTTATTAAATCAACAAACAGATAAAATGATAAATAAGAAGAAATGGTCATATGTAGCTGTAAGATATATTTTGATGAACGAAAAATATACCGGAAATACGCTGTGGCATAAAACGTGTACTACGGCGTTTCCGTATAAAGCGGTAGTTAATAACGGCTATGAAGAAAAATATTATGTGGAAAATACGCATGAAGCCATCATTTCGCAAGAACAATTTGACAAGGTACAGCAACTGATTTTATCACGAACTTTTGAAGTAAAAAAATGTCATTGTCCACTAAGTCAGAAAATTTACTGCGGAGAATGCGGTACAATGTTTCGCATAAAGCATATTAACGGAAACACATATTGGGAATGCAGAAATCATAATATGTCAGCTAAAAATTGCAGTATAAAACAAATTCCAGAGCAGAAGTTTTATAAAGCATTTATATCGCTGCGCAACAAGCTGTTTTATAATTATAAACATATACTTCTCCCCTTGCAAACAGTCCTGCAGGACTTGAAATTACGGCGATTCAGCGGCAATTCCAACGTGATGGAAATACACAAAGAGATCGCTAAATTAAAAGAACAGACCCACGTCCTTGCAAGGCTGAAAACAAAGAGATTTCTTGACAATGCCAAGTACCTTGAGCAGACTTCGGAGCTTAATGCAAAAGTCAATAAACTACAGTCGGAGCTTAAGAAAATCACCCATCTTGACGATGAGGACGAAACCCTTGATCAGATAGAAATGCTGATAGATTACTTTGAAAAGCAGTGTGATCCGATAAGCGAATTTGACGAATCAGCATTTGAATTTCTGATAGAAAAAATTGTAGTCATAAGTCAGAATGAGATGGAATTTCACATTATCGGAGATCTGAAATTAACGGAGAAAATATGCTGAACATATTGAAATTTAATAAAAAGTATGGTATAATAAATAAAAATGAAAGCCGGTGATACCGATGGCAAGGGACGTAGTTTCCGCAAAGTTAGATATTATTTTCAAGAAGATTTTCACTGAAAACGTGGATATGCTGCAATCGTTTTTGGCGGATATTCTTGACATTCCGTACGATGATATTCAGGACATTATTGTTGCAAAGCAGGAGCTTACTCCGGAAACAGTGGACGGAAAATTTAGCCGTCTGGACTTGAATCTGAAGGTGGCAGATAAACTGATAAACGTTGAAATTCAGCTGAAAGGCGATAACGATTACCGTGACAGAACGCTGTTTTATTGGGCAAAACTGTATACCTCAGAGCTGAAAAGCGGTGAGACTTACGGTCAGCTGAAAAAGACGATTTGCATAAATATAATCAATTTTAATATGTTCGACAGAAGCGATTACCACACCGAAATCGTGGCGTCTATCAAAGATACCGGCGAGATTTTTTCGGATAAATTCAGCATTCACTTTTTTGAACTGAAAAAGGTTGGTAAGGAAGTGAATCCGAATAACCGCAGAGAATTGTGGATGCAGTTCCTCAATGCGGACAGCGAGGAGGAGTTTGAAGTGTTGAAGCAGACAAACGTGCCGATAATGAATAAGGCGGTAAATATAATTTATGATCTGAGCGAGGATACAAAAATCCGTGAAATGGCAAGACTCCGTGAAAAGGCTCTCCATGACGAGGCTTCCGCTTTGGCTAATGCGGAAAATAAGGGAATCGAAAAAGGCATTTCAATTGGAGAAGCCAAAGGCAGAGCAGAAGGTGAAGCCAAAGGCAGAGCTGAAGAAAGAAATTTACTCATAGAAAAGATGCGACAAAGAGGAATGTCCGAGGATGAAATCAAGGAATTCTTCGCAGATTAAATTATAAATAAATTATGCGCTTTGTGACCAAAACACAGAGCGCATTTTTGTTGCCTTTGGATATAGCAATTTTGGATATTTTGTGGTATCCTTGTTTGTTGGAGGGAGATGATAAAATGGCTAAGAACAGAGTTATACCGTTTGGTTACTGCATGAAAAACGGCGAAATCACGGTGGATTTTACGGAGTCCAAAGCGGTAATAAAAATCTTTGAGGAATACCTCAACGGCAGCAGCTTACTGCAAATCGCAAAGCTGATGGAATCCGAGAAGATCAAGTACAGCGAGGGCACTGATAAGTGGAACAAAAATATGATCAAGCGTATTATTGAGAATGAAAAGTACCTTGGAAACGAAAAATATCCGCAGATAATAAGCGAGAAATTCTTTATTCAGGCAAATGAAAAGAGAATGGCGAAAGCTAATTCCATGTGTGTGATTTCTGAGGATTTACAGGAGATCAGAAATCGTACATACTGCTTGGAATGCGGTCACAGATTATCCCGAATCGGCGGTAACTGTCGCTATGCAAAATGGGATTGTCGTAATCCTGACTGTTACAGGTTGGAATATCAACTTACGGATCAAATGATAATCGGAGCAGTTCTGACGGTTCTGAATACAGTCATTGCGAATCCGAGTTTGATAGAATCAAGCGTTGAAATCAGCACATATTCCCCCACTGCCAATGTGATCCGCAAACAGAATGAAATCAGTCAGATGATCGATTCCGCACAAATGGATTTTGACAGAGTAAAGTCAGAAATTTTCAGGCTTGCCGAGATGAAATATGGTTGCTGCACTTATGATGAAAATCCACAGAAAACAGCGGAGATACGCAGTTTGCTTGAAGATCATGAACAATTAAATAGTTTAGATATTGGCTTATTCAAGGCGTGTATTTCACGAATCTGGATAAGCCATTTTTGTACCATAGAAGTTGAGTTTATCAACGGCGTACATATTAAAAGTATTACAGAAAGGACAGGTGAAAATCATGAGTACAGCGCCCAATGTGACAATAATTCCTGCGAAAGCTCAGACGGAGATAAACCGCAGTAAATACCAACAATTAAGGGTTGCAGCCTACTGCCGCGTCAGCACAGCAGAGGAAGAACAACAGAATTCATATCAGGTTCAGATCTCTTACTACACCGATTTGATCAACAGAAAAAAAGAATGGACTCTTGTAAAGGTTTTTGCTGACGAGGGAATAAGCGGTACTCAAACAAAAAAGCGTACAGAGTTCAACCGTATGATCAGGATGTGTAAAAATAAGAAAATCGACCTTGTAATTACAAAATCCATAAGCCGATTTGCCCGAAACACCGTTGATTGCCTTGAATATGTAAGGCAGCTTAAAAATCTTGGAATCGGCGTGATTTTTGAGAAGGAAAATATCAATACGCTGACCATGACTTCTGAATTTATGATTGCTCTGTACGGCTCGTTCGCTCAGGCAGAATCTGAGTCAATCAGCAAAAATGTTTCGTGGGGCAAGGAAAAAGCGTACCGTGAGGGCAAGGTTGCGTTCCAGTACAAACACCTCCTCGGCTATAAAAAAGGCGATGACGGCAAGCCTGAGATAGTTCCGGAAGAAGCGGAAACGGTGAAAATGATTTTTAAAATGTACCTTGATGGTTACACTTTGCTGAATATTGCGCAGTCGCTGATGGAGCAGAATAGACTGACTGCACTGGGCAAAAATGTCTGGACTAAAGGCGAGGTACAGAGGATTCTGAAAAACGAAAAATATGTTGGCGACGCACTGCTCCAAAAGACTTTTACAGTCGACTGTATAACCCACAAAGTTATGAAAAATAACGGCGAACGTCCCATGTATCTGGTGACGGACCATCATGATCCGATTGTTGATAGGGACACGTTCAATCGGGTTCAGCAGGAGCTTGCAAGACGTTCCAGTAAGCGAAAAATCAGCGACAAAACCAAGACAGAGCAAGGAAAATACAGCGGAAAATACTCGCTGTCGGAGCTGATGATATGCGGCTGCTGCGGTACTCCTTACAGACGTAAAATATGGATGAAAAACGGCGTAAGACTGGCGGTCTGGCGATGTATTAGCCGTTTGGAACACGGCAAAAAATACTGTCCCGATTCGCCTACGATCAAGGAAGAACAGCTTCACAAAGCGATAATTAGGGCGATAAATAATTACTATTCCTGCCGTGATGACATCGCAAGAATCCTCAAGGCTAACATCGGAACTGTTCTGGAATGTCAGGGGCAGGAAGAAATGATCAGCATCGAAAATAGACTTAAGGAAATCGATCAGGCAAGGAATGATTTGGTAATGCTGATAGCCTCCGGCGGCTGCGATGAGGACAGGCTTGACAGCGAGTTTTCAAAACTGTATCAGGAGGAACAGCAGCTCAGTGAACGGCTTGAAGCTTTAAAATCTCAGAACAAAACTTCCGCTGAAACTCAGGCAAAACTAGACAAAATCATGGATATGATCGAGCATGAAAAGTTTGAATTGGAAACGTTCGATAATGTGCTGATTCGTAAATTGATAGAGTGTGTAAAGGTTCTCGGAAAGACCGAAATACTGGTGATTTTTAAGGGCGGTTACGAAGTGAAAACTGAAATTGAATAATAAAAAATACAGCTTGCAAATTGGATTTTGCAGGCTGTTTTTAGTTGGGAGATGATAATTTGTCAGGAAATTTTGAAGGTATAAAACAGCAAAAATTCGGGGTCGAAGTAGAGTGTACAGGATTAACGAGAGCAGACGCAGCAAAAGCTATAAGCAAGGTTTTAGGCGGTTCTAAGGAGCATCTGGGCGGCAGCTATGACAAGTATAATGTTCGTGACAGCAAAGATAGAAAATGGTCTATCGTGTACGATTCGAGTATCAGATGCGTTGATAAAAATGGTTGTCCGGCTTCAAGAAATTATGCAGTCGAACTCGTCACTCCGGTGCTGGAATATGAGGATATGTCACTGCTTCAGGAAGTTGTTCGTGCTGTGAGAAAAGCCGGCGGCGTGACCGGAGCGGAATATCGCGCGGGAATTCATGTACACATCGATGGTGCACCTTATGACGCACGAACATTGAGAAATTTGGTAAATATTTTTGCCAGTAAAGAAAACTTCCTTTTCGATATGCTTCAGGTGTCGCCGATGCGTGAAACTTACTGCCAAAAAGTAGATAGAGATTTCCTTGAAAAGCTGAATAAGAGAAAGCCGAAAACTATTGAGGAAATTCAGAAATTATGGTACAACGGAGATATGAACGAAGTGCATCATCACTACTCATCAACACGTTACCGAGCCTGTAATTTACACAGCTTTTTTGCTAACGGCAACTGGGAAATGAGGGCTTGCAACAGCTCGCTTCATGCCGGAGTTATCCGTTCATATGTGACTCTGGCGTTGGCGATTTCCAATGCAGCGCTTACTAAAAAGTTCTGTTCTCCGCATATTTCTGAGAGTGAGAATTTGAGGTATAGCGCAAGGGTATGGCTGATAAATTTAGGACTTAATGGCGAAGAATATAAGAATTGCCGCAAGCATCTGATTTCTCATCTTGAGGGCAATATTGCTTGGCTTCACCCAGAAGATGCGATTAAGCAGAGAGAACGTCTTAAAGCGGAGAGAATCGCCGCTCGTGAGCAGCGTGTCGAGCCTGTCAGGGAGGTTGAGCAGCAAACCGACATCCTACCCGATGAGGTCTTAGAGCCAACAGAAAACGAGCGTGAGCCGATTTTTGAGGATGAAGATCTGGAACAGGAAGAAGCATTCGAGATGACTATGTAAATGGAGGAAAATGATGAGTAAAAAACAGCTATATATCGCCTATGGCAGTAACATAAATTTGGAGCAGATGGCATATCGGTGTCCGCATTCAAAGGTTGTGGGGACGTCTGAAATAAAGAACTTTGAGTTGGAGTTCAGAGGCGTTGCAACTATCGTACCGAAAGAAAACGCATGCGTTCCGGTTCTGATATGGGAGCTTGATGAAAGAGATTTACCAACTTTGAATCGTTATGAGGGCTGGCCTCGACTTTACAGGCAAGAAAAAATGCCTTTTGAACTGGATGGGAAATCTTACAATGGTATGGCTTATTTGATGAATCATGGAGAGATTGCTCCGCCGAGTCAGCAATATTACAACACTATTTTGCAGGGTTACAGAGAAAACAGTCTGGACGAATCTTTTCTGCAAAAGGCGTTGGAAAATTCGCTTCAGATGGATCTGGCAGAGGAAGAATTTGATGAGGATTTTGATGTGGAAGATTTTGAGGATATCGATTTTTATGATGATATTCAAATGATGCCCTGAGGAGGAATAGTATGAAGTATAAAGGCTTTTTTGTAAAGATTACGCCGGATAATTACTTGCCGAGAGAAAATGAGGACGGTGAGATCGTTGCCTGCGAGGGATTCAGGATAGAGGTATTTTCGGATGAATCTGAAAAAGTAGAAATTGATATCTTTTCGGCTGCGGTTGATTTTGAACTGGTAAAGAACAATATCAATGAAGCGGAACAGTTTGCAAAAGACTACATCGACTGCGAAGAAAAAGAGTATCAGAGAATGCTTGATGAGTTTAACGGAAATTAATTTTGAGATTCAGCGGTGTAAAAGTACCGCTGAATTTTCATTTTCAAATTCATGAAGCTCGTGAGTTTGAAAATGAAAAATTTATTTGATAATTCTCCTTAAAACAGCTTAAAATCGGGATTTTAATAAAGCAGCTATTTGGTATCAGCTTGACAGGCACCAAATAAATAATGCTTGCAAGTAACGCATTTAAGCTATTTGTAAGCGTTATTTTTTTGCTTTTATGACACTTTCATGCGTTTGCGTTATTGATTTATTCGCCCTTATTCTCCTTGTTTCTCCCTCATTATACTTCCTATAAACTCACAAATAAACTCACAAAATTATTGACATAAGGAAACATATGTGTTACAGTGTTCTTAGGGATAAAAAATCGGTAGGGAAAGGAGTATAAAATATGGCAAAAAAAGAAATGCAAAAGGTACTGGAAGTATATATAAGGATAATAATGGATATTGGACAAAGCAAATTCAAATAGGATTATACTCCAACGGACGTTCCAAGTACAAACGCTTCAAGTCGAAAAAGCAGTCGGAAGTCATTGAAAAGTTAAATTCCTACAAAATCGAAACTAATAATTTATCCGCTATTGCTCAGGGCGGTGATATTACAACCGAGGATTATGTAAAATCTTACCTTATTACCTACAAGAAAAACGTTCTCAAGCCTGCTTCATACGCCAGAGATTACAGAACATACAAAAATTATATAAAGGAGTATATTGGATATTACAAATTATTCCAGCTAACTGCCAATATTATACAAACAGAACTGATAAACATTATGATTCAAAAAAATTATTCGTATTCAACAATTCATAAAGCATACGTCCTGTTAAATTAATGCTTGAATAAAGCTGTCGATGAGGGAAGAATAATTGCCAATCCTTGTAAACCTGTGGTTCAGCCGTCCAAATCAGCTAATACGCAAAAATCTATTAAATTCCTGAACGATGATGAAATCCAGATATTTTTAGCAGAAGCTAAAAATAGTAAGTACAAAAACGGCTCTGCTATAGCTTCTATTATATATACAGGGTTAAGAGGAGGAGAACTATGCGCTTTAAAATGGCGGGATATAGATTTTGAAAACAAGACACTAAATGTTGAAAAAATATAACTACTGCTTATGATTATTCAGACGAGAAAAAGCCTATCCGAATAGTTATCGAACAAAATTCAACCAAAACGAGTAAAGGTAGAATTATACCATTGAGTAAGTCAGCTCTTAATATTTTCAAACAAATAAAAAACAGCCGACATAATGTTTCAGACAACGATTACGTTCTGCTATCCGATTCTCAAACAGGTATGACATCAGTTGACAATGTTAGCAACTATTATAATTCTATTATTAATAATACAAGTATCAAAGGGAAAACGGGAATTCATACTTTAAGACATACCTGTGCTTCATTACTGATTCGCAATGGTGTTGACATTAAGATTGTGTCGGAGATTCTTGGAAATACCACAGTCACGTTTACCTACAACACTTATGTGCATATTATTAATGAGCCTGTGGCATTTAAATCCGCTTATCTACTTTCTCATGATGCCTCCTGATATATGACTATTTCAGATCTTGGGTGTTTTATGACTGCACATTTCTTGACAATTACAGCAATAATGCTTTAATAGTCCTCAATCCTTAATTCAGGATGATTACTCATATACTTATTTAACTCTACAGAATCGCCGTGAATAAGCTCTATCTTAAAATATGGAGGCAAATTTGTGAGCTTATATGCAAACAGCTCATCTATAGTTCCTGTCTCGTCGCCATCATATATAGCAACGATGCCCTTTGTGTGTTCCTCTAAATTCTCTGACGCTGAATAATTCCAAAGAAGCAAATGATGCTTTTCATTGTAAAAATATATGTTCATCTCCTCACACATTTCAAGATAATAATCTTTAGAAAATTTTGCGCAGTCTATAAGATATCCCTTTAGTGTTTCCGGATCAACAATATAGAAAAATCCCTTATTAAATTTATCAATTAATTTTTTTATAAATCCCATATATATCTCCTTATCTGCAATCATATATCATAAAATTTAATTGACTTGCCATATTCTTTTTTTCAGCCTCAATAACTGCACTTAGTTCCTGCTTTGATAAAAATTCTTTTGTGTCTTTGTGGCAAAGAGATGCGGTAAATACTCCATATCCATCATATTGTCCTGTAATTTCACCGTATCCCACAATTATTTCATCATCATACTTAAAATATATTTTATTTACAGTCATAACAATTTTCTGTAATTTATTCAAATGTGCAGTCCCCTTTATTCTAATTTTGTGACCGCTTTTGTATCGTCCAAATCAAAAGATATTTTCATTTATACGCTTTCCAAAGCTAATTTTACTTTTTCATTTTTTCATTACTTTTTGGAGATATAATCGCAGAAGAAATGATCGCATACACAACTGCGATAACACCAACTATTACGATAACCCAAAATATCCAGCTAAGCCTTAACAGTACCTGAATCGCATTAAGCAAAAAAATTATTCCAATAAATAAAAATACTATTCCTGTCTGTTTATAATATGGCTTTTTATCCATATTCCTGCGCTCTTCATCCGAAGCGAATATATAAGCGTTATTAAAAAGATAGCCCTTTCCTTTGAATTGAAGAATACTAATTATAAATGCAGCAACAGCAACTGTTAAGCAAATTACACCTATTATCATAAAAAACCTCCTGCTATATATTTAATATAATTATAACACATCTGCGCTTATCCTGTCAAATATAAGCAATGCCGCCTCCGTAAAACCGGAAGCGGCATAAAGCACTTATTCAGAATCTGTCTTGTCAGAAGTCTCAACACTTTCAGAATCAGAAGAGACTGTTGTTTCTGTATCAGTTGCAACCTCGGTAGCCGCCTCCGAAGAAGCAGGAGGCTCCGACTGTCCCGGTGCAAAGTCTGTAAAAGTCATTTCCATGTTTAAATTCGGCATTGAAAATCCGGCAAGCTCTCCGTTTTTATTAAGCTTTAAAACATACTTGCCCTGCTCGTTTTCGCCGTCAATAAGCATGAGTTCGCCGTCCTCACTGCATTCAATGGAATCCTCTCCGGCAGCGCTGTCCACTGCATCAATAAGGTTGATTATCATTGATTTAAGCGGCAGAGCCGTTTTAGGAACAGAAAAACTTAGTCCCTTATAGGAAGCGTCAACCTGATCTCCTCTGAAAGCAAGAAGAACTCCCGAGAGAGTATTCGGAGAGGAGAAAGTAACATCCCAGTTTCCGACAGAATATCGCATAACCGCCGCATTATACTCTTTGTCGTCATATCTGATAACAGCGTTTACCGAAAACGCTGTGTTAAGTCCCGGACGGCACTGGGATTTTTTACCCCCGATTCCGCCGCAGGCAGTAACTGATACGATCATCACAACACATAGAAAAGCTGTTAAAATCTTTTTCATATAAAGCTCCGTTCCCTATTTTTTAATAGTAGTTTTTTAGCTTTACATTCCTTTGATTTTAATAGCCTGCCCCAGCAATCATCTGCATACGTATTTTCGGCAAATTTTGTTGCTGACTACACCAAAAATATTTGCCTTTCACCCAATATAAGAAAACACATATACATTTCTTGTGAAGCAGGTTCTAATATTCCATTTCTTTAAAAATTTCCGGCAGCATGTCAATCATGTCCGTTGGAAGCATAGCCTGATGGGAAAGTCTTTCAGCAGCTTTGTCCCCTGCCTTTCCATGAAGGTATGCTGCAAGAACCGCAGAATGCTCAGGACTGATTCCCTGTGCGACAAAGGAAGCTGTCATTCCACTGAGAACATCCCCACTTCCTCCACGACTCATTCCCGGATTTCCGGTAGGGTTAACATATGCCCTGTTACCAGCGGCAATAACTGTTCCTGCGCCCTTAAGAACTGTTACGACTCCGCTTTTCCGTGAGTAATCAAGAGAAATACCCAGTCTGTCCCTCTGAACATCAGCGGTATTGACTCCGGAAAGCCTTGCCATCTCAGCCGGATGAGGAGTTACTATGACCTCCGGCTTTGCCTCTCTGATAATATCTATGCTGTTTCCTATACAGTTTATTCCATCTGCGTCCAGAATTACCGGACAGCTTACATTTTTCAAAAGCAGCTTCACAAGCTTTTTTGTTTCCTCTGTAACGCCAATACCACAGCCGATAAGCACTGCCGAAGAAGTTTCAGCATGCGTCATAAGCCTTTCATAATTCTCAGAGGTGTAAAATCCGTTGCTGTCCGTAAGCATAGGCTCAAACATTGATTCACACATATAACTGCACAATGCTGGAATATTTTCATTGCAGCATGCCGATACAAGCAATCCACAGCCACATCTCAAAGCCGCCTTTGCAGCCATAATACCGGCACCCGGCATTTTGAGACTTCCGGTAACACAAAGCAGCTTTCCAAAATTACCCTTGTGTGAATCTGGTTTTCTACGCTTTATAAAACTCTTTACCAAATTATCATCTGTAAGTACTATCGGCGTGTCAAGCTCATTTATGTAGCTTTTGCTTATGCCTATATCCGCAGTGATTATCCTGCCGCATTTTGCTTTTAACGGATACTGCTCCATGCCAAACTTTTCATATGCAAAAGTAACTGTAATGTCAGCATCAATTACGCCATCGGAAATCTGACCGGTAAGACAATTTCCTCCGCTTGGAACATCTACTGCAAGCTTTAACCCACCAATACGGCTGAAAACCTCTGCAATGTTTTTTGGCAGCTCTCCATGAAATCCTGTTCCGAAAACTCCGTCGGCGGTTATAGGAGCGCTCCCTACCGCTTTTATAATTTCTCCGGTATCGCTGATTATTTCCGCTCCTTTTACTTTAGAAAAAGCAGCACGTGAAATTTCAGTTTTCGGTTCTCCGCACAGCATTGCAAGCGCTACTCTCCAGCCATATGCTAAAAGATGTCTTGCAGCCACAAAACAATCCCCTGCGTTATTTCCGCTGCCGCAAAGGAATACTATACTTTTTTCAGTACCAAGACCTCTTATTACATCAGCAAGAGCACGGCCGGCATTATCCATAAGCTCTCCATAGCTGAAGCTTTCACTGTCAGAACGCTTTTCAAGATACTTCATCTGCTCAGGGGTTACAAGATACATAGTAGGCTCCTTTCTTCGTGTATCAACGCTTTCTTATTGCAGCCGGAAGAAACGGATAAATTGCATTAAGGGTTTTTTCATCAGGAGTAAATATAAGCCGTACCTTCCCATAATCGTCATGCATAAAATCCGCATAATAATCCTCGTCTGCACTTCTTGCTGAGGCAAGAACCGTTGTCACATCTCCCAGCTCACCCGCTTCAGACATATTTCCGAAAGCTTCAACCTTTCTTACATCCACGCTTATCATTCTTCTTCTTTTTCTCTTTCCGGTTATTTTATCAATATCCATTTCACCGTTAGTTACAGCATATTCATATTCAACATACGTTCCGGTAATATAGCGATATAATCCATATATGCATCCACATGATAAAAGAATAGCAAAAGGAAATATCGGCGGAAAAGCCTCAAATAATGTGATAGCAATAACAATTATAAAAAGCACCAGCAAAACTATGCCAAGGGTTATACAGATTTTTAGCGCTCTGTCCCCTGTGCTTTCATTTCTTACAACAAGCTGCTCAGAAAAGTTATCCATATGTAAACCTCCAAAATGGTTATTTATTTGATATTCACAAAGTTATACTATAAACTGCCCGATATGCATAAATCAAATCTCAGATTTATTGATCTACAAGGACCTTAAAATAATGTTTAATAGATATAATGCATTTATTATACCACAATAGTAAAAAAAATTCAATAAAACACTTGCTTTTTTCCTCAGGATTGTTTATAATAGTATTAACATTATGACTGAGAGAGTAAGTATAAGTCAGGCATTCAGAGATTAGCCGCCGCCGGCTGAAAGCGGCTTTATGCAAAAGCTTATACCGAAGTTCACTCACGAGTGGCGGTGCCGAAGTCTTTTTGATTGTAAGCTCCGACGTAGGGTCTGCGTTAAAGTCCGGGGAGTGTCGGCTCTTTTGTAAATAGGTGGTAATAAACAAGTTAGGTCTTGTCCTGTTTCGGGACAGGACTTTTTATTTTGCTGCTGTTTTTATCAAAGAACAGACCGTAATTGTGCTATTGAAAACATACATTAATATGAGGTGATCAAATGAAAAACGAGCTTGAAAAAATTCATTCCGAAGCTATGGAAGCGGCAGATTCCTGCGACTCCATCAAAGCTCTTGATGAATTAAGAGTTAAGTATCTTGGAAAAAAAGGCGGACTTACCGCTATTCTGAAACAAATGGGCAAGCTATCCGCTGAGGAGCGTCCTGTGATAGGTCAGCTTGCAAATAAAATACGTGCTGACATTGAAGAAGCTGTCAGCAAGAAAATGACTCTACTTAAAGCCAAGGAACAGGAAATTAAGCTTGCAAAGGAAACTATTGACATAACCCTTCCGGGAAAGCCACAGAGCCTCGGAAAACTTCATCCACTTACAATAGTTTCAAACGAAATCAAAGAAATCTTTATGGGTATGGGATTTGATATTGCGGACGGTCCTGAGGTTGAATATGACTACTACAACTTCGAGGCCCTCAATCTTCCTCCTGACCACCCTGCAAGAGATACCCAGGATACATTTTATATAACCGATAATATTCTGCTCAGAACACAGACTTCTTCTGTTCAGGTACATGTTATGGAGAATAAAAAGCCTCCTATAAGAATTATTTCCCCGGGAAGAGTTTACCGTTCTGACGCAGTTGACGCTACCCACTCCCCTCTTTTCCATCAGGTCGAGGGACTGGTCGTTGACAAGGGCATTACAATGGCTGACCTGAAAGGAACTCTTGAAATGCTCATGAAAAAGCTCTATGGCGATGATTGCAAAATCAGACTTCGTCCGCATCACTTCCCGTTTACAGAGCCAAGCGCTGAGGTAGACGTTATGTGCTTTAACTGCCATGGCGAGGGCTGCCGCATCTGTAAGGGCGAAGGCTATATTGAGTTGCTGGGCGCCGGTATGGTTCACCCTAAGGTTCTTGAGGGCTGCGGTATAGACAGCTCAGTTTATTCCGGATTTGCCTTTGGAATGGGACTTGAAAGAATAGTTATGAGAAGATATAATATCAGTGATATGAGACTTCTCTTTGAAAATGATTTAAGATTCCTTGAACAATTCTGATAAAGGGAGGTAAAATACTATGAATTTATCAATGAAATGGGTCAACGATTATGTTGATCTTAAAAATAAAGATATAAAGCAATTCTGTAATGAAATGACAATGAGCGGCTCAAAGGTTGAAGGCTATGAATTTGAGGGCAATGAGATCTCTAACGTTGTTGTAGGAAAGGTTCTGGAGGTCGTTCCTCATCCGGATTCTGACCATATGGTTATCACTCAGGTCGATGTGGGTGAGGACGAGCCTGTTCAGATCGTAACCGGAGCTTCAAACGTAAATGTCGGAGATTTTGTCCCTGTGGCAAAGCATAAGTCCACGGTTCTCCACGAAGGAAAAACTGTTAAGATCACAAAGGGCAAACTCAGAGGCATTGCTTCCAACGGTATGCTTTGCTCACTGGGAGAGCTTGGTCTTTCTGTACATGACTTTCCTTATGCGATCGAAGACGGAATTTTTATCCTTGGAGAAGACTGTGACAGAACCGTAGGTACGGATATCCACAAGGCGATCGGCTATGACGACATCTCCGTTGAATTTGAGATTACATCAAACCGTCCGGACTGCCTTTCAGTAACAGGTCTTGCAAGAGAAGCTGCTGCTACCTTTAACGTTCCTCTCAATATACCTGAGCCGTCATTCACAGGTGTTGACGGAGATATTAACGATATGCTGAAGGTTAATATTGTCAATACAGAAAAGTGCAAGCGCTATTGTGCAGGTATCGTTAAAAACGTTAAAATTGAACCGTCCCCGAGATGGATGAGAGAAAGACTGAGAGCAAGCGGAGTAAGACCTATCAATAACTTTGTTGATATCACAAACTATGTAATGCTTGAATATGGTCAGCCTATGCATGCATTCGACCTCAGATATGTTGAAGGCAGTGAGATCAATGTAAGAAATGCTGCCAAAGGCGAAAAAATCACAACTCTTGACGGCGTTGAACGTGAGCTTTCCGAGGAAATGCTTGTAATCGCTGACAAAGAAAAACCTGTTGCTGTGGCAGGCGTTATGGGCGGAGAATACAGCGGTATTATGGACGACACTACTACTGTCGTATTTGAATCCGCTTATTTTGAACCGGTACAGGTTCGCCGCACCGCAAAAAAGCTTGGTATGAGATCCGACGCTTCCTCAAGATATGAAAAGGGCGTTGACCCGCTTATCAGCATGAAATGCCTTACAAGAGCCTTTGAGCTTGTTGAACAGCTCGGCGCAGGAGAAGTAGTTAAAACTGTTATCGACAGGGATTATACTGACAAGACTCCTGCCTCTGTGGAATTCAGTCCTGAGTGGATCAACGGTTTCCTTGGAACTGATATTTCTGAATCTCAGATGAAGGAATATCTTGAAAGGCTTGATTTCAAAATTGAGAACGGTATGATCTATGCTCCAAGCTTCAGAATCGATATAGAATACAAAGCCGATGTCGCAGAAGAAGTAGCAAGAATTTACGGCTACAATAATATTCCGTCAACACAATTCAAGGGCGTTGCGGAAGCTGCATTTACTAAAGAACAGCTCTTCCTGAGAAAAGTTGAAAACACTGCTGTGGCTTTAGGCTGCTATGAAATTGCAACATACTCTTTTATCTCACCTAAATATTTTGACAAGATCAAGCTTCCGGCTGACAGTAAGCTAAGAAATACTGTTACCATAACAAATCCCCTTGGCGAAGATACAAGTGTTATGAGAACATCTACAATACCGTCCATGCTTGAAATTTTAAGCCGTAACTACAATAACAGAAATGAATCTGCAAGGCTTTTCGATATGGGCAAGGAATATATTCCTACTGAACCCGGAAAGCTTCCTATTGAACCATCACGCCTTACAATCGGCATGTACGGCGATAATGCAGACTTCTATGAGCTAAAGGGTATTGCTGACTCGCTCCTTAAAAATATAGGTATAAACGGCTGCGAATATGTAAGATGCAGTGAATGCGGTGCATTTGACGAAGCAAGCGCTTTCCACCCGGGAAGAAGCGCTGTGATAATCAAGGATGATACTCCTATTGCAATACTGGG
Source organism: uncultured Clostridia bacterium (assembly GCA_947586185.1). GTDB lineage: Bacteria > Bacillota > Clostridia > Oscillospirales > Ruminococcaceae > Porcipelethomonas. The sequence goes on from CANPXN010000009.1 coordinate 18,569, forward strand.
AGAAATTCACCCTGATGTTGCTGCAAACTATGGAATTGAGGCCAAGGTTTATATCGCTAAATTCAATGCAGTTGAAATGTTCCCTATGGCGCAGACAGAAATCTCATACAAGCCGCTTCCTAAATTCCCGGCTACAACCAGGGACTTGAGCCTTATATGCGATGACAGCATTCCTGCTGGAAGTATTGAAAAGGCTATCAAGAAAGCTGCCGGAAATATTCTTGAAAAAATAACCTTGTTTGACGTTTATAAGGGACAACAGATTGAGGACGGCAAAAAGAGTATATCATACTCGCTGATTCTCCGCTCTCATGACGGTACTCTTACTGATGAACAGGCTGATACTGTAATGACTAAGGTTCTTAAATCACTTAAGGAAATCGGTGCTGAGCTGCGAGGATAATATATATTAGGCAAGTAAAGCTTGCCTCTTCTATTCGCCGTATTTTTCGGCTATCACCTCTGGTAACGAGAAAAATGGCTCTATAAATAAAAATATTGCCCAGCAAATTTGACATGGTCTAATTTGCTGGGCAATATTAATCCTCCGTTAATATATCAGGGGGCTTAATTTATACCTGTTAAAAGATGTCCACAAATTCACTAAAATTTTTTCCAAATTTTGTCAATATACACTATATCAAAATAAGTTAAAATATGCTATAATATTAACATATTATTAAAACAAAAGAATATGGGGTAGATAAAATGGAAAATAAAATATTACACACAAAAATTACACTTTCACGGTACGCTGACGGACTGCTTTGCATACTTTATCGAAAATATAGGGCACGAATCAAAGGCGTATATTCAGATGCAAAGGCAAAAAAGTTTTCTTTTGGGGAATTTCAATCTTTTGCAAATAAGTATATTTCAGGAGACATTATAGAAATCTGCAATGAACTGAAAGATTTGAATATGCTAAATTTCACTGTATATGATAATATGATTTATTTTATGCACTTGCAGGATGATGCCATAGACTTTATGGAAAGACGATGCATGAATAGCCATTTTGATCTTGGAAAACAAATTTCAAACTCTTTCTTTGAATAAGTTTACTAAATACCAATAAAAAACGCCGCATTCCACATAAAAAGCGAATGCGGCGTTATTATTATTTACTCAATTTCATTCTGCATCTTAGCGGCTGTGAGAGTATTTCTCATCAACATGGCAATTGTCATAGGACCTACTCCTCCCGGGACAGGTGTAATATAGGACGCTTTCTTTTCAACATTCTCAAAATCAACATCTCCACAAAGCTTTCCGTTTTCAAGCCTGTTCATGCCAACGTCGATAATAACAGCTCCGTCCTTAACCATATCTGCTGTAACAAATTTAGCTTTGCCCACTGCTGCAACAAGAATATCTGCACCTCTGCATATCTCAGCAAGGTTCTTGGTTTTGGAATGACAGATCGTAACAGTTCCACTTCTATGCAGAAGCAGCATTGCCATAGGCTTACCGACTATATTACTGCGTCCGATCACAACACATGACTTACCGCTTATTTCAACCCCGGTACTGTCAATAAGCTCCATAACGCCCGCAGGAGTGCATGGAAGATATGCAAAATCTCCTATCATGATCTTTCCTACATTAAACGGATGAAATGCATCAACATCCTTTTCAGGATTAATTGCATTAATCACTGCATTTTCATCAATCTGCTTCGGCAGCGGAAGCTGAACAAGTATTCCGTTTACCTTAGAATCCTTATTCAGTTTTTCAACAAGTCCTAAAAGCTCTTCCTGTGTAGTTTCCTCAGGGAGCGCATACTCATAGGACTCAAAACCAACCTCAGCACAAGCCTTTTTCTTTGAGTTTACATAAACTCTTGATGCAGGATCATTTCCCACAATTACAACTGCAAGACCTGGAGTAACTCCTTTTTCCTTTACAGCCAGTGTTTCTTCATGAATCTGTGCCTTTACCTTTGCAGACACTTCCTTACCGCTAATAAGCTCAGCCATTTTAATTTTCCTCCTTGATGTCATCATTACTTTCATTTATATCATTTTTTTCAGATATCTCAGTGTCATCAGAGGTTTCGCTTTCACAAACCTCTTCGCTTTCTCCATCCTCTGATTTTGACTCAACGTCTTCTGAATCATCAGAATCATTTTTTATAGTTTCCTCAAGGAGCTGCTTTGACTCCTCTGTATCGCAGTACAAAACTGCTCCCTCTCGTCTGACTTTAAAAAGCATTACTGCCTGAATTATTACAGACGCAATTACGCATATGGCTGCAAGAGCCTGCGATACTCTGATATTTCCTAAATAAAGGCTGTCTGTACGCAGTCCCTCAATAAAGAATCTTCCAAGTCCGTACCATGCAGTATACATAAGAAACATCTGTCCGTCATATTTTCTGAACTTCTTAGAAACCAGCCATAGCAATAAAAATCCTGCAAGACACCATACTGACTCATATAAAAAGCATGGATGAACAGGTCTGTATATATCCATGGTTCTGTCCATTGTATCAGCATTCTCTGCGATCCACTGCTGAATCCTTCCTCCGGACATGCCAAACACATTTCCTGTATTATAACCGAAGGCCTCCTGATTTATAAAGTTGCCCCAGCGGCCTATGCCTTGTCCAAGTAGGAAGCCAATTCCTGCAATATCCAGCATCGGCAGAAGCTTTACCTTTCTGAGCTTTGCCACAATACCACCAACAAGGCATGCACCTATTATACCTCCATATATGGCAAGTCCGCCGTTCCTTATATTAAAAATGCTTTTCCAATCTCCGGCATAGTCGCTCCAGCTCATTGCAACATAATAAACTCTCGCACCAACCAGTCCTCCGATAATTCCTGCTATTACTGCATCAATGGCTCTGTCAGAATTGAGCCCGAAACGCTTCATCTGACTGAATCCGAAAAGCAGTGCAAGGAACAGTCCTGCGGTAATTATAATGCCATACCATTTTATATCTATACCAAAAATAGTAAATGCGGTATCTTTAATGGTGAAATGTATTCCCAGTCTTGGAAATACGATTTCAAAAACGTCCAAATCTCCAACTGTCGTCATCTTAAACCTCCGAAAATCAGCTTTCAATTATAGAAATAGCCATATTATCCGTATCAAATCTCTCATTCAAAGCATTCATAACGTCCTCATATGTCATCTCGGTCAGAACCTTTACTGTGTCAAACGGCTTTATTCCTGCAAGATGAGTATTTATAAAGTTATTTGCCACAGCCTCAGGATTATTCTGCTCACGGATAATTGAACCATACGTGGATTTTTTTATGCTTTCAAAAAGCTTACGGTCAAGACCGTTTTTCTTAGCAGACTCAATTTCCGCAGAGATCTCCTCCATGACCTTTTCCGGATTTTCGGACTCTCCTCCGAAAATAACTGAGAAATATCCGTCTCCGGCAAATATTTCGCTGTCAAATGTTGAGTTAATAAGCTCCTGAGAAATAAGTCTTTTGTACAGCGCCGAAGATGCATCTGAAAGCACATTTGCAGCAATGTAGCATTCCATTTCTGTCTTATGCCTTTCATAGCCCGAAAGAGGTCCGCTTTTAAGTCCGATATTAAACATAGGCGAACCAACCGGAAGCATCTGCACAATTTTCTTCTGTACTATTTCATACGGTTCTTCCGGGAAGACCGTTTCAAGTTCCTGATTTTCGCAAGGCTTCAATGATTTATCTGCAATTTCAATAACCTCTTCAGTTTTTACGTTTCCGGCAATTGCAAGAACCATATTATGGAGATTATAAAATGTGTTATAGCATTTATAAAGAAGATCAGCGTCGATCTGAGCAATGCTTTCAACTGTTCCGGCTATGTCGATCTTGACCGGATGATCGTGATACATGGCTGTAAGGAGATTGAACAGTACTTTCCATGACGGATTATCATCGCACATTCTGATTTCCTGACCTATTATCCCCTGCTCCTTGTCAACATTTTCTTTAGTGAAATACGGAGCCTGTACAAAATCAAGAAGAATTTTCAAGGATTCCTTATAATTATCAGAGCAGCTGAAAAGATAGCATGTTTTATCAAAGGAGGTAAAGGCGTTTGCCGAAGCGCCTGTCTTGGCAAAAAGATTAAATGCATCACAGTCCTCATTTTCAAAAAGCTTATGCTCAAGGAAATGAGCTATACCCTCCGGAACAATGGTAAAATCCCTGTCCGCCTTGGTTTTAAACATTGTATTGATAGAACCGTATTTCGTTCCGAACAAAGCCTCCGTTGTGCTAAAGCCTTCCATTTCACATACAAGTATATCAAGACCTGACGGATGCTTTATATAATTATAGCAGCTGTCTGTCTGAGCACATGTAATTTTTTCGATCTTCATTATTCCTCACCTCTCATAACATAAACTGTATCAAGTTCAAATGACTTTGCAGCCTCCGCGATCTGCTGGCGTGTAACGCTTCTATAGCGTTTAATTTCCGTCTGAGGATCAACGATGTCATTTTTTATAAAGTGGCTAAAATACCAGTTAACAAGGGAATTTGTAGTATCCCCGACTCCCCTGAGAGCATTTTCAAGGCTTAACAGACCGTTTTCAAGCTCATCGTCAGTAAAGTTACTCTCCTGCATTGCTTTTAGCTGATTCATGATCTCATTTTCAGTTTTTTCTATATTTGCCTCTTCAATGCCGCAGTCAACTATCATAGTACCTTTGAACTCATTATATCCGCTTGCGCAATAATAGCAAAGGCTAAGCTTTTCACGAACATTTGCAAAGAGCTTTGAAATAGGAGTTTCACCAAATAACGTGCTGACAAGCTTCAAAGCATAGGTGTTTTCATAATCAGATTTAAAAGCCATTACCATTTTGCACTGATTTACATCAAGTCTCTCACCGCATCTGCATACCTCAGCTTTTAGAGGACTTATATTTTTAAATCTGCATATTACAGGAGCTCTTTCGACCTTTGAAAACGCCTTAATGATTTTTTCTTCGGCTGCAATATCCTCGGATTGTCCCACATAATAAATTTCTATCTGCGCCTCTTTAAGAAGCCTATTGTATGCACTATATGCAGAAGCCGGTGTTACTGCCTCCGCTTCCTCCTTTGTTCCATAGGAGGAATTTGCGCTGCTCTCGCCCTTATATATAGACTTCTGAGCCTGCATTACAGCATAGCCTCGCTTATTGTTTATTTCAGCATCTATTGTGTCAAGAAGGTCCTTACGTCTGAACTGAAACGGCTCCTGATCAAATTCTCCACTTGCTGCATTCGGCGAAAAAACGCAGTCAAGAAGTATATCAAGTACCTCACCGTTAATATCCTCTCCGTCAAAGGCATACTTATTATTTATGGTGCTTGTACCTATTGAAAGTATCTGATTGTCAGCTCTCTTGCTGATGCTGATATTAATATTTGCACCATACAGAGAATTAAGCTTAGCAGTAAGCTCGCTTATGTTCCTGTATCTGCTGCTTGATGAACCGATTATTCCAACAGCCATTGCATTTGCAGCCGCCGTCTTGGGATCAAGCTCTGTAATAAATCTTATTTCAACCTTATTGGTCTTGAATTTCTTATCAATAATGGTTGTATACCCGATTCCTCCGGATATTTCCTTTCTCTTGTAAAAAGCCATATTAACCTCCATTCTGCCGCAGAAGATAAACTCCCGTGCGGCAGCAATAAACGCCCTTAGGCGATATTGCCATTATAATAAATGCCAGCGCTTGCTAAATATGGGACATGCCCTATCATTCAACAACGAACAGGCATTAGCCCCTCAGGGATTCAATGGGGAATCCCACCATTGAGGGACCTTTGAAAAATATACAATACTTATATTTATTATATCACACTTTAAAAGATAATGCTACAAATTTATAAAATATTTATACGTTTAAAAAATTTCTATTTCTCTTCCGAAATGGAAGGAATATATAAGCGCCTGTCTGACAGGCTTTGAGCCTGTTTTTTCAAGGGTATGTTTATACAGCATAAGCTGCTTTGAATACTTTTCTATAAGCTCCGCCGGCTCTTTTACATAGTCGGTTTTGTAATCTGCAAGAACAAGTCCATCCTCTTCTTCAATAACAACATCTATGATACCGTTGAGCATTCCTGTAGTTCCCTTGTAAACCTCTCCAAGCTCGCCGTCAAGCTCCATATCATCTATTGCAATAAGAAACTTTTTCTCCCTTGTAACGCTTACGGCATTTTCCATTCGTTTAAAAATACCGGACTGCAAAAATGCTTTTACGTCTTCTGCCTTTACTGCGTCTGCCTGCAAATCAGTCAGATAGCCTCCACTTTTCAGCCTTTCAATTTCTGATACAACATCTCTTTTTGTCCTTTCAAAATCAGCATACTGCAAAAATGTATGCAAAGCAGTTCCCTTTTCCGCTCCGGTAAGTCTCTTTCCCTCCGAAAAATGCGGGTGGCTCAGACGTATTCCATAAGTCTCGTCATCCTTTGAAACATCGGATACTGAAAGCTTTGCCGTAAGCTGAGAAAGCCTGTGGTCATACTTAAAGGCGAAATTTCTTTTAAGCGCATCAGTAACCGTTAAATCCGGCTGTGCAATTTCCTCAAGCTCCTGTTCAGGGATAGCTTCTTCCTCTTCCGGCTCATATAACTCATACTCAATTTCAAAATCTTCATCAAACATAAAAGCGCTATCAGATGTTCCTGAGATTTTTCTCATAAGTCCTGACTTTCTGTGAGCCGGCAGAACCATTGAAAGCCAGTCCCCCATTGAACGTGCATTTCCGGCAATTCGAGGTGTTATGCCTCCGCTTAGCTTCATATCAAAATTAAATTGCCTTATGTTAAGATTCTCGGGGCTGTCCTCATTTTTATCAATTTCATATGTGATAAATAATCTTTCCTTGGCTCTTGTCACAGCAACATAAAAAAGACGCATTTCCTCGCTTACAGTTCTGCCATAATTGTATGCCTCTACTGCTGCAAAAGGCAGGGTTGCATACTTTTCGTATTTCTCTTTATTCTGGAATTTGAATCCCAGTCCCCTGTCCGCAGAAAATCTGTAAGGCAGTTTTGCATCATCGCCCCTGAAAGCCGTTGATACTGCAACGATAAACACAAAAGGATATTCAAGTCCCTTTGATTTATGCATGGTCTTTATGCTGACAACATTCTGACTTCCGGATACCTTTACTGTGGTTTCAAGATCCCCTCCGGACTCTGAAATCCTGTCAATATACCTTATAAAACCCGATAGTCCCCCATTGGTGCCGCTTTCATAGCTTTCGGCATACTCAAGGAGCATACGGAGATTGGCCTTCTTCTTTGCACTGTCCTTGTATATCTGCATTACAGACAAAAAATCAGTACTGTCATATATCCTGCTAATAAGCTCTCTGAGAGTATAGGCTACTGCATACATTCTAAGCTGAGTTACTGTATCATACAAAAACTTAGCCTTAATGTAAAGCTCTCCGCTGAGCAAAGGGTCACTGCCGGACGCACCTATCCCTGCAAGAATATTTTTATACACTGAGGCTTTTTTATCAATAAGCCTTATCTCAGCTGCCTCCTGTGCAGTCATCATAAACATAGGCGACAGCATAACTGACATAAGAGCTGTATCGTTAAGAGGATTATCAACTATTCTGAGTATGTTAAGAAGTACCGCTATCTCACGGGATTTTATATATCCGGCTGTTTCCTCGTAATAGGATGGTATACCTCTGCTTTCAAGCTCCCGTGCAAAGCCCTCCGCCTTGTCACGGTTTCTTATAAGAATGCAGAAATCACGGTATTCACATGGTCTTGTTCCGCCTTTTCCGTCTGATACAGGAGTTTTTTCATCCAACATTCTTTTTATCTGAATTGCTGTACATTTTTCTTCTGCCGAATCTTTATCATCCTCAAAAAGAAGAATCTTTGTGTTCCGGTTCCCCTCAGGAAAAGATGCGCCCTGAATCAGGTATTCATCTTCATTATAGTCCACATCCCCTGCTTTTGACGTCATTATATGACTGAAAACATAGTTTGCAAACTCTATCACCTCTCCGGAGCTGCGAAAATTCTGATTTAGCTTTATACAGGTGTTTTCTGTTCCGTCCTTTTCATATGCAGCAGCGGAACTTACCGCTCTTATAAAATTATCCGGATTTGCAAGACGAAATCTATAGATAGACTGTTTTACGTCCCCAACCATAAATAGATTGTTTCCGTATTTTTCAGTGTTTCCTCCCCTGGAAATAAGCCTGAATATCATATCCTGACGATTATTGGTATCCTGAAATTCATCGACCATTATAATTTCATAGTAATCGGATATTTCCTTCGCCAGTACTGATTTAACTACGTTTCCCTCCTGATTTCTTTCCGTCAGAAGCTCAAGAGTAAGCTGTTCTGCATCATCAAAGCATATGGCATTTTTACTCACCTTTATTTTCCAAAGCTCCTGAGCCATATTGTCTATTATGCGTTTTATAATAGCCGCTGCTTTTTTATGAAGTTCAAGATCCTCGTCAATATGAGTATATAGGTTGACAATATCCTTTTTTACAAGCTTTTGCACAGCGCTTTTGCAGTTGTCCCTGTTTGCCTTTATAACTGCCCTTATACTTTCATCACCGCTGTTTTTGACAGGATTAGGCATGCGTGTAAACTTAAATGCTGAAATAGCCTTTGCAAATTCTATATACTCCCCTTTTTCAAAAAGCTTACGAATAACGCTGAAACCCATTATATCCGTATCCACGGCATCAATTAGCTTTTGCTGACCGTAGTCAGATGCAAGGGATGATATGCCTTTTAGCATGTAGTCTATATCCTCAAGCCTTTCTCCTACATACTCATTAAAATCTTCTGAATAGACGCTGCCGTTTTCATATGTTTTAAACAGCTTTTCAAACCACTTATCATAAAACGGTATTGACGTTATCTGATCATAAAGACTGAAAATCATATTTTCAAGAGGCTTATCGCTTACAGTACAGAAGCAGTCGTTTAAAAATTTCATGTCTTCCGGATATTTACTGTAAAATTCCTCAAAGACGATCTGGAGAGCCTTTTCCTTAAAAATTCTTTCTTCACTCGGCTGCGCAATACGAAAACCGGATGTAATATCCAGCTCGCTGATATTTTCCCTTAAAAGTCCGAAACAGAATGAATGAATCGTCGATATCTTTGCACTGCCAATCAAAGAACGCTGTCTTGAAAGCCATCTATCCTCAGGATTATTTCTGAGCATTTCTGACAGTGACGATGATAATCTCATTTTCATTTCAGCGGCTGCGTCGTTTGTAAAGGTCACTACAACCATTTTTTCAACAGGTATTCTGCGGGAGTTGTCAGATATTATCCTTATAAGTCTTTGAACAAGAACTGATGTCTTTCCGCTTCCAGCAGCAGCGGACACTATGACGGAACGATTTTCAGCGTCGATCGCATTCTGCTGCTCAGCAGTCCACTTTCTCATTTTCATCCTCCTCCGTTATTTCAGAAAGCAAAAGCTTTTCCGCCTCTTTATCAGAAAGCTTAGTCCTGTATATACTGCTGTCATTTCCACATACGGACCAGTAATCACAGTATTTACATATGTTTGTTGAAGACGGCTGTAGAGGAAACGGAGCGATATTTCCTGAATAAAGACTATCCGCCATTTCCCCAATAACCTTTTGAGTGTATTTTTTAAGCAATGCAAACTGTTTCAAATCCAAAACCGACGAGCGCTTGTCAAGGCTCATATCCTTTAAAGCCTTTGCAGGAATATATATTCCCCTTATGCCCTTATCCATAGCTGAAAGAACGTCGTTATTATTAAGAACAACGCCTTTCATTTTATATCGCTTATTCAAAGCAGCTTCAATACTCTCTCCAGAATCTCTGTCAAGGCTGCATGGCATTGCACCTGCCGGCATATAAAGAACTCCTGCCGGAAGAGCATCTCTGAATCTGCCATTTTTGTCAAGGGCTGAATACAGATATATTATCATCTGCATATTTATTCCATAGATCAAATCGCCAAGGGAAAATTCCTTATTTCCTGTTTTATAGTCAACGATTCTAATGTATTTCTGTCCATCCTTTTCGTACATATCAACACGGTCGATAACGCCTCTTATGATAATTTCAATGCCGCTTTCCGTAGTGAGAACCGGAAGGCCTCCGTTTGCCTGAGTAATGTCAAGCTCCATACTCACAGGGAAAAATTCCGACTGAGAAAGCTCCTGCTGCAAGTGAAGAACTATTTCAGTAATACTGCTTACGAGCCTCTTGTAATTCCCCTTAAATCGGGAGGTCTTTCCCCTTTCTCCTCCTAAATTTTCTGACAGATACTCATCAGCACAGGATGAAATCATAATTTCAATTTTATTTCTGTCAAGGCTTTCAAACTCTGCTTTTGTACTGCATGATGAAAGGAGCTTTTCCAAGCATTTGTGAATGATGCTTCCCTGCTCCGCTGCATTGATCTCGCGCCTTTGCAGAGGTCTTATGTTAAGTCCGGTACGACAGAAAAATTTAAACGGACACAAATTGTATTCCTCAAAACCGGTAGCTGAAATATTAAGACGCTTGCTGTACAGTCTTTTCATAATATCCCTTTCGGAAATTTTAAAAGCATCTGATTTTTTCACACTTTCAAGATAGCTTATTCTTGAGCTGTAAAAATCATCCTCGGCAAGTATCCCTTTAAGGCTCTGTATTTCAGGAGTATTCTCGCTCATATGCTGAACATAGTAATAATACGCCGCTTCTATTGTCGGACAGTAAAAAATCATATCCATATCTTTGGCATAAATTCTTATGTCGTTCGTAAACATTTCTTCGGTCTGCTTTATAACATATGACGGATAACGGCTTATACCCCTGCTGTCAGACAGAGGATAAAGCATATAAAGCTTTTCCGACGGAGAAGAAACCGCCTTGTACACTATCAGCTTTTCATCCGCTGCAAGCTCCTCGCTATTTCTGGAAAGGCTAAGTCCCATGCTTTCAAACTCGGACCTGTCGCTTTCATTTAAAAGTCCTCCCTGAGAAACAGACATAGGAAAAATATCCTCGTTAACACCTGCTATAAAGGTAACCTTTGGAGAATCAAAGCGAGCTGTTTCAGCTTTGACTATTTTTACTCCGTCAAGAGTCTGAGGCGGGACAGAATACTTTATCTGACTTAAAACAGCTTCAAACAATCCGCAAAAGTCAGCAGGCTTCATAAGTTCCTTGCCACAGGTCTGTGCGACCTTGTCCAAAGCATTTATAAACATATCCCAGATTCGTTTCTGCTCCTTTGCCATATACTGCATATCACGATCCTTGAAATCGCTTATGATTCTTATAAAATTCTTCTCCGCTCCTATGCTTACAAGATATTCATAAAGACTTTTACAAATTTCTTCACCGCTGCTTTCAGCGCAGCTTTCTTTTAATTTTATAAGAGGTTCTATTATCTGACTTCTTGTTTTTTCAATATCCGGAGCATTTTCAAAAGGAGAAAGCCACTTGTCGCCGTCAATATCCCATTCAAAGCAGTAATTTTCAAGCCTTGATACCTCTTCAACAGATATGCCTCCAAGCATTGTTTTGGCAAGTCTGAATATACTTTCAGAGGATGGTTTGACAGTGCTGATTACTTCAAAAATTCCTGAAACAAGCTGCATAAGAGCTGTATGCATTACCGATTTGTTTATGTGCATGTAATAAGGAATTTCATATCGGTCAAATATTGATTCAAAAATATACACATAATCACTAAGCTGTCTTGAAGTTACAACGATATCACTATACCGCAATCCGGACATAACAAGCCTTTTTATTTCAGCACAGATATATTCCGCCTCTCCGTAAAGGTCTGTACATTCAACAATTTTGATGTTTTCGGAGTTTTCAAAGACCGCCTTTCCGGTTCTGAGAATATTACGGCTCAGATGCTCAATATCTCCGGACGCAAACCTATACATTCTGTCAAGTAAAACCGTATTGACCTTTGTTTTGTATTTCTGTGCTGCGGCAAGCATTCTCCTACAGGTCTTGTTTACTGAGTCAAATATTGAACATTCTCCGCTGTTTAAATTTTCAGTGCGAAATGCGGCAAAAACTTCATCTGCCTGAGCTATAATAGTTTCTATCATTTCATGCTCATCACCGGTAAAGCTTTCAAACTCATCAAACATTACAACGGAGCCTTCAAAATAGTCATTTATATTTGCAATTGCTGCGGATTCTGTTATATCTGTAAGACTATCCTTTAAATTATTATCTCTTAGAGCACTGTCATATGCAAAATACAGGGTGGCAATATCAAGAAGCTTTTCCCGTAAGGTTGTATCGGAAGAGTTTATTTTTGTTATAAGCTCCTGTGCTCCCACTCCGCTCTGACGAAACTCAGAAACAAGGCTCAACACATCGCTTACAAAAGCTGGACTTTCAGCCTGCTTTGAAAAATACATGAAAGCTTTTTTTGATTTAAGCTCCTGAACAGTCCGGTACATAATTACCTGCTTTGAAATATCGTCCGCATATTCTCCTGAACATCCGCCGTACTTTTCAAAAATTTCCTTTGCAAGAGAAGTAAAGGAAAGAGATTTTATTTTATTAAAATTCTCTGCACCCAGTCCGTAATACAGCTTTTTATCATATTCAAAGGAAAACTGCTCAGGAACTATTACAAAAACCTGTTTTCCTTTTTTTACCTGAAAAGCCGTTTCATCTATAAGCCTCCGGGATTTTCCGGTTCCCGAACCTCCAAGAATTAAATTCAGCATATATCCACCTCAAAAATAGGGGCACCGATAAAAAATCAGTACCCCAGATTGTTAATAGCCGTTTAAATGTTTATTTTTTATTATGTAAGGATAATACTTATAAGCATAGTTCATATCCACATTTCCTGAAATTCCGTTTACTCTTCCGGTATGGCTGTACTGCCACATTCCGTAAGCCTTAGTATAAGATGGCTTGGAAACTCCAGTATGAGCGACCCATATGTCATAGGAACTAAGAACACTTGAGTTTACCTTTGTATTTAAAAAGCTTGCAAAGCTGTAAACGGACGTATAGTAATTCTTGCTTTCCAAATAATCACAGAAGGTTTTGATAATATTTGAGATCGTGGTTGTACTTAAATTCATCTGCGTAGTATCCTCAATATCAAAAGCCACAGGATAACTCAGCTTATAACCCTTGATCGCATTATAACAAGTTTTAGCCTCTGCAAGAGCGTCCGCCGCAGTCAATGCATAGCTGTACCAGTATACGCCGCATTCAATGCCGGCTGCCTGTGCTCCCTTGAGATTGGTTACAAACATCGGATCGACCTGACTTGCGACTTTGCCGTAGCCGGCTCTTATCATTACAAACTCAATACCCGCAGCCTTGACTTTTCTCCAGTCCACAGTTCCCTGCCATCTTGAAACGTCAATTCCATGATAGCTTGCCTTAGTCTTAATTGTGGCCTTTTTCGTGGTTGTGGTTGTAGTTGTCGTAGTTGTTGTGGTTGTAGTTGTCGTAGTCGTAGTAATCTCAGTGTTAAATTCCAGAGATTTAAGATAGCAAAGATCAAATACATTTATGATTCCATCGCCGTTATAGTCATATTCCGGTTTTACTTCTTCAAGACCAACGAGAGCCCTTTGAAGCGCTACCATTTTATTATATGACGGAGGAACGGACATCACAGAAATTGAAACTGATGTCTGAGGAGCTGTAGTGACCGGTCCCCATTCTGAACTGCTCACAGTGGTTGTCTGTTCCGACTGATAAGCAACCGCAGGCTGAGTGATCTCAATATCCGTTTCATAGGAATCTTCCGTATAGCTTTCACCATCGGGCGTTTTTATTATTGTTTTGTCAGAGCTGTCAACGCTTTCAGATTCCTGCGGAATTTCAAGCTCATATGTATCAGTTTCGGCTTCATATGTAAGAATAGCCGCATTATTTATGTCAATAAAATCGGTAGAACTGATTTCCGAAGCTGCTGCCGGAAATACTGATGTCAGAAATAAAATCGCAGCCGTAATAAAAGCTGCATTTTTTCTGATTCCAAACTTCATTTGCACAACTCCTAAATAAAAATTTGTATCCGAAAGCCTAAGCCTAAAGATACTTTTTTATTATAGCATATCAGCTACTTATTTGTAACCGTTTTTTAATAACTTCCAATAAATTTCCGCAATTTAGCCAAAAATCATACAAATAATTATGCACTTTGACATAATAGTCTTGTTTAATTTTCTCCCATCTTCCTTTTTATAAGTCTTATGTCAGTGCCTACAAACTCAAGACACTGGTATATTGCAAAGAGCCTTGATACGATCCTGTCATCATATTTTTTCTGTATACCCTCATGATTCAAATTAGTGCTTATTATAGTTGGCAAGCTTCTGTTAAGCCTTGTATTGATAATATTATATATTGTCGACGTATAAAACGGAGTATCGTATTCAGCTCCAAGATCATCCAGTATCAGCAGATCAGCGGTAAGAAGCGACTGTAAAGTGTCCCTGCCGCTATCATCCCTGCCGAAATGCTCTTTTTCAATCTGCATAAGATAATTTACCGCAGAATCATAAAGTACGTCATACCCTTTTCTTATAACCTGATTTGCTATTGCGAGGGAAAGGTGAGTTTTTCCAAGTCCGGTTTTGCCAAACATAAGGATATTCTGACTTTCAGTCGAAAAGCTCTCCGCATATGACTTACAGTAGGTGAAAATTCTGGACATAATATCACGGCATGCGGAGGTTTCCTCCGGAGTCTTTCCACGGAAATAGCTTATATCAAAAGTATCAAAGCTGCACAGCTTTATCTGTGAATTGCTGTTCATTTCACGGACAGAAAGTGCGGATATGACGCTTTTAAGGCACTCACACTGTCCTCCTCCAGTAAAGCCGGTATCAAAACACTTTTCGCATTTGTATTTTATCTGCAAATAATCCTCAGGATATCCGTTATCCCTTAAAAGCTTTCTGATAAGCTCCTGTGCCTGAAGATTTTTTACTTTCATGCTTTCAATGCGCTGAGAAACGTCCTCGCCGCTTCTGATAACATTCACAATTTCAAGACCGGTTTTTGCAAGCTGACTATTCACCTCGGCTATTTCAGGTATCTTCTGATTAATCTCTTCAAAACGTCTGTCATTTTCAGCCTTTGCTGCGATTCTTCTTGCACCTATTATATCAATCGCCCTATTGTATATATCATAATTTATACCCATTTACTTACCCTTTTCCAAAATTATTTACCAGAGATTTATAATCCTCAAGATCATATGAATGAGTTTCTTCGGAAACTTTTTTTTCAGCTCTTGCGCCATTTGCCTCATCTATTTTTTCTCTGGTCAGCAGTCCCTCATTATACCAGTTTTCAAGTATTTTGTTTATATAAGGAAAATTCAGCTTGTCAATAGTTTCAATAGTTTTTTCATAAGCATATTCAATAAGGTCCATTGAATAGCTTCTTTCTCTCCAGCTATCTATAAACTGCTGCTGTTTAGCAGTAGGCTTTCTTGACATGCCAAAAGCTTTCATTATACCAAAATTGAAGCTTCCTTTCTCCTCAAGCCTTTTTATTTCCTCTTGAGCTGCCTCAAGAGTGTTTATATCCCTGTCGCACCAGTCCGCTGCAACAGATCTTATGTATTTAATATTACTCTTTTCAATTGAAATGCAGTATGCCGTCAGCGTAAGCAGAACATCAGTTGACAGTCCAAGATAATCATGCATCCATATATATTCACGCTGCTCTATATGGTTTAGCATTCTGCCAAAGGATTCTTCTGCCATTGAAAACAATACCTTTATTTCCTCCGATCCCTCTATCCTGGAGGCTATTTCTGACGGTGTAAGGCTAAAATTCTCACGTCTTTTCGGCTTCTTTTCAGGTGTCTCCGGCTTCAATACCTTATTCTCTGCTTCTTCATGAGCATTTATCTGAGGCTTTATATCGCTTCCGCTGAGCACATTTGCCTGCTCCCAGAAAATAAACGCCTCGTCCACACTGTCCGTGCTTAAAGAAACAGCGGAGGCTATCTGCTGAGATGAAAGCTTTTCTCCACCATGCCTCAAAATATAAAGCAAGACCTTGACCGCATCACCGCTTGCAAGCTTAATATAATTATCAACTATGCTGCTTGGCACTGCAAAAACTGAACTCCAGCAGCTGCTGCTTATATAATAATTCATTTATACTCTCCCAAAATCAGATTTGCTGAGCCTTTTTAATTTCTTCCTCAGCATTTCTGAGCATAAGCTCGCTTGGATCTTCTCCGCCCATAATTCTTGCGATCTCCCGAATCCTGTCCTCAGTTTCAAGTACGCTTATGGAAGTAACAGTCCGGTCGCCCTCTGTATTCTTTTCAATAAGAAGATGATTGTCCCCCATAACTGCAAGCTGCGAAAGATGGGTAACACAAATAACCTGCCGCAGCTTACTTATCTGACGCAGCTTAATACCTATTTTCTGAGCAGCACGTCCGCTTACGCCCGTATCTATCTCATCGAAAATCATAGAAGGGATTTCATCCTTATCAGCAATAACGCTTTTCAGTGCAAGCATGATTCTTGACAGCTCACCGCCTGAGGCTATTTTGGCAATCGGCTTAGGCGGTTCGCCCTTGTTAGCTGAAATAAGAAATTCCATTGTATCCATACCATGAATAGTAAGCTTTCCTGTTTCATGGCTTATTTCAAAAACTACGTTCGGCATATCGAGAAAACGCAATTCCTCTGTTACTTTCTGAACAAAGCTTTCCGCAGCAAGCTTTCTGTATTCTGAAAGCTTCTTTGCCTTTTCTGTAACCTCAAGCAAAAGAGCGTTTTTCTCCTCTGTAAGCCGCTTTATTTCCTCACCTGAAAACTGCATGCCTTCCAGTTCTTTTAAGGAATCCTCATAAAGAGCGATAAGCTCGTCATATTCACATCTGTACTTCTTTTTAAGTCTGTTAATTTCATTATACCGCTCGGTAACATATTCCGCTCTTCGCTGATCAATGTCAACTGTATCGGCAATTCTTGAAAGTTCTCCATATATGTCGGAAATATCAATTCTTACGCTGTTAAGGCGCTCGGACAGTTCAAGCAGCTCCTCCGAAAAGTCCGAAACGCTGTCAAGTTCGTTTCCGCATTCTGAAAGCATGTCCACAACGTTTTCGGTTTCCTCTCCGCTGAGTATCATACATGACTTGTTCAAGGCAAGAAGTATACTTTCCATATTCTGAATAAGGTTATACTCATTTTCAAGCTCATCATATTCATCAGCAGCAAGATCAAGGCTACCTATCTCGTCAGTAATATCCTTTAGCTTTTTCATTCGTTCATTCTTCTGAACCTGGAGCTTTTTAATACTGCCAAGCTTTTTTGCAATGGACTGGAGATTCTTGAAGCTTTCAGTATATTCTTTTAAAAGCTCCGGTCTGTCACCAAAGCTGTCAAGAACAGCCATGTGGTTTTCCGGAGAAAGAAGAATCTGATTATCGTGCTGACCGTGAATAACAATCAGCATTTCTCCTATCTCCTTTAAAACGGAAACTGTAACCGCCCTTGAATTTATCCTTGCAACGCTTCCGCCGTCGGCATGGATCTCTCTTGTAACAGTAATTTCATCATTTTCATGTGAGATACCGAATTCGTCAAGCTTATCCGTTACATTTTTTCCAAGCTTTGTAAACAATCCGGTTATACTTGCCTTTTTACAGCCGGTTCTTACAATATCCCTTGTGACACGCTGTCCCAAAACAGCGTTTATGCCGTTAATAAGTATTGATTTTCCTGCACCTGTTTCACCGGTAAACACATTCAGATTTTCAGAAAACGGTACTGTTGCTTTTTCGATAACAGCAAGATTTTCAATGTAAATTTCACTGAGCATAATTTACCCCCAAACCATTTTTCTGAATGCCGCAGCTATATTTCCTGCCTCAGATTCAGTGCGCATTAAAATAAATATCGTATCATCGCCGGCAATTGTACCCAATATGTTAAAATCATTGTTCATGGAATCTAAAGCGGCACAGGCTGCCTGAGCCATTCCGGTACGACACTTTACAACAACCATGTTCATAGCATAGTCAACGCTTGTAACAGTATCTATAAATATATTCTGCTTAGTCGCCTCGTCAGCCGGCGGAACATATTTATAGCCACCGTTTGCACCGGGTCTTTTAACAAGCTTCATCTCCTTAATATCCCTCGATACTGTCGCCTGAGTAACTCTGAATCCGCTTTTTGCAAGAAGACTCTGGAGCATTTCCTGAGTGTCAATTTCCGACTCATTTATAAGTTCCATTATCTTATCCTGTCTTTTATTCTTCATTTCAGGAAATCCCTCCTTAATTTATTTTATAGGGTGCATAAGCTTACGGTCAAGGGTATTGTAAAAGCTTCTTCCGTCAATATTGATAAGACTGATCTTCAATCCGGATTTTTTTATTGAAACCCTGACTCCTCTTTCAAGCTTTATAGGATCGTTTCCGTCAATAGACACAAACAGCTCCGGATTTCTGTCACTGTCATGAACAAATTCAATTACCCTATCGGAAGAAAAGATTATAGGCCTTGCAAACAGTGAGTGAGGACATATAAGAGTCATTTCTATACATTCAGCATCAGGCTCTATAATGGGTCCGCCGGCTGAAAGAGAATATGCAGTAGAGCCTGTAGGCGTACTGAAAACTGCTCCGTCAGCTCTGTACTTTCCTATATGGCTGCTGTCGGCGAAGACATCAAACTCGCATATTTTGGCATACCTTCCCGAAATGGTGACATCATTCAGAGCATGAAAGGATCTGCTTTGATTATCCATGGAAATTTCAAGCATCATTCTTTCCGAAACATTATAGCTTCCGGTTTTCAGACATTCAAGAAGGCCAAGCTGATCATATTCAAGGGATGCCATAAAACCCAGCCTTCCAGTATTTACCCCCAAAAGCTTTGTATTACAGCTCACAATATGCTTGGCACATTTAAGTATTGTTCCGTCGCCACCGATAGCAACAGCTATGTCGGCATTACCGACAAAATTATCAAACAAGCCAAACTGTACAAATTTCTTATCCGAAAACTCTTTCAGATAGCTTTCGTCAATATGTACCTCGGCTCCGATACTATGAAGTATATCACAAATCTCCCTTGCGCATTCAAGGGCGTTGTGCTTCTGAAAATTCGGAAAAATTGCAGCCTTCATCTGACTCCTCCACTTCTGAAATTTAAGAAAGCCTGCTGTACTGTAAGTTTAAGATCAACTGTCTTATCACGATCCGCCTCCGGCGATATCAACACAAGATATTCTATATTTCCCTTTGAGCCTGTTACCGGAGAATAACAAAGATCCTCAATTCCCAAACCGCTGCCTCTGATAAATCCGCATATATCAGAAAGCACTGCGGCATGAACTGCTTTCGACTTTACAATACCATTCTTTCCAACATTATGCTTTCCGGCTTCAAACTGCGGCTTTATAAGTGCGGTTATCCTTCCGTTTTCAGCTAAAAGCTCAAAGGCCTTTGGCAGAACAAGCTTTAATGAAATAAAAGAAACGTCTATTGAAATAAAATCCGGCAGCACATCAAAGTCGGAGGAGGAAAGCTTTCTTATATCGGTTTTCTCCATGTTTATAACCCGTCCATCCATGACAAGCTTTTGTGCAAGCTGACCGCTGCCAACATCAACGGCATAAACTTTACTTGCTCCATTCTGGAGCATACAGTCTGTAAAGCCTCCTGTGGACGCACCTATATCCATACATATTCTGTCCGTAAGATTGATACCATATCCTGATATAATTTTCTCAAGCTTTAGTCCTCCCCTGCCGACATATTTAAGGGTCTGACCGGTAATTTCAATGCTGTCTGAACATGACACCTGCTGGGACGGCTTTGACGCTGCTGTTCCATTTACAGTCACACTGCTGTTTTTTATAAGCTCCTTTGCACGTTCTCTGCTTCCGGCAAGTCCCAGCTTTACCATTACAACGTCAAGTCTTTCGGACATCTATACCTCCGCTTTTTCCTTTACATATTCAGCCATTTTGCTGCAATCAAAGCCGAGCTTTGAAAGAGCGCTTTTTACTGAGGATTGTTTTACAAATCCGTTTATTGCCTTTGAATAATATTTTCCCTTAAAGCCATTACTTTCAAGAGCAACTGCAAAGTGCTCCGCAATTCCTCCGTTGCTGCTTCCCTCCTCAAAGAAAATGACCTTATCATACCTCATTGCCGAACAGACTGCCTCACTGCTCAGCGGAAATATTCTTGTAAGCTTTAAAAGATCACAGTTTATTCCGTCTGAATACAGATTATAGCATGCCTTGTAAAGCTCGTCATAAATTCTTCCATATGTCACAAGGAGAATAGAAGAGCTACTCTGACATGTGACCATAAAATCGGTATTGAGCGCTGATTTATCAAAGCTTGTACAATCATTTCCTTTAGGATACCTTACACATGCGATCCCGTCACAGCTGTATATCGCTTCATTCAGGCACATTTTAAGCTCTTCATAGCATGACGGTGAATAGATCGTAGTACCCGGAACAGACGTAAGCAAAGGTACGTCAAATATCCCCTGATGAGTTTCTCCGTCCTCTCCAACAATTCCGGAGCGGTCTATACCAAGCACAATATGAACCTTGCTGAGCGATGCATCGTGGATCAGCTGATCATAGGCTCTCTGCAAAAATGAGGAGTAAACGGCAAATATAGGAATTTTACCCATTGAGGCAAGACCTGCGGAAAACGTTATTGCATGCTGTTCAGCAATCCCTACGTCAAAGAATCTGTTTTTAAATTCAGAGGCAAAATACTGAAGTCCGGTTCCGTATTTCATGGCAGCCGTTACAGCGCATATTCTATCGTCCTTTTCTCCCAGCTTTACAAGCTCCCTGCCGAAAACTGTGGAGAAACAGTCATCCGAAGATACCTCAGGATTTCCGGTAATAATATCAAAACGGGATATTCCGTGAAACTCTCCCGGATTCTTTTCCGCAGGAAGATATCCTTTTCCCTTAACAGTATTTACATGTACCACTACCGGACGATGATATGTCTTTGCAGTTTTAAGCGCCTCCTCGACCTCTTCAAGATTATGACCGTCAATAGGTCCGAGATAAATGAATCCCAGATCCTCAAAAAGCGTTGACGCATTCGATTTTCTGTAAAGAGTGCTTTTAAAAGTGTCCTTTGAGTTTTTCAGCACCTTAGCAACAGGCTTTCCCACCACAGGAGTCCTTTTCAGGACATTTTCAACTGCAAATTTTGTCTTTACATAATTCTGCTTCGTTCTGAGAGTCGAAAGATATTTTGCAAGAGCGCCTACATTTTTTGAAATAGACATTGCATTATGGTTTAAAATAACAATAAGGTTTGAATTTGATTTTCCCGCATTGTTAAGACCCTCATAAACCATTCCTCCGGTCATAGCTCCGTCTCCGGTAACGGCTATCGCATAATTTTCGTTATTTCCATCCATTTTCATAGCCTCGGCAATACCGCAGGCAACTGAAATAGAAGTACTGCTGTGTCCGCTTATAAACGAGTCATGCTCGGATTCCTCCGGCTTGGTATAGCCCGAAATTCCGTTTTCCTGCCTAAGCGTTGAAAACCTGTCAAGTCTTCCTGTAAGTATTTTGTGGGTATATGACTGATGACCCACATCCCATACTATTTTATCGGACGGTGAATTAAAAACACGGTGAATTGCCATTGTCAGCTCAACTACGCCAAGATTTGAGGCTAAGTGTCCGCCTGTTTTTGAAACGGTTTCCACAAGAAGACTTCTGATCTCCTTGCACAAAACACGGCACTGCTCTGTATCTAATTTTTTCAAATCTCCGGGCAGATCCAGTCCGCTTAGAACCACCCGGCTGTTTTTATTAGTATTATCCATTTTACTTCCTGGGCAAGTCTTTTCCCGACCCTTTCTATTTTAATAATTTCTGCTCAGCAGAAACTCTGTCAATTCCTTCATAAATTCATTATTCTCAAAATTATCAAGAAGCTTCACAGCATTATCTGTAAGCCTTTTTGCCTCGGCTTTGGCATTATCAAGTCCTGCAACTGTAACAAAAGTAGTTTTATGCTGCTCCTCATCACTTCCAACAGGCTTACCGATAACCTCGGTTGAACCGGTAACGTCCAGTATATCGTCAACGATCTGGAAAGCAAGACCTATACACTCTGCATATTTTACTGCCAACGCAGTTTTCTCCTCGTCTGCACCTGCTGCAATGCATCCGATTTTACTCGCTGTTTTAATAAGAGCGCCTGTTTTAAGGGCATACATTTCACGGAGGTTTTCTTCGTCCACATGCTCCTTAGTTTCGTTTTCCATGTCAATTATCTGACCGCCGATCATTCCGCATACTCCCGTTGAATATGCAAGCTCTGAAACGATTTTCACTTTTTTTGAATCGTCCAGTTTATCTGACTGTGCAATTATTTCAAAAGGTCTTACTGCCAGGGCATCACCTGCAAGAACGGCAACCGCCTCTCCAAACTGCTTATGGCAGGAAGGCTTTCCTCTTCTGAAATCGTCGTTATCCATACAAGGCAAATCGTCATGAATAAGCGAAAAGGTATGTATCATCTCAAGAGCGCATGCGGGAGCTAAAGCGGCTTCTGTATCACCTCCGCACATACGGCAAAACTCCATAACGAGTATAGGACGGATTCTCTTTCCTCCTGCCTCAAGTGAATAGTCCATTGCCTCCGATACAATTTGTTGATTCAGATTCATTCCGCAATAGCTGTATTTTTTAAGCTGTGCTTCGATCCGTTTTGCATATTCTGCAAGCTCCCTTTTTATTTCCATATTAACCTTCTCCCTGCTCAGTAATTTTTAATTTGGCATTATCAAGCTCTTCCCTGCATACTACGGAGATCTTTACGCCCTTTCCGTACAGTTCCACAGCCTCCTCAAGTGCAAGATCCCCTTTTTCAAGCTTTGAAACTATTTCCGAAAGCTCCTTCAGATTGTCTTCAAAGGTCATTTGTATCCTCTCTTTCTGTAACTCTGGCCTTTAATTTTCCCTTTGCCAGCTTTATTATAATTTCATCTCCCGGAGCCGCCGATTCAGCCGAATACATCACCTTACCGTCCTTATACGCAAGTGAATATCCTCTTTGCAAAACCTTTACAGGGCTCATAGCCTCAAGGGCGGATATAGCACTGTAAAGCTCTTTTTCCCGGCTGCCGATAAGCTTCCTGTAGGCGTTTTCAAGCTTTCCCTCCAGTAAAGAAAACCTTTCAGCTTCTATTCCTATCCTATAGCCAGGTGAAAAACGCATAAGCCTTTCGTTTTTTCTCAGAAGCTTTTCCTCATATACTGAAAATATTCTGTCCATACATGAAAACAGCCGTTTCCTGTAAAATTCTATTCTCTCCTCAAGCATTTCCCTTGACGGAGCTGCAAGCTCAGCAGCCGCCGACGGCGTAGGCGCTCTTTTATCAGCTGCAAGGTCGGCAATGGTATAATCCGTTTCATGACCTATTGCGGTTATGACCGGAGCCTTGCTGTTATATACCGCATATGCTATCTGCTCAGAATTGAATACTCCTAAATCCTCGCTGGAGCCGCCGCCTCTTGCAACAATTATAACATCACAGTCGGAGGCGTTTTCGATACCCCTGCATATGTCTGAGATAACATTTTCTCCCTGAACTCCCGTGTGATACACTTCAAGCTGACCTATGGGATAACGCCTTGAAAGCACATTTATAATATCCTGTAAAGCCGCTCCCGATCCGGAAGTAACTACTCCGATTTTTTCGGGCATGTAAGGGAGCTGCCTTTTATGGGACTCGTCAAATATACCCATAGCCGCAAGCTTTTCCTTTAATTGCTCTAAAGCCACATGAACGGCTCCCGCACCGTCCGGCTGAATATCATTTACATAAAGCTGAAAAGCTCCGTCACGCTCAAAAAGCGATACTGACGCCATTATAATGACATTCATTCCGTTTTCAGGAAGAAATTTCAGTCTTGACGCCATGTTTTTAAACATAACCGCCTTAACCGAGCTTTCTTTATCCTTTAGCGTAAAATAATAATGTCCTGACCTATGGGCGGTAAAATTTGAAATCTCGCCTCTTATCATTACTCCCTGGAGCTTTCTGTCCTCTTTAAGCTTAAAGGACACATATCTGTTAAGCTGAGTTACTGTAAGTACTGACATGGCTATATTCCCCTTTTATGCATCTCAGAGGCAAGCAGAGCTACGCCGGATGCGTTGTCACAGGAAAATTCCGGCTCCGCAAAATATGCTCCGAATCTTTCTTCAAGTCTTTTGCGAATTATACTGTCCGACATGACGCCTCCTGAATATACAACAGGAATATCCCCAAGCTCTGAAAGCGCAGTTTCAGTCATCGCCTCAATTGAAGCGCATATAAAGCTCAGACAGTATGCCGCAATATCACATGGCGCTAAACCGTCCTCCAGCATTTTGCGGCACTTGTTTTCCACTCCAGAAAGGCAGCAATCAGTTCCCTTCATAACAGGTCTTAATGAGTATTTCTTATCGCTTTTCAGAGCCAGCTTTTCAAGCTCTGCACCGCATGGGAAATCAAGACCCAGCATGATACCCGTTCTGTCAACAGCCTGTCCTGCCTTAAGATCAAGAGATGAGGAAAAAATCTCTGCATTTATTATGCTGTTGTCGTCCGGTGTGCAGAAAAGGCATTCCGTAGTGCCTCCACTGACATGAAAGGCAATGAATCTTTCCGTCATAAGCTCAGTTTTTCCAGCAGAATACAAAGCCGCCGCTATATGTCCCAGCTGATGAGAGGTCTTATATACCTTTACGCCCAATGCATGGGATATAAGCTCAGCCGCAGTGTTACCGCTGAGAAAGCATGGCATATACGAGTCCTCCTGGCTGCGTGGTTTTACAGAAACACCTATTGCTTCAATGGCGTCTGCTTTATCAAGCACTTCACCGCATACCAATGGAAGCTGCCTTGTATGATGAAAGACAGCGTCGCTTTGTCTTAATCCAGCCTCGCCTTTTTTAACCGGCAAAAGCATCTTCTTCTGAAAAACTTCCCCGGAAATATCATTATAAAGCGCAGCAGATGTAGTATAATTGCTTGTATCAATTCCCAAAAACTCAGACATTTGCAGCAGCTTCCTTCTCAGGAAGAGTTTTGGCAACTGCGCCGAGTATTCCGTTTACAAAAGTGGTATCCTCCTTGTAGGAATACGCCTGAGTCAGCAGTACAGCCTCGTTTATTGCAGCATTCACCGGAGTTTTGTCATCATAAAGCATTTCATACAGCGCAATCCGCAGTATTGCAATATTGATTTTTGCAATTCGGTTAATACTCCTTTTTTCGCTGAACTTATCTATAAGCCCGTCCAGCTCCTGAGCATGACTGAGAACGTTTTCAACCAGTTCCTTTACATCGTCATTAACCGTAATTTCTTCAACTTCCTCAGCAAGCTCATACAGCTCCTCTATGGGATCATCCCTAAGAAGCTTTTCAAATATCAGCTGAAAGGAACAATCTCTGATTTCACGTCTTGTCATATATGACCTCCATAATACACTTCCGTTATTTTGCTGCTGACAGGCTTACTACCCTTACATTTACTTTCGACACGGTAATTCCCGTCATACTCTGAACGCTTTCCTTAACAGCAATTTGAACGCTCTGAGCTGCATTTACAGCGTTAATTTTCGGCGCAAGGGATATTTCGAGGGATATTTCAAGTACGCTGTCAACAAATTTTACTTCAACCGGACTTTTCCCGGAAATAAAACATCCAGCAGTTTTTCTGAGGGAAACGCCGTCAATTTCAGCGGCTGCCGCTCTGGCGATTTTTATAACTACATCCTCTGAAACATTCAAAGACCCCTTGCAGATTTTCTCACTGTTCATAATACCAAATCCTTTCCGGCTAAGTCAAGCCTTTTTAACGCAAAGCCTTATCATTTCGGCTTAAAGTAACACCGCACAAGGATCGCATATAATAAAGTCCTCTTTGCGTGGTAAAGCCCTGTTACAGCTTATTCGGAAACGTTTTTAATCACGTTTCCGAAAAAACTGCAGAATTCCATATATACATTATACCACAAATTTCAGAATAAACAACCGTTAAACTTCAAATATTCTGATATTTTCTGCTGGAATTGAAATTTCGCTCAGAATTATGTCCTTTATTGCTGCTGCCTGAGCCTTGTCAAGGCCCTCCGACTTAACAACTATCTTTGCGCTTTCACCGTCAAGGTATACAACACAGTCCTCAAAGCCCTGAGCCTTTATAAGCGCCTCAATATTGCCTTCGCTCTCAATAAGCCTTGAAAGCTCCACTGCGTCCAGAGCTGTTGTAACAGCCTCATCGTTTGTTATATCGCCTCCGCCCATTATTGTCTGGAGAGTCTGTACCGCCTCGTCACGGTTTGTCATTTTTTCAAGCCTTACCTGAGCGAAATAATCATCTGTATCTTCACCGTTAACAAAAGTGCTTTCTCCGTATTTTTCATTATCTGCGGCAGCGTCTTCCGCCTCTGATGAGGCAGCTGATGTATCATTTCCTTCTTCTACATCTGAATTGTCAGAAGCTTTATTGTCAACGGACAGACCTGCGCTTACGTCCGCTGTTTTTACCTTGATATCATTTTCCGTAAGAGCATAATTTACATAAACCGCTATGCCCAGCATAAGCGTAAGGCATGACAGTATGATCTGCTTTTTACCGATAATAAATGTTGGCTTTTTCATAATTCTTACTCCTTTATTCCATTAATTTACTGACGCTTATTCTTCCGGCAGGAATGTCAAACGCCGCTGAAACAGTTTTATATACCTGTTCCCTGACTACATTTCTGTCACCTCCTTCGCAGACTATTATAACTCCTGATATTTCAGGATTTACTACTTTTTTAAGCAGCGCTTCCTTGCGGTTTCCGCTGCCTACAATAACGTACTTACTATCCCTTGATATGCTGTCGCTATCCGTATCAGTCCTGCCCTCCTCTGCATATACATATTCCTCCGTTCCCTTTGCAGTTATCATAACCTTTGATTTTCCCACACCGTCTATGCTTTCAAGTATGCTTTCAAGCTTTTTTTCCATATCAGCTGTATACTCGCTGTATTCACCGGTTATCTGCTGTTCCTGCTCTTTTTCCGGACTTTTTTCTTCCTTGTCCGTAAACAGCATGTCAGAAAACAGAATTAGAGCCATTCCGGCTATTCCAAGAAAGACTATTATTTTAAGAGGCATACCGTTTTTTTTAGCTTTAAGCTTTTCGAGCAATAAATTAATCCTGTTCAATTTCAGTCACCCGTATTCCTTTTCCCAGCTGGGATCTAAGGCTCTCAGCTGCTTTTTCAAACTCACTGCTGCAAATACATATCTCATTAATATCTATGCTGTTATCCTCATTTATATTAACTGATACGGAAACTTTTTTAAAGGAAATCTCATCCTGCCTGAGTATCTCCTCAGCAGTCTTACGAATGTTATCTTCAATAGCTTTTTTAAGCTCGGCATCTGTGTCGATCTCATTATAAACCCCACCGTCTGCACTTCCGTTTACAGGCAGGTCAAGGCTGAAGCTTCCGGATACCGCAGGAGCAAGCAGTCCGCACAGAAACAGTGCAGAAAATATCATTTTAAGCTGTCTGTTGAATTTATCGCTTGGCTTCAAAGCGTCTGCTAAAGCTACAGCGCAGCTTACAAGACATGCGGAAAAAACCATTTTCTCAAGGACATCCATATCAGACACCTCCGGTAGAAACAGCCATTACTATAGCTGTTGAAATTATAAACATTACAGAAAAGCATGCACAGACCGCTAGCGCTGAGGATAGTACAGAATTAATATTACTAAAAAGCCTTTTTAGCTTTTCTGCTCCCATTATTTCTGCTGCAATAGCAGAAGCGCCGAACACAAATTTATATACAAAAAGTGATATCAGCGGCGGTATAAGATAAGCCGCAAGAACTGCTATCCCTATTCCTCCCACTCCGGTTTTAAGCAGTCCCACGCTCGTTTTTACACTTGAATATGCCTCTGAAACTGCATTGCCGACTACGGGAATGCAGCCGGATATAACATACTTTGTAGTTTTTGAAACAGCAGCGTCAGCTGATCCTCCCACTATGCTCTGTACTGAAAGCAGTCCTGTAAAAATCGTCATTATAAGCCCCAGTCCCCATGTTACGCACTTTTTCATTCCCTTGATAAGTCCGGTCAGGGATATAGCAGGATTCACCGCATCTATTATTGCAAGACTAAGGCTCATACCCAGCATAGGCATCATAATTCTGTCTGCGATCTGTATAGCGGCATCAGCGGCGCTCATTACAATAATACTGTAGCCGGAAGCAGAAGTAATATTTCCTCCGGCAGCTGCAAGCCCTGCAAACACAGGAACAAAACCGGTCATAAACATGCTGCCTGAGGAAAGGGACTCAGCACAGCTTTCCATTACAGAACATACCGGAGAGGCAGCTATTGAAACGCATACAAGAACGCATATAAGCTCAAATATCTTACCGGTTTTTCCGAGCTTTATCGTGTCTCCTGCACTTTCCGCCATAACAGTAAGTACAATCACTGCTCCAAGAGACGCAAAAACCCTGACCGGCTCAGACACCTTGTCCTTTACCATTGATATTATATAGTCCCACAGCTTTGACGGTGACAGATTAAGTATACTTTCAGGATCATCAAAGCTTACCCCGTTGTCATCAAGGAACTGCTCCGGCGATCCCTCGACCTCAATTCCTCCGGCTCCGCTGTATATACCCTCCTCAGCGCTGACTGGAACTGATAAAAACCAAAACAAAACTGCAATTATAAGTATTTTTTTCATGATATGATCACCGCCGTCAGGTTGATAAGAGATTCAAAAAGCGGAAGAGATATTATTATCAGCTCCACCTTTCCGGCAATTTCAGCAGCTGTTGCAACCGCATTTTCACCACAGTCCCGGCATATATCACAGGCAAACTGTGTAAGATAGCATATCCCCAAGGCCTTAAATATAACAGATACATAGCTGCCGTCAAGCTGAGTCTTGTCCATAAGCTCGTTTATACTCCCTGTTATTTTAGGAACGGCTGAAAAAACCGTTAAAAGTATCACTGCGCTTACAGCAATAGCAAGCAGAACTGCCTGTTCTCCGGAATATTTCTCAGTCGCCTTGCATATTAAAACAGCGCATATGCAAAGTCCGCATACGGAAATTATATCTACCATAAGCCGAACACCGTTTTTACAGTATCAAAAAGCTCGCTTATGCTGCTGATTATCATCATAAGCACCACTATAAGTCCTGCAAGAGTTGTAAGCATTGCCTGTTCCTCCCTCTCGGCTCGTTTGAGGACAAGATTCAGCACAGCAACAATTATGCCGATTCCGGCAATTTTAAATATAAGGTCAACATTCATTTTTATTCTCCTATAGCATTAATATCCCCAGCATCGCCCCGGACAGAACTCCAAGGGATCTGTAAAGCTTTCCTTTCCGAGAATACTGCTCGTCCGATGCTTTTATCATTGAATCAAGCTTTGCGCTGTAAAGCTCCATTGCCGCAAGCTGTCCCTGTGTATCGCTTGTACCCAGAACATTTCCAATTGAAAGTATAAGATTTCTTTCATCTCCCTTGAACCGGCATTCATCTGCCGCCCTTTCCCACTGACTGTAAAAAGGTCTGTGCCTGTCCAGATCACGGCTTAAACAGCACACAAAGTCAAAGTCTCTATAAGAGTTGTCCGTAGAAAGCTCCTGTACGATCTCATATACTGTAAGCTCACGGTATCGTATGTAAGACGCTATATCCTCCGTCATTCTCCTAAGTGTTTCAAGCCTTATACACCGCTGATGAAGCGAAGCAGACAAATACGCTCCTGTCATGGATGCAGCAGAAAAAATCATTAATATCCCCGCAAGCTTAATCAAATTTATCACCTATCCTTTTTACAGAAACTATTTCTCCGGGATTTTTTCCGCTTCCCAGAAAAACAGCATAGTCAAAAACCCTGTTTTTAACAAGCTCCATAATATGCCTTCTGCCTGAAAGCTCCTCCCATGAGCCTGCATGAACTGTTGCGATCACCTTTACTCCACAGTTAAGACACAGCATTAAAGCCTCGCTGTCGCCTTTTCCTCCGATTTCATCACACACGACTATATCCGGCGACATGAC
Source organism: uncultured Clostridia bacterium (assembly GCA_947586185.1). Lineage (GTDB taxonomy): Bacteria > Bacillota > Clostridia > Oscillospirales > Ruminococcaceae > Porcipelethomonas. Next base: position 48,651 of record CANPXN010000009.1, read on the forward strand.
TCTTACTGCGGTTTCTATTCCCCTGCCCTTGGGACAGCCGTCAAAAACATCCGTCATAAGTCCAATACTGTTTTCAGGCTCTCCGTGAAAGGAGGCTGCAATTTCGCTACGCTCGTCCGCAACCGATACCCGGTATCTTTCCCCAAGTATACGGCACAGGTCCTTTAGAATGGTGGTCTTTCCGCTTGCAGGACTTCCTGCTATCAATATGCTTACAGGCTTTCGGCTAAGCAGCATATTATATATGCCCTCACCGCAGCCGAAAACCTGTCCCGGCACACGGAAGTTAAGTCCGTTTACATATTTCACTGCTCCATTTGACGAAAATGTACCGGCAATTCCTACACGGCAGCCACCCTCAAGGGTAATATACCCTTCTGAAAGTTCTTTTTCATAGCTGTGCAGCGAGTAATCGCATATTGCCCTAAAGCTGCTTTCAAGGTCATGCCTGTCCGCAGTTATAGCTCCGTCACGAGAAGCAGAAAGACTTCCGTCAGGCATCAGAAAGATTTCCTTTCCATATGACGCAGCTGTCACAGGACGGTTTATCCTAAGCCGTATTTCATGGATCCTATCTGCATCGCTTTCGGATATCCGCAAAATGGCGTTTTTTATCTTCTGTGAAAAATAAGGGGCAAGCTTTTTAAATTCATGTTTTCTGTACACGCTTTATCACTTCCTTTGTTATTATCAACCTATAGACAAATTTGCGGCCATATACTATTCTCTGTTACAAATCTGCCAAAGCAGATTTGGTGTGCCACCTTAATAATTCATATGAGAGTAATAAGTCAAATATGCAAAAAATGCACAGCCGAAGCTGTGCATCAATTAAAATATTCAGTATACTCTTTTATATCATTTTTAGCGAAAACAGGCTAAAAATATTACATTTCACATTCTGAGAAATTAGATATTCTGCCCTGAATTTTTATCCTCCGAAGAAAACATGCTCTACGAAGATTTTTACTCCTATCCCCACAAGAATAAGCCCTCCTATAAGCTCCGCTTTAGTGTTGAGTATCGTTCCCGACTTCTTCCCGATCACGACTCCGGCTATGCTGAATAAAAATGTAACACAGCAAATAAACAAAGCGGCTGTTACAATATTTACACTTTGCAACGCCGCAAAGCTTACGCCTACCGCAAGGGCATCTATACTCGTTGCAACTCCCTGAACCATTAGCGTTCCGAAATTCAAAGAATCTCCCGAGCTTTCCTCGCCGTCCTTATGGGAAAAGGACTCGTAAATCATTTTTCCGCCTATAAAGCCAAGCAGCACAAGAGCTATTATGTGGTCAAATGCTGTTATATACTTTGAAAAGGATTTTCCAAGGAAGAAGCCTATGGTAGGCATAGCGCCTTGAAAAAGCCCGAAGCATAATCCGTCAGCAAGAGTCCAGCCGATCTTCATTTTTTTGTAATAAAGACCGTTTGTAACGGATACTGCAAAAGCGTCCATTGAAAGTCCTATTGCAAGCAAAAGAAGTTCTATTGTTCCCATAGCTGTCCTCCTATAATCTTACAGCAAGAAGTTCGGAATATTTATTCCTGAATTTATCAAAATATCCTCCGTCTATTGCGTCACGGATCTTTTCCATAAGAGTATTGTAAAAGTAAAGATTGTGCATAACAGCAAGCCTGCCTCCCAGCATTTCACCTGCCTTGAACAGATGTCTGACATAGGAGCGTGAAAAGTTTCTGCATACGGGACAGTCACATTCCTCATCAATAGGTCGACTATCGGTTTCGTAGCATTTATTTGTTACATGCATAACGCCCTTCCATGTAAACAGAGTTGCATGTCTTGCATTTCTGCTCGGCATAACGCAGTCGAACATGTCAACGCCTCTTGCCACAGCTTCGATTATATTTGACGGAGTACCTACCCCCATAAGGTACCTCGGCTTGTTAACCGGCATATAAGGTTCAACCACATCAATAATACGGTACATCTCCTCCACGGATTCGCCTACAGCAAGGCCGCCTATTGCATAGCCGTCAAGATCAAGCTTTACAATTTCCTCCATATTGCTTATTCGTATATCATCAAAGGTGCTACCCTGATTTATGCCGAAAAGCATCTGCTTTTTATTTATTGTATCATGAATCGAATTGAGTCTTGCCATTTCTTCCTTGCATCTTGCAAGCCAGCGCACAGTTCTTGCACAAGACTGCTCCGCATAGTCGTGTTCAGCAGGATTTTCAATGCACTCATCAAATGCCATTGCAATTGTTGAACCAAGATTTGACTGTATCTGCATACTCTCTTCAGGACCCATAAAAATTTTTCTTCCGTCAATATGGGAAGAAAAATATACGCCCTCCTCTTTTATTTTACGCAGCTTTGCAAGGGAAAATACCTGAAATCCTCCGCTGTCCGTAAGTATAGGACGACTCCAGTTCATAAATTTATGCAGTCCTCCCATTTCCTTTATTACCTTATCGGACGGACGCAGATGAAGATGATAGGTATTGCAAAGCTCTATCTGACATTTCAGCTCTACAAGATCAAGAGAAGATATCCCACCTTTTATGGCTGCGGCAGTGCCTACATTCATAAAACAGGGCGTCTGAGCCGTTCCGTGAACGGTTTCAAGCTGACCACGCCTTGCTTTTCCTTCATTTTTTAACAGCGTATACATAAATTCTCCTTTTTATCATAGCCCATCGTATGGCTCGACGGTTTCAGAAGTACGGTATTCATGCTTTTCATAATAGCCGATAAGCGTTCCGTCTGAGTCCCTAAGTGCGATCATATAAACGTCCTTGTTTTCCTTTTGATTATGAAATGTGAACATTCTGTTGTTATCCGGACTTTTACTGAACCACTGCTTAACCATTGCGATCATACGGTTCGATTTTTCATTGTGGCATGCGCAGAGGGAGCTTCCGACAAGCTTTTCGCCGCCACGCTTAGCATACCTTTTCACAGCAGCAGGGTTCATATATACTATTTCGTCATCATTGCTGCAAATAACCACCGGAGCTGTATCTGAATCTATTATGCTTTTAAAATATACTGAAAGTTCCATATATTGCCTCCTACAAAATAGCCATAGCATCGCCGAAGCTGAAAAATCTGTATCTTTCCTCAACAGCAGTTTTGTATGCATTCATTGTCTTGTCATAGCCTAAAAACGCCGAAACAAGCATTATAAGTGTACTTTCCGGCAGATGAAAATTCGTGATGAGTCCGTCTATAAGCTGGAACTTATACCCCGGATATATGAAAATATCCGTATAGCCGTGACTTTCTCTTACAAGCCCGTTTTCAAGTGGAACGCTTTCAAGGGTGCGGCAGGCAGTAGTGCCAACGGCAATAATACGCCCTCCGGCAGCCTTTGTATTGTTTATCTTATCGGCAGTTTCCCGGGGCAGCATATAATGCTCACTGTGCATCTTGTGATCAAGAATATCGTCCTCCTTGACAGGCCTGAACGTACCCAGTCCAACATGGAGAGTCACATAGGCTATATCAATGCCGGCGCTTTTTATTTCTTCGAGCATTTCTTTCGTAAAATGAAGTCCTGCTGTCGGAGCAGCGGCTGAGCCAAGCTCCTTTGAATAAACTGTCTGATATCTTTCCTTGTCCTCAAGCTTCTTTGTGATATACGGAGGAAGTGGCATCTGACCGATCTCGTCCAGCACTGCAAAGAAGTTGCCCTCGCAGAAAAACTCCGCAATACGGTTTCCGTCATCCTTGACTTCTTTTATAACAGCTCTGAGCTTTCCGTTCCCGAAAGTAAATTCAGTTCCGGCTTTTGCTTTTTTACCGGGACGGCAGATTATCTCCCATACCTTGTCGCCCTTCTGCTCCAGCAGCAGAAATTCTATGGGAGTACCGTTTTCGGTTTTTACGCCGTAAAGTCTTGCAGGCAGAACTCTTGAATCATTTAAAACAAGCAAGTCACCTTTTTTAAGAAAGCTGCATAAATTATAGAAATGAGCATGATTGATTTCACCCGTTTCACGGTCAATTTTCATAAGACGGGAGGAATTTCTCGGTTCAACCGGAGTCTGAGCAATAAGTTCCTCCGGTAAATCATAGTAAAAATCAGATTTTTTCATTTTTAACACCTAAATTTTCAAAACTGTATTGACATAAAAAAAATAAAATGCTATGATATGAATACGGATAGAGGCGCGGTCACGAAAAGTAAGGTCAGCTTAGGATACCAAATCCGTCTGAAACTTTCCTGAAAGGCTTGACCGCCGAAGAAAAATCCCGGTAAGATTTTTCTGATTACAGTACCAAACAGGGCTGTGATTGTCATCAGCGATGATGGGGAGCTATCGGCATTGCAATTCAATGTTGTTATGTCAATATTTCTATTATATCGTATGATGAACCGGTTTTCAACCGGTTTTTTTATATTTAGTAGTTTTAACTATAATAATTCAAAGGAGAATGGAAAAATGAAGCAATATAAAGTAGGTATTATAGGTGCAACAGGAATGGTTGGTCAGAGATTTGCAACACTTCTTGAAAATCATCCTTGGTTCAATGTGGAAGTGCTTGCAGCCTCTCCTCGTTCAGCAGGAAAAACTTACGAAGAGGCTGTTGGCGAAAGATGGGCAATGACAACGCCTATGCCGGAGTCAATGAAGAAAATGATCATCATGAACGCTGACGCAGATGTTGAGAAAATTGCCGGCATGGTCGATTTTGTATTCTGTGCAGTTGATATGAAAAAGGACGAAATCAAAGCTCTTGAAGAAAGATATGCTAAGGCTGAATGTCCGGTTGTTTCAAACAACTCTGCAAATAGATTTACTCCTGACGTTCCTATGGTAGTGCCTGAGATCAACGACGCTCACCTTGAGGTTATAAACAGCCAGAGAGAACGTCTTGGTACTAAGAGAGGCTTTATTGCTGTTAAGTCAAACTGCTCTATCCAGAGCTATGTGCCGGCGCTCAGTCCTCTGAGAAAGTTTGGTATTACAAAGGTTCTCGCATGTACATACCAAGCAATTTCAGGCGCAGGAAAAACCTTTAAAACATGGCCGGAAATGGTTGACAACCTTATCCCTTATATCGGCGGAGAGGAAGAAAAGTCAGAGCAGGAACCGCTCAAGGTATGGGGTACTGTTGAAAACGGAAAAATCGTCAATACAGATTCTCCTCAGATCACAACTCAGTGCCTGAGAGTTCCTGTATCAGACGGACATACGGCTGCTGTTTTCGTATCCTTTGAAAATAAACCTTCAAAGGAAGAAATCCTTAATATCTGGAAAGAATTCAAGGGCGCTCCTCAGGAGCTTGACCTTCCGTCAGCTCCAAAGCAGTTCATTCACTACTTTGAGGAAAACGACAGACCTCAGGCTAAGCTTGACAGAAACCTTGAGGGCGGTATGGCTGTTTCAGCAGGACGTCTCAGAGAAGATACACAGTATGACTACAAATTTGTATGTCTGTCACATAATACATTGAGAGGCGCAGCAGGCGGCGGTGTTCTTCTTGCAGAGCTTCTTGCTGCTAAGGGTTATTTTGACTAATTTTTGAAAGGCGGATATCTATGAAGAATACAGTTTTCACCGGAGCCGGAGTTGCTATTGTAACACCTATGAATGCAGACGGCAGCATCGACTATGAGGGCTTCGGAAAAAATATTGATTTTCAGATTGAAAACGGCACAGACGCCATTATCGTCTGCGGTACAACCGGAGAATCATCCACTATGACGGATGAAGAGCATATTGAATGTATACGTTTTACAGTAGAGCGTTCTGCTAAGCGTGTACCTGTAATTGCAGGAACAGGCAGCAACGATACAAAATATGCGGCTGACCTTTCCAGAAAGGCTCAGGAGCTCGGCTGTGACAGCGTTCTGGTGGTAACTCCGTATTATAACAAAACAACTCAGAGAGGTCTTGTTCAGCACTATAAAACAATCGCTGACAATATTGACATTCCGATAATTCTTTACAACATACCAAGCAGAACCGGAGTTAATATAGAAATTGCAACATACAAGGAACTTGCAAAGCATAAGAATATATGCGCAGTAAAAGAAGCAAGCGGAAATATGAGCTATACCGCAAAGCTTATAGCTGAATGCGGTGACGTTCTTGATGTTTATAGCGGAAACGACGATATCATCGTTCCTATGATGTCAATGGGCGCAAAGGGCGTTATCTCTGTGCTTTCAAACATTTGCCCTGCTGAAACTCACAAGATGACTCAGCTCTGCCTTGACAACGATTATGCCGCTGCCGGAAAAATGCAGATAGATTATCTTGAGCTTATAAACAAACTTTTCATTGAGGTCAATCCAATACCTGTAAAGGAAGCTATGAACATAATTGGAATGCCGGCGGGAGAATGCCGTCTGCCGCTTTACAAAATGTCAGCTGAACACATCGAAGCTCTTAAAAATTCTCTTAAAAAGTATGGTTTCTAATACAACGTGGGCAAGGTGCGGCTAAAGCCGTACGGAGTATACAGTATCACTAAATGTATACGGTAATGCTACTCCACCTAAAAGGTGGGGTAGCATATTGTCCTAAGTTATCTGAATTTGAAAGGAAGTATAATTAAGCTATGACTAAAATTGCAATATGCGGTGCAAACGGAAAAATGGGAAGAACCATTTACAGCTGTGTTAATGGACGCAGCGACTGCAAAATTATCGGCGGCATTGATGTTAAAAATGTACCTTATGCTGACTTTCCTATTGTAAAGGACGCATCTGAGCTTGCTGAAAAGCCGGATGTTATCATCGACTATTCTCATCCGAACTCACTTAAAATGCTGCTTGACTACTGCTTTTCAACAGGAACTGCACTGGTGCTTGCCACAACAGGCTACAGCGATGCTCAGATCGCTGACATAAAAAAAGCTGCAAATCAGATCCCTGTATTTTTCTCATGGAATATGTCGCTGGGTATTAATCTTCTTGTTGAGCTTGCTAAAAAGGCAACTGAAATATTGGGAAATGATTTCGATATTGAAATCGTTGAAAAACATCATAACCAGAAAATTGACGCTCCAAGCGGCACAGCGCTTATGATTGCAAATGCAATTAACGAAACCAAGGGAAACGGTATGGATTATGTTTATGACAGACATTCCAAGCGTAAGAAACGTGATGCAAATGAAATCGGCATCCACTCTGTCAGAGGTGGAACAATCGTCGGTGAGCATGAGGTTATATTTGCCGGCAACGATGAATTGATTACTATTTCACATTCCGCTGCTTCAAAGAATATATTTGCCGTTGGCTCCATAAACGCTGCCGTGTTCATAAATGGTAAAAAGCCAGGTCTTTACGACATGTATAATATTATTAATAAATAATCAAGAATAATAAAAACTGACTTCGTAAAATACGAAGTCAGTTTTTATTTATCCAATAAGGGTCTTTTCCATAATAGAGGCGAGTGTAATCTTGCCCTAAGTTATACAGCCGATACTGCTCTTTTCAGAAGTATGAGATCGAATACATTCACTATATCATTAGAGTCCATTTCAGCATTTTCAAGATTGAGGTCATTTGCACCAATAAGCTTTACAAGATATTTTTTCAGCAAAACAACATCCTGAACACTTAACTCTCCATCATTATTCACATCGCCTTTAAGGGATGCTCCATAAACCTTTTCTATATTACATATATTGATCGTTCTTTCAATCCCGTTTTCAGAAGTTATCCGGACAGAATATACTCCCTCATTTTCAGAGGTCACATTTTCAAGCTTCAACAGGCTGGCTGTTTCCCCGGAAATTTCATCACCGTTAAAATACCACTGATAAGAAGCGTTTTCAAGCGAGGCATAAGCATTCAGGTCAATCGCTGAGTTTTCTTTAAGACTCAATGTTCTTTCAGCCGAGAACACATCAAAGCTTTTTGGCACAGTATACTCATTTGCACTAATCTCGCCGACATTCACCCATGAGTTTGACTCATCCTGAATAGACACTCTGATCGACTCAAACACTGTTCCCGGTTCTATTCCCATTACAGCTCCGAAAGGTATCTTAAATTCAACATAGTTTCCAGTACGTTTGCAGATGCATCCGTCATAGGAACCCTTGTTATAATATACAAAGCCTCCGCTGGTGTAGTACATCCAGTAAAGTTCTCCGTCATGCCTTATCTGCAAATTGTATACAGGAGATGCAGCACTCTGTATGATCTCTGCCATGATGTAAAGATTCTTGTCGTCAGCTGAAACATAAAGCTTTTTGTTTTCTGACTGTGTACACATAAGGGAATCCGTCCATTCTGAGCTGCCGGACCTTTGACCGTCCAGGATCACTATATTATTAACTGTCAGCATTTCTCCATCTGATATCTCAACATCATTTACATTATTGGTCTGATAAAATGTATTATCTGTAAGCAATTCTACGTCATCTGTTCCGGCAACGTCAAAGCTTCCTAAATAATTTGCTCCCAAAGCAGGATTCCATGTATCGGAATTAGCAAACCTTACAGTACGCATATATCCGCTTTGTATTTCGTTGTTTCCCACACTGAAACGTACATAAACATTCCACTTACCGGTATCAAACTCTCCAGGAATCTTCAATGAAAGCTGCTGACGGTTTTTCTGAGTGGAATACCACTTTGTGGTATCAATATCCGCCTGAGTCTTGACATAATTTCCGTCACGCTCAAGAATGACCTCTGCTTTTTGCTTTCTTATAGGGTTTGCAAAACCGGTATTTTCAACAGTAAAATCAAGGTCAAGCTGTCCTCCCTTTGAAACAGTCGGAGAAAGCTTTGAGTTTCTCAGTACAAAACGATAACCGAGATGATCACGCATAAATTTAAAAACAGTCTGTCCGTAATATGCGCTGTTGTCAGCTCCGGATTTGTCATACTCCGCAGAATAAGTATAATCCTTATAAAGCGAATAAATGTTACAGTTAATATAGCTCAGATGAGTTTTATACATTTCAGGTATTGCGTTTTCCGGTAGATATGTAGTGTACTTTTTAGCCCAGTCAAGATTTCCGGAAAATTCTCCCCCGAAATATGTTGTAAGCATCTGATGCTCCATCCATGAGGTTTCGGCCGCACGGTTTGAATATGTTCCAAGGTCGGAATCAGAACCCATATAACCATCGTTGTAAAGACCAACTCTTGAAGCTTTACTTCCTTCCTCCGAAATATATGTACCAATCTCACTTAAAGGAATGCCCACCCATTTTGCAAAAATATTCGGAGTACGCACTGTTACCGGAATAGGATCCGGAACACAGTCAAGCATAGCGTCCAAAAGCTGTGCCTTGTATTCAAGAGAAGTATATTTTCCACTGTGCTGCTCTCCCCATGCTCCCACAAAACCGGACTCTACAAACATAAGAATATCCTTGTAGTCCTCCAAAAGGCCATTATTCTTTATCTGAGAAATATGTCCCAGAACCTTTTCAAAGGTTTGCGGTTCAGGATTGCTTTTTCCGTTTGCATCATATCTGAATCTTACAGCAATAGTACATCCGTTTTTGCGGCAGTTTTCAAAGGTTGCCCTTACATTTGTAAAAAATGTATCGTCAAGCTCGTAGTCCGTTCCCTCGGTATAGTTTCCGTCACTGTCTTCAGTGCCATTGATACCGCTGGAAAAGCCGCCTATGTCAATAAACATAAGGACAAGATTTCCAGTTGGATTATGAACCGGAGTATTCCCCGGTTTACATCTGTACCATAGTGTAGATGTATATCCCGCTCCCGGATTATTAATAGTTTCCGTGGATTCTTCATAGCTTATCCCCGAATCCTTCATTGTCTGCTCCTCTGCCTGAGCTAATGGTACAGTGTACAGCATACCAATGCAAATTGCAAGAGAAATAATAACCGATAATAATTTTGACCTTTTCATAATTTACCTCCGTTCATTTTTTCTGACTGGTCCTTTAAAAAATTGCTGTATTTTTCAGCATCTGAGTATTCGTAAATGAAATCGCTCAAATCCGTACAGTATTTTTCGCAAAGCTCTTCCGGAGCGCTTATAAGCTCACTTTTCTGAGAATGGCTAAGCTGCTTTAGGGCATATTCAAGCTTTCTCGCTGCCATTGGCATATCAGTATGCCACAAGGCTTCAACAGATACTATCCTATGGCTGCGGGTATACTTTGCACCGCCCTTTATTATGCCAAGATGCTGCTTTATTCTTTTTTCCATATCCCCGGAAATACCGGTATACAGAGATCCGTCTTCGCATTTTAATATATAAATATACATAAATTTATTTTCCTAAAATGAAAGGTGTTTATTGTAAAATTATAACATATAAACGCTGCAAAGTCAAAGGTCAGTTAAACATTTTCTCTTTCATTTCTGATCCATACGTCCACTTCATAGGCGGCTGGCTTTTCAAAGATACGTTCAAGCTTTTCGGCAAGTCCTTCATCAACATAATAGGCAGATACTTTTCCGGCAGCCACTGCTTCATTACGTTCGGCGATGTTCTGACGCCATACCTCGTCCGATATGTCAATATAGTGAATTTCACTTGGTATGCTTCTGCTCTTGTAAAAATTCATTGTGCTGTTTCGTTCAGCTTTTGTAAGAAATCCCCAGTCGAGAATAACATTTACGCCCGTAGCGATTATCTCAGCGGATTTTTTCAGCAGGTATTCCTTTACACTAATTAGCAGCTCGTCAAACCTTGAGCTGTCAAACACACCCTCAAAAGCCAATGTTACCTCATCGCAGGAAAGTACCACTGCATTGAACTTTGATCTGATCTTTTGAGTGTAATAGCTTTTTCCGCTGCATAATTTACCGCATATAAGTATAGCTTTTGCCATTATGTAAGCCCTCCCCTAAGTCATAACTGTGGCTTTCCACCCATAAAGCTGTATTTGTTTTTGTATTCCTTTGGAGTCATACCGGTATACTTTTTAAACAGCTTTATAAAATAGCTCTGTGAACTGAAATTCAAAGCACAGCTTATTTCAGCGGTAGACTGTGATGAAAACTTAAACATGCTCATAGCTGTTTCTACTTTTTTAATTGTAATATATTCACTTATGTTCAAGCCAACTTCCTCTTTAAAAAGGCGGGAAAGATATGAAATACTTAGCGATATATATTCTGAAATGTCTTTAAGCAGTATTTTGTCGCTTATATGACAGTTTATATATTCAATCACCTTTACAATTTGCTTTGAATAGATATTTTCAACCTTAACTCTGCTCATTCTTTTAGTAAAGCTGACTATCATTTCGGAATGAATACAATGCACTTCTTTTTCTGTGCTGCACTCATCAGCTTTCATAATGTATTTGTCACTGAGATTATATGCTTCTTCGGGTGACAATCCATTATTGATGCAATATCTGGTTATGATTGCGACAGATATGATAAGATGATATTTCAGGTTTCTTAACGCATCCCTGCTTAATATTCCGTATCCTTCACTGCACAACGGCGTTGAAAGCATTTTTACTGTTTCTAAATTTCCTGAACATATGCTTTCGTAAAAGGCAACTTCTTTATCAAAAGAAGCATGTAGTTTATTATCCAACATTTTATACCTCAGTTCTTATACTAATCCTGTCAAAGCTGTAGGTTTTGACTATCGCTGTTCAGACATACCTCCAATAAACAAAAGTCGATAAGAACAACAAAGATTAGTATTATTAATTTATCATAAGCTTATTAAATACCCTATCTAAATCAAGTTAATTTTAAATTTGCGTATATACATATACTTTAACTAATTATATCATATCAATAGTAAATTTTCAATAAAACTTAATGAAAAAAGGAACCTTATACAGGCTCCTTTTTTCAAAATATTATATTGATTGAATAGGGGGAATTGGCAAATTATTTAAAAGTAACCCACTGGTATTTTGCTGTAAGAGGAGTTCTGCCGTCATAAGGCTTAAGCCAGTCGTCAACTCCTATTCCAGGCCATACATTCATCATAATTTTACCAGGAGTAGACGGTATATTGCTGTTTGCTGTATAAACTGCCTTTCCGTCAACGTACCAGGTTATGTGATCAGCCTGCCAGTCAAAACCGTATGTGTGGAAACCTTCTGAAGCGTCAAATCCAAGATCATACATATATTCATGATTTCCGACGCCATTTGTATAATAGTTGAACTGTACTTTTGTGGTATCCTTACCAAGAATTTCAACATCAATTTCATCCCAAGGATTATTGTCAGACGGTCCTGTATAAGTAAAGAACGATGAAACAACTCCGTCATTTTTTATAGCCTGCATTGATGTTTCATAATATCCATAACCGTAAAACGCTTTTGTTCTGTATTCGGCTGCGGAGTAATTATATCTACCGCTATAGTCATTGTCAATTGTAAGGTTAAGCGTGCCGTTTGTTAAAGAAGCATTGTTTGCATACCAGCCGCAATTGAAAGGATTTCCATTTGTCCATCCGTTCGATGCCTCAAAGTATGATGAAGCGCCATTTCTGAAATCAGCGATCATAGAAGCCGAAGAATCAGGACCGGACTGTGAAGGCTCTGTAGGATCAGGAATATCAGGTTCATCCTGTGTTCCTATAATACTTTTTTTAAGAAGGCAAAGATCAAATACATTGACAATGCCGTTATTATCAATATCCGCATTCAGAAGCTGATCAGAGCTAAGAACCTCACTTTTTACAAGATGTTTCTTTAAAAGCATTACATCAAGACCATCAACGCTGCCGTCAAGGTTTAAATCGCCTCTTTTGATTCCAGGCATTGTAGATTCTTCATTATCTGTAAGAGCTAATAAATATATGAGTGGTGAATTCCAGTAAGTTGTAACCTCATTTGTGGAATAGCTCTCAGAATGGTCCACATAGCACTTTGCACTTGCAACGCCATTGAGATAAGCCTTAGCTGCGCTGTCCTCCAAAGCGGAATTTACGCCGCCTACCAGCATTCCCGGCATAGCCGTGTTTTTAGCCATGGATGGTCTGTGATGTGGGTTCTGAGGCGATACTGTACCAAAACCTGTTACAAAGCATTCGCCATTCGGATTTTTACCGAGCAGGTAGTTAAGATTTGATTCAGCAGCTTCAATATAGCTGTCGTCGTCTAATAATTCAGACGCAAGGCTTAATATAACACCGGCATTCGCAACAGTCATATTACTGCCCCAATTATATGTTGTAATAGGAGAACCATAAGGGCTTGAATTTGTATTGTTCAAAAATGTTTTTGCCTGATTGATTACAGCATTCTTTGCAGCTGTGTAAATGCCTGAGTTTTTGTCAATACCGTCCATTGTGAGGAGAGCAATGTTGCCATAGTCACCCATAAGCGCCCAGTCCATGCCCTTCTGTGCATATATTGACTGAACAGCTGAGCTGTATTTTGAATTTCCTGTTGAGCGGTAAAGCTGAGCTGCTGCCCAGTAACGCTCATCTCTGTCAGATCTATCACCGTAATCGCCGGTTGTAATATCCTCAGGATTCTTAAATATCAGATTTGGATTTGCTTCAAGGAAAGTCCATGCCTTTTCTGACGCTGAAAGACACTTGTCGGCAAAGTTTTTATCAATGCCTTTATAGTATTCATAAGCCATAGCCATTGCACCGCAGAAGTCGGCAGTTGCAGTTGTTGAAACCGGAGTAGCAATAAGCTCATCCTTTTCATTTTCCGGCATTATGTATCCCGGGAAGCTTTCACATGTAACCTTGTGATGAACGCCTCCGGTTGATGAATCCTGCATTTTCAGCATCCACTCAAGACCATACCTTACTTCATCCAGAACATCCGGAATGCCGTTTCCGCTTTCAGGAATACCAATACTGTCACTGAATGCGTCAGGGTTCGAGTTGTAAGCATTGAGCAGGTCAGCAATTGTTTTTGCAGCCGGAACAACGTATCTTCCATAGTCACCTGCATCATGCCAGCCTCCGCTTACGTCAATATAATTGTTTGTGCCGTAAACCTTAGCCTGTGTTGAATGGCAGGCAGGATGACTGAATGTCTGATCTGTAATTGTTGTTCCACATCTCTGGAGATAAAGCATACGAACAGTGCTGTCAAGAAGATTATCATATATATCATTGCCTATTTCAAACGTATATGAATCATCAAGGTTTCCGGACTTTATATAGTATTTTCCCGGCTCTGTTACAGAAGAAAAATCACCGATCCAGTTAATTTCACCAGCGATGTTATTCTGCGTTTCACCATAAAGATCACTGGTATAAACAGTCTGATTTGTCACAGCATTTACTACGGAAAACTTTTTGTCACCTGTAACATTGCGGAATACAGCAGTTTTTTTGCTGTCAACCTTATAGCCAACCTGATTTACAACTATTGGAGGCTCATAAGCTCTTGTTTCAGAGTAATCGACCTTACTATCATCAACAAGCTCAAGAACAACATTGTCAAGATAAATAGTGTGTGCTCCCAGCTCCTCGCCTTCGTTACCACAGTTGAATACAAACTTCGACATTATATCAGTGTCTTCTTTCATAGTGAAGTTGTAGTCAATTTTCTGAGTCTGGTTAGCAACAAGATCAATACCCTTCCAAGTATATGCCTGATATGTACCGCCGTTCTGCTGAATCATAGCCTCAACTTTACGGCTTACGTCAGAAGAAATATCAAAGGAAAGATGATAGATTCCATTTTTGTAGAGAGGAACTATGTCATAATACATCTGAACGGAATATGTAAGCTTGCCTATTGATGAGACATTAAGTGCAAGTCTTCCGTTATTTGTTGAAAGAGACGCGCTTCCACCGCTTTCTTTATACATTCCCCAGCCGGTTGTTCCGCTTGAGAAATCAGAATTACTTATAATGTTTGAAGCGCCTGCTGCAAAGCTGATGTTTGATACAGGAGCTGCTGAAGCTGCTGCAAGCATTATAACTGATGTCAGCGTAGCAATGAATTTTTTGAGCCGCATTTCTTGAACCTCCTAAAATAGTTATTATCGTTTACTGTATTATTATTTTATATAAAAATCATAGCAAAATATACATAAATCTTGATTAAAATAGTAATTTTTTAACCAATAATACAGTGCTGATTAAGAAAACTTTCACAACTCTTGATATTATTATACAGTATTGACAAAAGGAAATCAATGATATATAATACAAGAAACATTACATTTTATGCAATAGGAGCGAATACACATAATGATAATAAATAATGTAGGATATAACCACTGTCATGACGCTGATTTTTATATTGACCGACCTTTTGGAAGCGGTGATAATTTATTGCTTATCCTAAAAACTGATACTATTTTTAATATAAATGGCAATGATCAGATTGTGCCGAAAAATTCATTTTTTATGTATAAAAAGGATATGCCGCAGTATTATCGGTGTATTCCTAAACATACATTTTCAAATGATTGGGTCCATTTTATATTTGAAGAAGGCGAGGAGGAGGAATTTCTTTCGTTGGGACTCGAATATGAAACACCTGTTACAATGAATGACATTACCTTTTTCAGCTTCTGCATAAAGTCAATAGCATACGAAGCATATTCAAACGGCATACATCGTCAGAACAACATTAAGCATTATATGTTTTTGATGTTCAATTCAGTCAGCGAATATGTTTTAAAACAGCCTCCGCTCAGATCGGATAATTATTATGAGATGCTTTCCACTA
Source organism: uncultured Clostridia bacterium (assembly GCA_947586185.1). Taxonomy (GTDB): domain Bacteria; phylum Bacillota; class Clostridia; order Oscillospirales; family Ruminococcaceae; genus Porcipelethomonas. The sequence continues at coordinate 64,207 of CANPXN010000009.1, forward strand.
TTAGGAATAAAATTTACAGCCGCCCCTATGAAGAAAGGACTATTGAAAGTACGGCTCATGAGGTGAGAATGAGTCGTTCAAATTTTCAGCATTTATATAAAAAATACTTCGGTGTAAGCTTTATTCAAGATCTGATCAACAGCCGTATTGAGCATGCAAAAATGCTGCTTGTCAACACCAATCTCAGTTCTATGGATATTGCCAGACAGTGCGGTTACAAGCACTATACTCATTTTACAAGGCAATTCAGGAAGAATACTGGTATTACTCCTCTTGAATATCGTAATAAAAAACGTATGATAAAATGAAAACGGCGCATACATTTAAAATGTATGCGCCGAGATATTTTTATCTTGTTATACCCCAAGTTTAGCGAGCAGCTTTTAAAAGCCACTGCTCTTTTGTCAGACTTGAAACATGACCTGTGCGTGTTTCGCCCAGGAGCGGAACGTCAACTTCTTTTGACATATGATGATATATGAAACCGCACTTTTCCTGAACTCGTTTGGATTTCGTGTTGCCGTCATAATAACCGCACCAAATTGTAGTCATACCAAGGTCTTCAAACCCATGCCGAAGCAGTTCTATCACCGCTTCCGGTGTATAACCGTTACCCCAAAAGGGCTTCCCTATCCAGTATCCGAGTTCGCATTCATCATCCTTATATGTCATATCTGTAAAACCGTTTAAATGAAAACCAATACTGCCGATAGCTTTATTATCCTCTTTCAAGCAGATAGCATATGTTTCAGGAACTGCCAACACATTTTTTATGATTTCAAGGCTGTTTTCCACGCTGGTATGCACCGGCCACCCTGCAATAGGTCCTATCGCAGGGTCACTGGCATATTCATATAAGCTTTCTGCATCAGATTCTTCCCACGGACGAAGTATTAAGCGTTCTGTTTCAAATCTCATTTTTCTTACCTATATTTTTAATTATTCAACCAATCCGGTAAATGACCAGTAATCCATTTCAACGTCTCCGCTGAATACGAAATAAAGGTCTTTTGTTCCGCTTACATTATTTACAGGAACGGTTATTTCTGAGAAACTTCCTCCGGAAGCGCTTACTTCAGCGTATCCGACAACCTCACCTTTCGGGCTGCCTGTGCATATCTTAACAGCGCCGCCGTTCTTAGATGCTGCATTGATAGTCAGGGAAGCTGCGCCACATGAGAAATCAACACCTGAAGTCTTGATCCAATCGCCGCTCTGTACATCTGTAATAACGGTATTTCCGGAATTTTTTACATTGATTCCTGCCTGATCCGATATTGTCTCAGCCTGAACTCTTTCATAAGGATTTATAGTTTTGAGCTGAGGAATACCTGTCATAGTACCAATAACGCTTTCAAGCTTTGTACCATTTACTTTAATTTTATCAACCTGTGGGCTTCTGTAGTTTCCTTCAATACCCATTGCCGCTTCAACAGGACGTGAATGATAGAACAGATAGTGCTGACCGTTAAGCTCTACGATCGAGTGATGATTGTTTCCGTAAAGTCCGAAGAAATTACCCTGATTCTTGAAAAGCTCTCCGCCGTAGGTATAAGGACCCATAGGATTGTCGCTTACCATATACTCGATTGCGCCGCTTGTAAGTCCGTAGCCGTTTCCACCTGTATTCCAGTTCGAGCAGTATGTGTAGTAATACTTGTCGCCGATTTTATTAATGCCTGAATCTTCAAAGAGGTATGGAGCGTCGATCATCTGAGGAGTTCCTACAATACTTATCATGTCGTCACCCAGTTTAACTATTCTTGCTGTCTGAGGGTTAGCAGTTTTTCCTTCAGGAACACCGCCACCAAAGCAGAGATAACCTGTTCCGTCATCGTCAACGAATACTGCCGGATCAAAAAGCCATGTTACATTTGCACAGTTTGGAGTGCTTCTTGTGATAAGTCCGTGTCCCAGCGGATCTGTCCATGGACCTGTAGGACTGTCGGCTGTAAGAACGCTTACGCCGTTTCCTCCGTTACAGAAGTAAAGGAAGAATTTTTCCTTGCCGTTAATTTTTTTATGAGCTGCACACGGAGCCCATGAATTTGAAGCCCACTTTGCAGCACCGTTTGAGCCTGCCACATTAATGATGCCATGGTCAGTCCAGTTGATCATATCGTCAGATGAAATGCAGTTTATCTGATTGATCTTTCCATATGTGTTTTCTGCTACTTTACCATTGCTGTCATATTCAATTATGTCATTTGTCATATAGACATAAACCCTGCCGTTATATTCCATTACACCAGGGTCAGCGCCGAAACGCTGAGTGTAAAGCGGATTGTTTTCACCGGACTTTTTATAGCTTACTGCCGGAGTTATGCCGGAGAAAAGAGCCTCCATTTTAGCAGTATCAACCTCAGGAAGAGGAGGCCTGTTTACTGGAAATTCACTGATTTCCTTTACAAGGAACTGCCTAAGATAATTAACATCCATTTCGTCAATGGTTTCGCTCTGATCAATATCGGCAGCTTTTTCAGCAGCCTTGCTGTCAAAGCCGTTTGCAATACCTCTCTTGAGAAGTATAAGATCATATACATTAGTTACGCCATCATTATTAATATCGCCTATAACAACCTCAACAGGAAGTTCTCCTTTACCTGCGCCGAGGATTGTAACTCCGCCCTCTGCGCCGATTGCTTCGTCAATATAGAAGTTTTCAAGGCTTTTAGCGGTTTCAACATAGAGCCTCATAGAGGATGCATCCTCAGGAATCTTATAATTCTTGTTTGCCAGCTGAACCCACTGTCCCTTGATGCCTGTGCCTTCAGCAATTGTCGAATACTGTGTTTCGCCGCTTGCGTCAGTGTATTCAAGCTTCATGTAGAACACTTCTGTTTCTTCACCGTCAAAGTAATTAACATTTACGCTGAAGCTGTATTCCTTACCCGGAACAAACGCTCTTGGATTGAGTGCTTTTGCAGCGCCGTTCCAAGTACTTGTGCGCTCTGATACAAGGAGCGATTCACTGCCTACATAAGCTGTTCTGCCGCTTGTCATTATGGAGCCTGCGCCTCTTGTTTCCCAGCTGTCAAGATCGCCTTCAAACGGGCTGTGGAAATACCAGCCGTATTCGTTTGGCTTAATAGGATCATTTCCGGTTGACGGATTTGTTCCGTCACCCCACTGGGACTGAGGGATCATGGAAGTAAGGGTTGTGTATGCAAGCTTTGGCTGATGATTTGTATCATAAAGCAAAGCATTTGAACCTGCTTTAAGCCATGAATTTGCATCATTTGGTCCCCATACGCATACAGCAGTTACTTTGCCGCTGTATTTCGGATTTGAGTTATATTCCATAGCATGCTGGAAAATCGCTTTATACTTGTTTGCCTGATCCTGGAGCGAATACTTGCCGCTCTCAAGTGAAATATCAAGCTCTGTAACCTGAACATCACAGCCGATAGACAAATATTTATCCATTGCAGCCAGATAAGAATCAGTGCCTGCCAATCCTGTAGCGTTTGCCGGAACGTGGGACTGCATTCCTACACCGTCAAGGAGTCCTTTTTCATAAAGTGATTTACACATGTTATAGATGCAGTCACGCTTATGATCCCAGTACTCATTGTAATCGTTGTAGTAAAGGTCACAGCCCTCAGGAGCATACTTTCTTGCATATGTAAATGCTTTTTCAACAAAGCTGTTGTTGCCATAAACCTGAACCCATGCAGACTTACCGCCTGAGGTATTGTTATCGCCCGGCTCTCTTGCGCCACCGTTGTTTGCAGTACGGTTAGAGTCATCGCTTATACACTCATTGGCTACATCGTATGCATAGAGGTTAAGTGTAGGATACTGAGTTTTAATTGCGTTGAACATATTCTTTATATAGCTTTCAAGACGCTGATCCATTACTGATGAGGAAACCCAGTTTCCGCCTGCCTGATAATTGTCCTTGAAGAACCAAACAGGTGTCTGGCTGTGCCATACAAGGGTATGACCTCTTACAGCAATATTATTCTTGACGCAGAAATCAAATATAGCAGCTGCTCTGTTGAGTGAAACACCGATGTTTGTGCCGCTGCACTGTGACTGAACAAGTGTTGCGTCAGGCTTGGTTTCGTTTTCGCATTCAATGCTGTTGTAGTCCTTAATAATTGATGCGGTGATAGTTGAATTTTGAACAGTACCGCCGTTGAGGATATTGCCCACTCTGAAATAGTTTGCAAACTCGTCCTTTAGTCCCTTTTCAGCTGTTGCAGCATATACCTTTTCGCCTTTGCTTACTTTCTGAGTAACAGTGACATCATCGAAATAAAAGCTCTGAGTACTGTCAGAAGTAATAGTCAATGTAAGGTTTACAGTACCTTCCGGAGCGGTATATGAATCTGAAAGTTTAACCCATTCCCCTGCGTCAGCCTTTTCTGAGCAAAGCTCCTTTGTGCCGTACTCACCGGTTTCAGGATCAAGCCATCTGAGCGTCAGGCTGAAAGTATCCGCTTCATCGCCTTTCACCCATACGCTGTAATTATATTTCTTTCCTCCCTCAAGATAAAAACCCTTTTCAGAACTTGCGCCGTCTTCCGGATTTTGTCTTCCGGAAATTTTCATTCCACGGCTTCCGTCAAAGCCTGCTGTTTCCAGTGCGTCAAGCTTTGAGTATTCCGCTGCTGCATACCATCCGTCGTAGTTGACTTCAAAGTCATTTGATACAACTGTTTCCAATGCAGATGCAGGAAACGACAGCATACCTGAATTTCCAATTAAGCACACGCTGCATGTCAGCGCTGCTGCACCTGCAATAAGCTTTTTAAACACCATGTACATTTCCTCCCTTATAATTTTTTATACAATATCAACATTGCAGATTTTTTTGTGCAAAATCTACAAAAGCTAACTATAGTATAGCACACTGCAATCAGCAAGTATATAAAAAACCCGTTTTTTATGGTAAAATATTGATATATTGCATAGTGTTTTATACATTTATCAACAGTTTAACACGCCAATATGGAGGAAATCAACTAAATAAATTAATTTTTGGTGGACTTTTTACATTTTAAAATCGGAGCAAGCGCTGATAAGCTGGCTTAATCAGCGTGCATCAGTTATATTTTTCTTTAAGGCAATTGAAACAGGCTCTTAGCTTTTGTTTGCAATGAAAATTCCTGTGCACACAAGAACAAGCGCTGCTATGCATGGAAAACCAAGGGCAGCGTTTTCATTCAGAAGGACTGCTGACAAAATTACTCCGCAAAGGGGATTCATGAAACCGTATATTGCTACCTTAGAAACCGGATTGTATTTCAGCAATATTCCCCATAAAGTGTAGGCTGCGGCTGAAACAAATGCAAGATATATAAGTATGGATATTCCTTTTGCGCTTATTGCTGAGAGCTTACCTCCGGCTATAATTCCAAAAATTGTCATGATTATACCGCCCATAAAGAACTGATAGCCGCTTAGTGTAACAGGGCTTTCCTTTTTTGAAAATATTTTAATGCAGGATGAGGAAATGGCATATGAAATCGTGGAAATAATAATAAGTCCGTCGCCGCTTAATGTAAAAGAAGTAAGACCTTCGCTTGCTCCGCTGAGATTAACTGTAATAATTCCTGCAATGCCAATAAAACTGCCTATCAGCTTATTTTTGGTAAGCTTTTCACTGCGGAAAATAACTGCTGAAACAAAAACAGCAACGAAAACACCGACTCCCAGTACAATTGAGGATTTTACTCCGGTAGTATGCGCAAGACCTATATAAAACAAAACATACTGAATAACGGTTTGCAACATTGAGAGTACGAAAATATTTCCCCATGAAGTCTTTGCAGGATACAGCAGCTTTTTTCCCGGAATGCTTCCAAAAATAATTGTAAGTATTCCGGCAAGAGTGAAACGTATTCCTGCAAAAAGAATCTGCGTTGCCGAATCCTTTGAGGCTATATCAAAAAGCTTGTATCCGATTTTAATGGTAGGTACAGCGCTCCCCCATAAAACGCAGCAGAACACTGCTCCTAAGCAGACAACTATATTTTTAGTGATAAGCTTTTCTCTTCCCTGTATCATTTTTATTATCCTTTCAAAGCTATGTATATTTAATAAGGTGATTGCCCTATCATTAAATTTAGGCAAGATACAACTTTAGCCGCACGTAGTATTCAGCGAGGGATTCACTGAATACGGAAATGATACCCCGCCTAATAAGGGAAACATCTACCTTAAGTTATTATTTTATCATAGGATCAGTATTATTTCAACTGAATGCTTGATCAATTTTTAAACACTATGCGATGGACTCTGCCCCCCACACCCACTGCTAAAGGGATAGAATACACCAAATTTTTAAAAATTGATTTCCGTGTCAGAGAATCCATATAAACTTTCTATAAACCATTGAAATATAGGTAAAAATATGTTAAAATAATGTATAAGATTTTGCAGTTTTATTGTTAAATGTTTTACACCTATGAATTGCTTAATGAAAACGGAGGAACAAATGAAAAAGATTTTGCATAATATTATAATTTATACTTTGCTTTCAGCCAGTTTGCTTGCATTTTCATCATGCAGCTTAAAAAAAAATAACGAAAATGAAAACTCTAAAAGTGAAGAAAGTACAATTAAATGCTATGAATTTGAACCCGCCACTGAGATCGTAGAAGGCAGGGACGATATATATGTTGTATTAAAGGTAATAACAGGACAGTACTGGGAAGATATTATTAAGGGCATAACCGATGCCGGCAATGATAAAGGATACAATATATACATAGGCGGCTGTGCTAATGAAGACGACTGGAAGGTTCAAGAGGAATTACTGAGTGAAGCCTGTGACAAAAAAGCCGATGCAATTATCCTAGCTCCTGCAAATTCTTCTGAACTTGAAGAATCTGCAAATCAGATCCATGATAAAAATATTCCTCTTGTACTGGTGGATACAATACTTACCTCCGGCTATTATGACATATGCTATATGACGGATAACTTTCAAGCAGGGCAAATGGCTGCCGAAGAAATGCTGTCCATGCTGAAAAACAAAGGATACAAGGACAGCGATACTGTTCAGGTTGCAATACAGGTTACCTCCATAGTATCACAGACAGTCGTTGACAGAATGGCAGGATTCAACAAATACTGGTTCAGTAATGCTCCTGAAAATTGGACCATCATTGACGAAGTAAAGTTTAATATGGGTAATATTGATGTGGCTGTCCAAAATGGAAAGGACTTTCTTAAAAGCTATCCTGATCTAAAGGGATTTGTTGCTTGTAATAACAGTTCATCTGTTGGATTTGCAACAAGTCTTAAAGAAGAAAACCGTATGGATATTATATTATCAGCATTTGATTACTCGGACATTGTTGCCGAGATGATTGCCGATGAAGAATGTACTGCGGCAACGGTTGTGCAAAAGCAGTATGATATGGGGTATAACGGTGTCGGATCAGCACATGATTTAATAAACGGCTCTAAAAATGACTGTAAATTTATAGATACCGGCGTCATGGTTGTAAATGAAGGGAATTATAAGGAATATGAAAGCGGAAAGTAAAGAATCAGAAAATAATGCAAAGAGATATATGATATATGGCTGCCTCTATGCTGCATTTTGCTTTATTGTTATTGCAGTCACTTTTGTGATCATGAATGGACTTATTGAAAAAAATAACGTAAGCCAGATGAACGATACAATAGGCCTTCTTGCTGAAAAAGTCAATGTTTCCTTTGATATGATGACAGGCTATGTAAAACAGGAAGCAGATATACTTTCAGTTCAGGAAAACCTCAACCTTGAAAACGAATATTACATGCTCCAAAACTTTCCGGATAAGAAAGAATATCTCAGCGTAGGAATAATAAGCAGTGACGGCAGCTTGTACTGCAAAGAAGGGGAAAAAATAGATCTTCAGAAATATGAATATGATAAAATGGCAGTATCCAATGAAGATATATATATCACCGAACCGTATCTTTCCAGTGTAACAGGCAGTAATGTTATAACTATGTTTGCTCCAATATATCAGGAAAAACAGCTGGTAGGAAATATTTATGTTACATATCCCCTTGAAACGGTTCAGAACCTTGCTAAAACAGAAGTGCTAAAGCATGAGGTTGAATCGTATCTCATGAACGGACTGTCCGGCAACTATATTACATGCTCTAACAGCGAAAATCACACATCCGGTGTTTGGGGAAATATTAGTCTTATTAAAAAGGATATGACTTGTTCTGACGGATATGACTACAACTTATGGATGGAAAATATGCAGAATAATTCTGATAATAATATTCTTTGCTATTCCATGAAAGGAGTTGAATATACTCAGGCATATGTAAAAATAAACTGCATGGAAAACTGGTTTGTAGTTGTGAGAATACCTAATGCCGGTCTTACAAATATAATGCATAAGTATCTTTACTGTATTGGCGTTTGTGCTGCGATCTTAATTGCAGGAACGTTGCTGTTTGCATTTATGCTGTATTTCAATGAATACCGCCAGAAGAAAAAGATTGAGGTTATCTCCGGCGTTGATCCGCTTACCGGACTCTATAACAGAAGGGCTTTCAGCGAAAGACTCAGCAAGATTTTCAAAAATCCGTTTGCCTCAATGGGAAGTATATATGTCTTTGTCGATATTGACTTCTTCAAAGAGGTCAATGATACATATGGTCACGCAGTGGGAGATGAAATTCTTCGCAGTGTGTCAGATATTCTTAAAGAGGTATTTAATGAAAATGGTATAGTTTCCCGTGTGGGCGGAGATGAATTTAATATTCTGCTGACGAATATTAACGCCGTTGAAAAAGTTGAAGAGATGATAAAGATATTTACCGATAAGCTGAGAAATATTCATATTTCAAATGGAAAGCATTTTCCGGTTCAGTGCAGTATCGGTATGGCGAGATATATGAAAGATGCAGATTCCCTTGCAGAGCTGACAGAATGTGCTGACAAAGCGCTGTATTATGTGAAAAATAATGGCAAAAACAGCTTCTGCTGGTATAGCGATATTAAGGAGCAATAAAACTCCCCTAACAAATATACAAAGTCTTAAATAAAAAAGCCGCCAACTGCGCCCGGAAATACTGCAAAACACTTACAGCAGAAGCCTTATAAATAATGTTTATTATATTTGCCTGCTGAAATAGTATAAATATTAATTATGCAAGAAATACTAATGATAATAATTATTACAGGAGATCAACATGATCAGTTTTATTTTTGGTTCGCTTTTTGGAGGAACAATTGCCGCATTTACAGTTGCAATATGTTCCGTCGCAAAAGAAGACAAAGACAGTAAAAAGTAAATATTTTCAAAAGAATTTCAATTTTAAACAATAATCAATCTGCGAATATATTTTCAACCTTCGGACATAATGTAACTGAGGTGATTCAATATGTCAAAGCAGGGAATGAGCCGTCCTGAATGGACGCATACCCAGCCTCATAATACTGCTGCGCCGGTTCCTGAAATTCAGGGGAAAGCAAAGCATGGAAAGGCACATGTACGTCCGATTATCGCCGGAACAAAACCTCCGTCACAAAAGGTCTATCATGTAAGACCGTATTCTAAAAAAAGCGGAGCTGAGGGTTATCCTAACTTTTACAGCGATCTTGCTGTGGATAACCTTGAAAATGATATTCCGGAGGCAGATTTACAGTAACGCCATTCAAACAGAAAAACAACCCCGACTTAGTACAAAATTTAAGCTATAGCATTTTTGATTTTAAGTCGAAAGTGCTATGGCGTTTTTATTGACAAAACAATTTTTATGATGTATAATTGTTAAGTGACAAGCAAAATGTAAAATGTATAAAAAGCGGAGAAAAGCAGTAAATTTGCGGAACAGAGGTTATAACCAACGTAACCACGCCATTTATCG
>CANPXN010000010.1 GCA_947586185.1 uncultured Clostridia bacterium
CTGCTTGTTTCCGGTAGTTATGGATTTCACTTCAACTCCTATCGGATCAGTCATATAAAGCTTTACAGACTTTCTTGCAAGAATATACTTTTTTCCGGACTGTCTTGACATTTCATATGCAATAGGAATCCCCTTACTCTCAGCAGTTACTAATACATCAAATTTCGGAACTTTTTTAAGCAGCTCCTCAGCGCATGCAATTGTAAGCTCCACATCTGAAAACATTATAAATGCCGCTATGTCAAGCTTTTCATTAACAGGGCATCTTGGCAAATCTCTTTCAAGACCTGCAACCCTTAATTTATATGTTTCTGCCACAATAATCACCGTCCTAATATAAACCATGAACACATCTTTTTAAGGAATTTTCCATATTATATTATATGTTAAAACTCCACAAGCTTGTCTTATGAGAACACGCTACGATCACACTGCTGAATCAGCACTCCAACCCATTTTCTTTCCTGCAAGGAGATGAAAATGAAGATGATGCACTGTCTGACCGGCATCCTCACCGCAGTTTGTTACAATTCTGAAACCGTTTTCAAAGCCCTCGGATTTTGCGATCCTTGCTGCAACCTCAAATATATGAGCTACATACTTTGAGTTTGCTTCGTTTATTTCCGAAGCTCCGGAAATATGCTCTTTTGGTATGATCAGATAGTGAACCGGTGCAACAGGAGAAATATCCTTAAACGCATATACCATATCGTCTTCATATACCTTTGTACTCGGAACTTCGCCTGCTATGATTTTACAAAATAAGCAATCCATTTTTATCCTCCTTAATTCAGGAACTCTCCGGCAATGCTCTCAAGAGAACCTAAAGCTTCGTCTATCATATAGTTTTTTCCAATACCTGCCATTGCAGAATCAGGGCGGCCGCCTCCCTTTCCTCCTGTAACAGCTGCTATTCTCTGAACGATCTTTCCGGCATGAGCGCCCTTTTCAACAGCGCCCTTTCCGCATATACACAGCAGGGTACCCTTATCCTCGAAAACGCCTGCAAACACTGCTATAACGTCTTCGGTTTTTTCTCTTACCTTGTCGCCGATCTTACGGAGCATGTCAGGCTTTGTACCGTTGAGCATTGCAGAAATGATCTTAACGCCATTGATTTCCTTTGCAGACTCGAACATGTTTCCAAGCTGATCACCTGCGATCTGCTGATTCAGATTCTGTATCTCTCTTTCCTTCTCCTTAACTTCCTCTGCAAGGGTTCTGCATCTTTCAGGAATACTGAGAGGATTTGCAGTTTTCAGAACATCCGCTGCCTCTGAAAGGGTGTTGTGGTATTCGTTTATAAGGCTTAAAACGCCCTTTCCTGTAACAGCCTCGATACGTCTTACTCCGGCTGCAACTGAGTTTTCCGATACTATTCTGAACAGACCGATATTTGAAGTATTCTTAACATGAGTACCACCGCAGAATTCAACGGAATATCCGCCCATATTTACTACTCTTACAATATCGCCATACTTTTCACCGAACAATGCCATAGCGCCAAGCTTTCTTGCTTCATCAATAGGCATTTCCTTTGTATCAACATCCTCTGCGGCAAGAATCCTTTCGTTGACAATAGCCTCAACCTTTGAAAGCTCCTCCGGAGTAACAGAGCTGAAATGTGAGAAGTCAAAACGGCAGTGTTCACTGTTAACAAGCTGACCTGCCTGATGAACATGGTCGCCAAGCACTTCACGAAGAGCAGCCTGAAGAAGGTGAGCTGCCGAGTGATTTCTCATAGTAGCCCGTCTCTTCTCCGCATCAACTGATGCTGTTACAATATCTCCCTTTTTAAGGCTTCCCTGTTCAAGGCATCCGAAATGCAGGAAATGTCCCTCTGATTTTGTGGTATTGTATACTACAAAGTCGCCGTTTCCGGTAATCATTCCAGTATCGGCAGCCTGTCCGCCGCTTTCAGCATAGAAAGGAGTTTTATTCAAAAGCAGAGCAGCCTCCTGACCAGCTTCTATGGAATCTACCTCTTTGCCGTCTGCATAAATGCCAAGAACCTCAGCAGTATCTTCAAAGCTTGTATAGCCTGTAAATTCTGTCTGCGGAGCGTCGATCTTAACCGCATTTTCATCCCATGAAGTCTTTACCTTTGAAGCACGGTCACGCCTTGCAGTCTGCTTTTGCTCTTCCATACATTCGTTAAAGCGTTCCTCATCAATGGTAATGCCTTTTTCAGAGGCAATTTCCTTCGTAAGGTCAAGAGGGAACCCATAGGTATCGCTGAGCTTAAACGCATCATCTCCTGAAAGGACATTTTTTCCGTCAGCGCTGAGCTTGTCAATGAACTGATTTAAAAGCTCTGTACCCTTGTCAATTGTTTTTGCAAAGCTTTCTTCCTCATGCTTAATAATGTTCTTAATAAGATTTCTCTTTTCATCAAGCTCAGGATATGCTGCCATATTTTCATCAATAACCGTATCGCACACCTTATAGAGGAACGGTTCGTTAATTCCCATAAGCTTTCCGTGACGTGCAGCTCTTCTCAGGAGTCTTTTCAGAACATATCCCCTGCCCTCGTTTGCAGGAGTTACTCCGTCCCCTACCATAAATGTTGTACTTCTGATATGGTCTGTAATAACACGAAGTGAAATATCCTTTTCGGCGTCCTGCTTATACTTTATTCCTGAGATCTCACAGATCTTATTCATTATATTCTGAACAGTATCGACCTCAAAGAGATTGTCAACGCCCTGCATTACACATGCAAGACGCTCAAGCCCCATGCCTGTATCAATATTCTTTGATGCCATTTCTTCATAGTGACCTTTTCCGTCGCTGTCAAACTGGCTGAATACAAGGTTCCATATTTCAATTATTCTGTCACAGTCGCTTGCCTGCTCAAAGCTTTCAAAAGGTCCATAGCTTTCGCCTCTGTCAAAATGTATCTCGGAGCACGGACCGCAAGGACCTGAGCCATGTTCCCAGAAGTTATCTTCCTTACCCAATCTGATAATTCTATCCTGAGGTATGCCGATTTTGTTTTTCCAGATCTGCTCAGCTTCATCATCGCTTTCAAAAATTGTTATCCAAAGTCTTTCAGCTGGGATCTCAAGAGTTTTGGTGAGAAATTCCCATGCCCATTCAATAGCCTCTGTTTTAAAATAGTTTCCGAACGAAAAGTTACCCAGCATTTCAAAGTATGTGCCATGTCTTGCTGTTTTTCCCACACGCTCTATATCCGGCGTTCTTATACACTTCTGACATGTTGTAACTCTCTGATTCGGAGGCACAGCCTGTCCTAAAAAGAACTTTTTAAGCGGAGCCATACCGGAATTGATAAGAAGCAAGCTGTTATCCCCCTGAGGAATAAGCGAAGCGCTTGCCATTCTTGTATGATCTTTACTTTCAAAAAATGAAAGATACATCTCCCTGAGTTCATTAACGCCTCTCCACTGCATTATAAAAATACTCCTTTATGTTAAAATTTATAGCAAACTGTAAAAAAAGCCTCCATCCCGCCAAATGGGACGAAGGCTCTCGTGGTACCACCCAATTTTAAAAATGCAAACAGCATTTTACTCAAAGCTCCTTAACGCAGATGCCACGTCCCACTTTCGCAGAAAAGCTCAGGGTGAGCACCCGGACGCTATGCGGAAATTCACACCAATCATTTCCTCTCTGAAGCAAAGCGCAAAGCCGGTCAATCCCATCACAGCCGCTAATATATACCTATTTAATTATATCAAATATTAGCGAAATGTCAATCTTTTTCGCAGATTTTTTACATAATATTTGCAGAATCTGTCTTCACAAGCATATGCGTACGTCTTTTCTTATGCAGACAAGTTCTCAGCGATCTCACGAAATACCGGAGCAGCACAATCATTCCCGAAGCCCCCATCCTCACACAGAACTGTAACCACATACTTTGGCCGGCTCACGGGGAAATATCCGGTTATCCATCCGTGGCATATCTCTGTTTTGTTTTTGTCATATCTGCCGGTCTGAGCGGTGGAGGTTTTTCCTGCTGCGAATGTATTTCCGGGTCTTGCATTGGAATCCTCGTTATCATTTACAGCCTTTATCATAAGCTCCTGAAGCCTGAAAGCCTCTGTATGGTCAAGCACCCTTGTATACCTGCGCTTGTTTTCGTCACTGATACTTTTTCCGTCCTGTGTTATGCCTCTTACAAGCCTTGGAACAGGAAGCTTTCCATCGTTTGCTATTGCACAGGTCATTGCTCCAACCTGCAAAGGAGATGCAAGCAGCTTTCCCTGCCCAAAGGAAAAATTGGCCTTTTCAGCAGGCAGGCTAAGTTCAGACTCAGTGGGGATATTCCCAGACGACGAAACAATGGTTGAGGCTAAAATAGTACTTCTTCCAAATCCCATTTTTAAAGCGGTTTCGGCGAAAACCTTGCTGTCAATTCTCTGTCCAACATCAATAAAATATGTGTTGCAGGAATTTGTCATAGCTTCATACATATCCTGTTCTCCATGTCCTTTTATGTCATGGCATTTGAATATCTGTGAACCAATTTTATCACTTCCGGTGCATTCATAGCTATAATCTTCGTTTATTCCCGATTCAAAGGCGGCTTGTGCTGTGATAAGCTTGAATATTGAGCCTAAATTATATGAATAAAGACATCTGTTTATCAAAGGAGAAGCTTCATCCTGCAAAGCCGATTCAAGATCGTCAAAATCATAGTCCGGAACGCTCACCATGGCAAGAATGTCGCCGCTTTCCGAATCCATAACTATTACAGCGCCTTTTTCCATTTTTGCAGCTGCCTTTTCCGTTATCTGCTGAATTTTTCTGTCGATAGTCAAAACCACTCCCGAGGTCATTTCACCTGCTGACTTTACTTCCTTTCCAAGCCCCTCAAGGGCATGTCCTCTTCCGTCCACGCTGTAGGTTACGCTGTTTTCCTTTGCAGCACTGCGCAGAAAATCATTGTATGAGCTCTCGATACCGGTCATACCGTTGCCGTTCTGGACATAGCCTATAACGTGCTTTGCAAGCTGACTTTCGCTGTTTCTCTCCGGTATTTCAAATACCGTTATATCTTCACTTTCAAACTCAGATCTGCTTACCTCACAGGAAAAAGGCTTTCCGTAAACAAGACTGTTGTAAAACTCCTCCTGATCTTCAACATACGGAAGGATCTCCCTTACAGCCTCAGAAGTGGGATTTATTATCGCAGCATATTTTACAGTATCGTTTACAAGCAGCTCAAAATCTCTGTCGTAAATATTTCCATCGGCAGAATCAATTTTTATAGACATACTGCCCTGACCTTTTCCGGCAGATGTATATTCATCATTATTTATAATAATAAAAAGCCTCATATACAATAATGTAAAAAGAAAAACCATAAAAACTGTAAGCTTTGTTATCCTTTTAACCAAAAAGCATCCCTCCTGACAGTAGTATTGACAGTCAGGAGGGGAAAAATCACCAGAACCTTTCTTATTAAGAAATATGTACGAATTTTAAGCATAATTTTATTGCAGACAAGAACGCAGATTTGCAAAAAGACATACATACATGCTTGCGAAGAAAGGCTCTTATATATCTTCAAGTATCACTGTAAACGGCCCGTCGTTCAAAAGTTCAACTTTCATATCTGCGCCGAAAACACCCTTTTCAACCACAGGGACCTGCTCCTTGCATTTACTTACAAAATACTCATATAGCCTGTTTGCCTCATCAGGCTTTCCTGCATTCATAAAATTCGGACGATTGCCCTTACGGCAGTCTGCATACAGAGTAAATTGTGAAATAACAAGCATTGACCCGCCTACATCTGAAAGAGAAAGATTTATTTTGTCATTTTCATCCGAAAATATCCTGAGCTTTACTATCTTGTTTACAAGTCTGTCTGCGTCTTCTTCCGTATCGTTCTGACCCACTCCAAGCAGAACGAGAAATCCGTTTTCGATCTGTCCTTTTATCTCACCGTCCACCTTAACAGAGGCATGGGTAACTCTTTGAACCACAGCTTTCATATACTATCCTCTCATTCCACTTTTACTGAATCTAAAATTTCTCCGATACTATCATGTATTACCATATCGGCGCAGGAGTCAACCGATGTTTCGGATTTGTTTATCAGCAAAAGAAAACAGTCCTTTTTCCTGTATCTTATAAGACCTGCTGCCGGATAAACTCCAAGAGATGTTCCTCCTATAATCAGCAGATCAGCCTCACGAATCGCCTCCACAGCGCCGTTTATAGTCGTATCGTCCAAGCCCTCCTGATACAGAACAACATCAGGCTTTATTATTCCTCCGCATGAACAATGAGGCACTCCCCTGCTGTGGCGAACATGCCCTGCATTCTCAAATTTGTGACATTTCATACAATAATTTCTCAGTACAGAGCCATGAAGCTCGTATACATTTTTGCTGCCTGCCGCCTGATGCAGTCCGTCAATATTCTGCGTGATTACCGCTTTGAGCTTTCCGGTTCTTTCAAGCTCCGCAAGCTTCAAATGTGCTTTATTGGGCTTTGCATCAAGACAGCAAAGCATTTTGTCACGGTAAAAATCATAAAATTCCTCAGTCTGCGTCATGAAGAAGTCATGGCTTAAAATCGTTTCCGGAGGAAACTTATACTTCTGATTATAAAGTCCGTCTGTACTTCTGAAATCGGGAATACCGCTTTCAGTGGAAACGCCTGCCCCTCCGAAAAAAACTATGTTATTGCTTTTTGCGATAAGATCATTAAGCCTTGTCATTTTTACACTCCTTTCAAAGAAAACCCGCAAGGACTTTCCTTACGGGTTTACATGCCGTAACACGGCTATTTTATATGGGACGATATATTCATTCTATTCAGGGATCTCTTTAATTTTGCTTCGGCAAGCTTTAAGTCTGCGTCGCTTTTATGCTCCTTGATTCTTCTCAGAGCGTCCTCATGAGAACGCTTTGCCCAATCAATATCAATTTCATATGACCACTCCGCAGCCATTGCCAGTATGACTGTTTCATCCTTTGAAACCTTAATTGTACCGCCTGAAATAGCAGCCCATTCAAAATCGCCGCCTTTTTTTATTCTGAACGGTCCGGCAGGAAGTATTGCCGCATAATTTGCATGACCGGCAAGAATACCGGTATCGCCTTCTGTTGTGCGGACAATGATCTGCTCAGCATCACCGTCAAAAAACACCTTTTCAGGAGTAATGATTTTAAGCTTAAAGGTTTTCATCAGCTTTCACCCTTTTTGGCTTTTTCAACCGCCTCGTCAATAGTTCCTACAAACAGGAATGCAGACTCAGGCAGATCATCATGCTTGCCCTCAATAATTTCCTTGAATCCTCTGATCGTTTCCTTCAATGGAACATACTTACCCTCCATACCTGTAAACTGTTCTGCAACAGTAAACGGCTGAGAAAGGAATCTCTGAATTTTTCTCGCACGGCTTACAGTGAGCTTATCATCATCTGAAAGCTCATCCATACCCATGATGGCGATAATATCCTGAAGCTCGGTATATCTCTGGAGTATGGTCTGTACTGCACGGGCAACCTCATAATGCTCATGTCCTACAATATCCGGTGAAAGTATCCTTGAAGTACTGTCAAGAGGGTCAACTGCCGGATAAATACCCAGTGATGATATCTGTCTTGAAAGTACTGTCGTGGCATCCAGATGAGCAAAGGTCGTTGCCGGAGCCGGGTCCGTAAGGTCATCGGCAGGAACATATACAGCCTGAACCGATGTAATTGAGCCTTTATTTGTTGATGTAATTCTCTCCTGCAAAGCGCCCATCTCAGTTGCAAGAGTAGGCTGATAGCCAACGGCTGAAGGCATACGTCCCAGAAGCGCCGAAACCTCTGATCCTGCCTGTGTAAAACGATAGATATTATCAATGAACAAAAGCACGTCCTGACCTTCAACATCTCTGAAATATTCAGCCATAGTAAGTCCTGAAAGACCTACTCTCATTCTTGCTCCCGGCGGCTCGTTCATCTGACCATATACCAGAACGGTTTTGTCAATAACTCCGCTTTCTTTCATTTCGTTGTAAAGGTCGTTACCCTCTCTTGTACGCTCGCCAACGCCGGTGAATACTGAGATACCGCCGTGCTGGTTTGCAACGTTATTAATAAGCTCCTGAATAAGAACTGTTTTACCAACGCCTGCGCCTCCGAAAAGACCTATCTTACCGCCTTTCAGATATGGAGCGATAAGGTCGATAACCTTGATTCCTGTTTCAAGAACCTCGCTTGCAGCCTGCTGTTCTTCATAGCTTGGAGCTTCTCTGTGAATGCTCCACTCCTCCTTAGTCTTAACAGGACCGCATTCGTCAACAGGATCTCCCAAAAGATTGAAAATTCTTCCGAGTGTTTCTCTTCCGACCGGAACCTTTATTGGAGAACCCGTATCAACGGCATTCATTCCTCTTACAAGTCCGTCAGTACTGCTCATGGCAATACAGCGGACAGTATCGTCACCAATATGCTGGGCAACCTCGAGGACAAGTCTTTTACCGTTGTTGTCAATTTCTATAGCATTAAGCAGATTAGGCAGGCAGTCCTTATCAAAACGAATATCAACTACCGCACCGATGATCTGTACTATTTTTCCGGTATTCTGCATATTTTCCTCCGTATATATTAATCTCCGCAAAGCCGCAGGCTCATAATGATATAAGTCCTAAACACCATGCGAAAATTACAGCATATTTCCCAAACGGGATTTATATATTATTCCTGTGCACTTGCACCGCCGACAATTTCCGTGATTTCCTGAGTGATAGCAGCCTGACGTGCTCTATTGTAAATAAGAGAAAGACTGCTTATCATTTCGTTTGCGTTGTCGGTAGCATTTTCCATAGCAATACGCCTTGCCGCCTGTTCAGCCGCATATGAGCTTACGATCGCACCGAACAGAATGCCGGACATATACTGGGGTATAAGGGAATCGAAGACAGATTCAGCAGAAGGCTCATACTCAGTAAGACTATGATTTACACCCTCTGACTCATTTTTCTCCACAGGAATAATTCTCATGTGCTTAGCCTCCTGTACAAGAGGTGAAACACAGTCGGTAAAAATCATTTCTACCCTGTCAATTTTATCCTTGTTATAAACATCAATTATCCTGTCCGCAATACTCATAGCTCCATAAATAGTAATGTTTTCAGCAATGTTTTCATACTTTGTCATGATTTTATGACCACGCTTTTCAAAGTACTCCACTGCTTTTCTTCCTACAGGAAGAATTACAACGTCGGTTTTGCCGGACAGCTCGTCGATCCTTGACTGAGCAAGCTTAAATGCATTTGCATTAAAGCCTCCTGCAAGGCCTCTGTCACCGCCGATAACTATGAGAAGTGTAAGATTCTTTTTTCTTTTTCTTGTGTAAATAGAACTGAATGACGGATCGCCGGACATTATCTCGCACATAGTTTCATACAGAGTCTGGAAATACGGAGCAGACTTTTCAGCCCTTTCCTTTGCCTTCCTCAGCTTTGAGGAGGAAACAAGCTCCATTGCCTTTGTAATCTGCCTTGTGCTTTCGACGCTCTTTATGCGGCGCTTGATGTCTTTCATATTTGATGAAGCCATGTCAAATCACCTTTCAATGGATTATTTATCCGCCATAAATTTCTTTACAAAATCCTCAAGAACGCCTCTCAAGGCCTCCTCGTTTTCCTTTGTCATATCCTTTGTTTCGCTGATCGACTTGATAATATCAGGATATGAGTTATCAACATAGTCAAACAGCTCATCCTGAAATTCATTAATAAGATTTACAGGGATGTCCTTAAGGTAGTTATTTACCACCGCAAAAATAATTATTACCTGATGCTCTACTGTAAGCGGCGAATTTCTGTCCTGCTTTAAGACCTCAACGATCCTTTCACCCTTGGCAAGTCTCGATTTGGTATCCTCATCAAGATCCGAACCAAACTGTGAGAACGACTGGAGCTCTCTGTATTGCGAATATGAAAGCTTTAATGAAGAAGAAACCTTTTTCATAGCCTTTATCTGAGCTGCGCTTCCTACACGGGATACAGAAATACCAGGGTTAACAGCCGGACGTACGCCCGAGTTAAACAGATCTGTTTCAAGATATATCTGACCATCAGTAATTGAAATTACGTTTGTCGGAATATATGCAGAAACGTCACCTGCCTGGGTTTCAATGATCGGAAGCGCCGTAAGGCTTCCTCCACCGTAATTTTCATTTAGACAGCATGCTCTTTCAAGAAGTCTTGAATGGAGATAGAATACATCTCCCGGGTATGCCTCACGTCCCGGCGGACGCTTCAAAAGAAGTGAAAGGGTTCTGTATGCGACAGCATGCTTTGAAAGGTCGTCATATATACAAAGAACGTCCTTTCCCTGATTCAGAAAATATTCGCCCATTGCACATCCTGAATAAGGAGCGATATATTGAAACGGTGCAAGCTCCGATGCGGAAGCAGACACGACAATTGTATATCTCATAGCTCCTGCCTTTTCAAGAGTTTCAACAACATTTGCAACTGTTGAACGCTTCTGACCGATAGCTACATAGATACAGATAACATCCTGATCCTTTTGATTAATGATAGTGTCAAGAGCAATAGCAGTTTTACCGGTCTGTCTGTCACCGATGATAAGCTCACGCTGACCTCTTCCGATAGGGATCATGGAGTCGATAGCCTTAATACCGGTTTGAAGAGGCTTATGAACAGATTTTCTTGTGATAATACCCGGAGCAATTTTCTCAATAGGCTCCGTCTTTTCAGTATTTATAGGTCCCTTGCCGTCAATCGGCATTCCAAGAGCGTTAACGACTCTTCCAAGGAGCTCTTCGCCGACAGGAACAGAAACGATGCTGTTTGTACGCTTTACTGAGTCGCCCTCCTTGATATCCGAGTCAGAGCCAAGCATAACCGCACCGACAAAATCCTGCTCCAGGTTCTGCGCCATGCCGTATACTCCGCCCTCAAATTCAAGAAGCTCACCGGACATGCAGTTTTCAAGTCCGTGAATCGTAGCGATACCGTCGCCGACAGTTACGACCGTACCAACATCCGTCAGTTCAAGCTTTGATTTATAATTCTTGATCTGCTCTTTTATTATACCTGTTATTTCATCCGGGCGTAAATTCATTAATACACCTTCTTTAAATTATTGTAATTTAAGCTGCTCAGCAACAGCTTCAAGCTTGCCCTTTACGCTGTTGTCGATTTCAGAATTACCATATCTTATAATAAGTCCCCCCAGAATATCCGGGTCAACCCTTTCAATAAGCCTTACCTTCTTGCCGGACTTTTCCTCAAGCTTTGATATGAGCTTTTCTTTCAGCTCCGGCTTTAAAGCTGTACTTGTGGTAACAGTCATTTCCGCAATATTATTGCGTTCGTAATAAAGCTTATTAAATTCACTGGTAATCCTGTCAATATAGGATATTCTTCCCTTTTCCGTTACAAGACAAATAAAGTCAAAGACCATACTGTCATCGTTAAATACCTTCAAAAGCACTTCATGCTTTTCCTCAAAGGTAATTCCCGGGGACGACAGAAATTTAACGAAATCAGGATTATCCTTAAATATATCATTATACTCATTCAGCAGAGAATGAACCTCATCAAAGGTATTTTCTTCTCCGCTGAGTTCAAAAAGCGCTGTTGAATAGAGCTTTCCTACATCACCTGTCATTTCAGATCACCTACATTTTCAATGAAGTCGTTGATAAGGCGTTCGTTATCCTTTTCAGATATTTCCTTTTCAACAACCTTCTGTGCAACCAAAACTGCAAGCTCGGAAATTTCTCCTCTCAGTTCACTTTTAGCTCTCTTCTTTTCTCTTTCAATATCTTCTCCGGCCTTTGCCAATATTGCCGATGCTTCGCTTTTCGCTTCTGAGATAATTTCATCCGAACGCTGCTGAGCTTTCTTTGAAGCATTCTTGATCATTTCCGCAGACTCTTCCTTTGCTCCGGTCATAAGAGAGGAATATTCGCTCTCCAGCGACTTTGCGTGTTCAAGAGCCTCATCAGCCTTGCTATATGTGTCGGAAACTTCATTCTGACGTTCTTCTAAAATTTTATATACTCTTCCGAATAGAAAATGCTTAAACACCAGAAACAATATCAGCAGATTACAAAATGTAAATATAATCGTACCGATGTCAATGGATAAAAATTCCAGCATTTATACTCCTCCAGCTTATTATTTTTATTTTCAGCTTAGAGTTTTCCGAGGAACGGATTAATAAACATAAGAATGAGGGCTACAACGAAAGCGTAAATACCTGTTGATTCCGCAACCGCACAGCCTATGAACATTGTTCTTGTTACAGCGCCTGAGGATTCCGGCTGTCTGCCGATGGCCTCACACGCCTTACCAACTGCATAACCTTCACCGATACCAGGGCCGATACCTGCGATCATAGCCAGACCTGCGCCGATAGCTGACGCTGCCAAAATTAAAGCTCTTGCATTTTCCATAAGATTACTCCATTTCTCCCCGTATAAATAATATGATTTTTTATGCCTTCTCCGGGGTAAAAGGCTATTCTTCTGTTTTTGCGCTTGCAATATAGATCATTGTAAGCATGATAAAAATAAACGCCTGCATAAATCCTGAAAACAGGTCGAAGTAAAGCGACAATACAGCCGGCAGACCTATTGTAAACACAGGAACTGCAAGACCAACTGCATTTGAAAGTCCGGTAAGGGCAAAATAAATAAGGCTCGATATGATCATACCGCCTGCAACATTTCCAAAATGACGGAACGACATCGAAACAGGAGTCGATACTTCACTTACAATATTAAGCGGATTTATAAAGCTTTTTAGATAGCCTCCAACTCCGTCCGCCTTGATTTTTGCAGCTTCGATCATTACAAAGCTCATCAGTGCCCATGTAAGAGTCGTACTGTAATCAGCCGTAACCGATCTCAGTCCGATAAGACTTACAAGGCTTCCGAATATTGACGATGCAAACAATGCTGCAATATAAGGACCGAAAGACTTATATCTTTCTCCCATAGTGCTTTTAACAAGGTTATCAACCGTCTTAACAAGAAATTCAGCAATTACCTGTCTTTTCTTTTCAGGCTTTTTCTTCATGTTATGAGTTAGAAAAAGCACAAGAAGCGTTAGAGCAAGCACGATCACCCAGCTTATAATAATTGTTTCAGTGACATTTATCCTGACGCCGAAAATATCAAAGTGAAAAGCAACCTTAGGTCCGGTAATATTGATTTCCTTCATACCCTGAATAAAATCAGACGCTTTCATCAGACTTACCTCCCTTCCTGAATAATGTGCTTCCAGTATAAACCAGCTTTGGATAAAAATATGGCAGAACAGTTCCGACTGTATTTATAAAGCTCAGCTTCATTGAAATAACAATAATGACGCCGGTAACAAAAAGCCTGAAAAGATAACTCTTCATCATGAAAGACTGCGCCTTTGAGCCTCCGCTATTGACTATCCTTGCTACGGACCTATACAACAGATAAAGATTCACCATCATGCCAAATGTTCCAAGTAAAAGACCGGCAGCCATCCGAACTGTAAAGCCGATAAAAAACACAGAAATCAGATAAGCAGCACAATCAAGAAAAATTGATCTCAATAAAATAAATTTAAGTTCATTATTAAAATCGCTCTTATTCAACAGCTGCCCTCCAATAAAGGTTTTTTAACTTATTTATCTTATAATTATAGCACATTCTGTAAAAAAATCAAGTACTTTATCCCCATAAGGAAGCATTTTTAAAATTTTTTTCATATTAAAATATTATTTCTGCATGACGAAAATATATACATTTTATTCCCTTTAGGCATAAATGAATAATAATAGCTTTGGTGGAAAAGCTTAATACATACATACAAATTCTGAAAGGAATGAAAGCTGAATGAAAATTATAAAGGGTAAAGGTGTAAGCAACGGTATTGCAATAGGTACGATCCACTTTTCCGGAGAAGATCAGGTAAATGTAAGAAGGGTCAGTACGGATAATTCAGAGCTTGAAATCTCACGTTTTGAAAGCGCAAGAGAGCTTGCGGTTTCGCAGCTCAAAGAGCTATTTAACAAAGCCGTAAAAGAAGTAGGCGAATCCAATGCACAGATATTCAGCATCCACCAGATGATGCTTGAGGACATGGACTATCTCGACTCGGTAAGAAATATAATCAATACTCAGAAAGTAAACGCAGAATATGCAGTAGCAGTTACCTCTGATAACTTTGCGGCCATGTTTTCGGATATGGATGACGAGTATATGAAAGCACGATCGGCGGATGTGAGGGATATTTCTGACAGAATAATTCGCAACCTGTCGAAGAAAAATTCTGAAAACAGCCTGTCCTCCGGAAAGAACCTTATTATCTGCGCTGACGACCTGACTCCCAGCGAAACCGTACAGATGGACAAAAGCTCAGTTATTGCATTTGTAACAAGAAAGGGCTCGGCAAATTCTCATACTGCTATTCTTGCAAGAACAATGGCAATACCTGCAATAATCGGCGCAGGCAGTTCACTGGAAGAAGATCTTGAAGGAAGCTTTGCTATTATAAATGCGTTTACCGGGGAAATATTCATTGATCCAGACGAAGCAACTCTGTCGGAGCAGAAAGTAAAGCAAAAGAAATATCTTGAACACAAAGAACTGATAAAGCAGCAAAAGGGTAAGGAAAATATTACTGCTGACGGCAAAAAAATAGAGCTCTATGCAAATATAGGCAGCCTTTCCGACTTAGGCGAAGCGTTGAAAAACGATGCCGGAGGGATAGGTCTTTTCAGAAGTGAATTTCTTTACCTTGAAAATAATGATTATCCAACTGAGGAATTTCAGTTTTCAGTATATAAAAAAGCTGCCGAAAGCATGGCTGGAAAGCCTGTTATAATCCGAACCATGGACATAGGTGCAGACAAGCAAATAGAATACTTTAATATACCCAAGGAGGAAAACCCTGCACTTGGCTGGAGAGCGCTGAGAATATGCCTTGACAGAAAAGAAATATTCAAAACCCAGCTGCGAGCCCTTTGCCGTGCAAGTGCGTTTGGAAACATACAGGTAATGTTCCCTATGGTGGCATCTCTGTGGGAGGTTCGGGAGATAAAAGCAATCGTTGCTGAAGTTCAGGACAGCCTTAGAAAAGAAGGAGTAGAATTCAATGAAAAAATGGCTGTGGGAATAATGATCGAAACACCGGCTGCCGCTGTAATAAGCGATATTCTTGCACCTGAGGTGGATTTTTTCAGCATTGGAACTAACGACCTGACTCAGTACACCATCGCTGTCGACAGGCAAAACAGAAATCTTGAACGTTATTTTGACCCCTACCACCCGTCTGTGCTGAGGCTTATTGATATAACCGTTCAGAACGCCCACAAAAACGGTATATGGTGCGGTATCTGCGGCGAACTGGGCGGCGATATAAACATGACCGAAGCCTTTCTTGCAATGGGAATCGACGAGTTGTCAATGGCTCCCGGAAGCATTCTTGAAATCAGAAAAAAAATCAGGGAAACAGATACAAGAAAAATTGATAAGGAAAAATATTTAAATGAGCATTAAACTGATTGCCCTCGACCTTGACGGAACCTTTCTGTCAAATGGTATGGACGTTTCACCACGCAATATAAACGCCGTTAAGCAGGCTGTCTCCAAAGGACTACACGTAGTAATATGCACCGGCAGAGCCTTTGGTGAAATACCTGAAAGTGTAAGAAATATTAAAGAAATTGAATATTTTATAACCTCCAATGGAGCCTCTGTCACAAACGGGTGTGAAAAAATCATTTACTCAAATCCTATGCCGAGGGAAATAAGCGATATTGCAGTTGAAAAAATTTCACGTTCGGAATGCATGCTTGATCTGTATATTGACAATAAGGCATACATGCAGGAAAGCCAGTCCCTATGCCTTGAAAAATATGGACTGACTGATAAGTTTTATAATATGCTTATAAATTCAAGGATCAAAGTAGAAGATATTAAAAAATTTTATCGGGAACAGAAAAGTCTTGTGGAAAAAATAAATCTGTTCTTTGCAGATATCAGTTACAGGGAGAAAGTTATCCGCAATCTGAGTACCTTGTCCCCTACACCAAATATTACCTATTCACTAAGAAATAATCTTGAGATCACGTCCTCCACATGCAATAAGGGAAGCGGTCTTGAAAGCCTTTGCCGCATTCTTGATATTGACCGCTCTGAGGTCATGGCTGTGGGAGACAGCGATAATGATCTTTCCATGCTTAAATTTGCAGGATATTCCTTCGCCATGGGCAACGCTCCTGACTATATAAAGGATGCCGCCATATATGAAACTGATTCATGTATAGATGATGGCGTAGCAGCAGCCATAGAATGGTTTGCTTAAATAAATAGTTCAAAAATATTTTTATAAAATACTTGACAATAATAAATAACCACTGTATAATAAAAGCATAGGAAATTAATTCCATGGAAATTCACTTCCTTATAGCAAAATTTGTTTTTAATAAGTTATTATTTAAAAATAGGAGATGAAAAAATTGAAAAGCAAATTGAAAAAATTTGTGTCTGGAGCTATGATTGCTTTAACACTTTCAGTCAACACATTAAGCATTCCAGCCAGCGCCTACTCTGCTACAAGAACAATTGATAATGATTCAATTGCAAGCGGTTATGGTAACACAAATGGAGGCAATGCGTATTCGTATTTAAAAGCAAACTCATTGTACAATGGTGATGCAAGAATTGCTTCAAGCTCAAAATCATCATGCAGCTACTATTGGAAGTATCCATCAATGGGCGCAAATGCTACTTCTTGTAGATGCACAATTAAAGTGTATTTGAATCATGCAAATTTCACAGATCCTTCCGCTGCATATTACGTTCAGTTATCTAATACACAAAGTAATCGAGTTGGTTATCTTAATCAAGAAAAAGCACCAGCAGGGTGGATATCTGTAGCAAAAACTTTGAGTCCACTTCCAGAGGGTTCATATTATACATCAAAACATGCTTTTGTAGAACCATCAGGAACAAAAGGTAAGAATACCGGTGCTGATGCAATACAAGTTTTATTGTCATCATAAAAAGGAGAATATTATGAATATAAAAAATAATATAACAACAATTGCTGCTATCGCAGCCGTCGTAAGCCTTGCTACCACAGGCTTTATCGCCTATGCTTTAAACACAGATAAAAACGAAATAAAAACTATCAAAAGCCCGGCAGCATCCGTAACAGAGCCTGCAACAGAGGCAGCAACAGCGACCGTAAATATACCTAAAGCAACTGGAAGAAAGCTTGAAACGGCAGTAAGCAGCAGCTCTGCAACAAAGGACGACATATATCATATTATGCTTAACAGCATAGACTATTATGATAAGGTTTCGGGCACTGTATATTTCCCGGCTAATGATACATGCAACAAAATAGAATTCCAGACCGTTTTGTCGGAATCAAAAGCATTCTTCCGCCATACCCAGTATAATGCTGATATGAGTAAATCCGTCAGCATGGATGCTGTTGATTCCATGGCAGATACAAATGACATTATATATGACACGGAAATGTACTGCGACGGCGAAAGCTCCTGCATCAGTGTAGACAATACAGAAAAAACCTACGCTTCAAATCCGGGGTATGTTATAACGCTTGATTCCGTGCTGGATATACCGGATGATGAAAGAATCACTATGGAAAGCGATGGCAATCCGTGTTATAACTTAAGAACAAATCCTACTAATGTGCCTGAGGCAAGTATCAGCTTGTTCCCTCAGGAAATGACTTTCGGATTTCTGAAAAATAAAGAGCTTTGGGATATAGAGGGCATTGAAAAGTATGACGGCAAAGAGTGTTACCATATTACAGGTAAGACAGAAGAAGAATACGGAAACAAACTGAATGTGTCAAAATTTGATTTTATGGTCGATGTAAATACAGGCGTTTTATTACAGTATATGGGATATGATGAAATCGGTAATATCAGCGATTATATGTATACTGACGGTATTTCTTTTGAAGACAGTGCAGAAAACGTAAAAGCCTTTTCTGAAAATCTGATTACAAGCTATAAGTGTATGGACTAAATAATGTTACTAATCTTTAAATAGACTTTGTCTGTATGTTTATAGAAGAATAGTATAAAACATAAATTTAACAGCTCCCTCATAAAAACTTGAGGGAGCTGTTTTTGAAAAAACCGGCATCTCAAAATGAAATGCCGGTTTAAATTTATTTATCAGTTAACTGATCTCTTTACATATGTTGTGTGGAGAAGTTCATGAGCCTTATGGCTGCCAGGTTCGCCAAGATATGTCGCATAAAGTTCCTTGATAACAGGATTTTCATGTGACTTTCTGATAGCGTTCTTTTCATCCAGATTATAAAGAACCTTAGCTCTCATCTCTCTGATATCATTGAAGTTTCTTACACTTGCATGAACCTGAGGCTGACCGCCGCCGTTTACACAGCCGCCAGGACATCCCATGATTTCAATGAACTGGTAGTCAGCTTCGCCACTCTGAACCTTTTTAAGAAGCTCTCTTGCATTTGCAAGTCCGCTTGCAACAGCAACCTTAACATCCATGCCTGCAACATTATAAGTAGCTTCCTTAATGCCTTCAACGCCTCTTACATCTGTAAAGTTAACATCAGCAAGCTCTTCGCCTGTAAGTGTTTCAACAGCTGTTCTGAGGGCAGCCTCCATAACGCCGCCTGTAGCGCCGAAGATTACGCCGGCACCAGTACCGATACCCAGCGGATCATCGTATTTTTCATCAGGAAGTGCATTAAAGTTGATGCCTGCACGCTCGATCATTCTACCAAGCTCTCTTGTTGTAAGTGCAATATCAACATCAGCCATTCCATCTCTTCCTTCGTCGTCACGGCCGATCTCAAACTTCTTAGCTGTACATGGCATAATACTTACGCTTACAATATCCTTAGGATCAATGCCTTCTTTTTCAGCATAGTATGACTTAACAATAGCTCCGAACATCTGCTGAGGTGACTTACATGATGAAAGATTCTCAGTCATATCAGGGAAATAATGCTCGCAGTATTTAACCCATCCAGGTGAGCATGAAGTAATAAGAGGAAGCTTTCCGCCGTTCTTTACTCTATCTATAAACTCGTTAGCTTCTTCCATGATAGTAAGGTCGGCTGAAAAGTCTGTATCGAACACCTTGTCGAATCCAAGACGTCTGAGAGCTGCAACCATTTTACCCTCAACGTCAGTACCGATAGGATAACCGAAACATTCGCCAAGACCTGCTCTTACAGCCGGAGCTGTCTGAACAATGACATGCTTTGTAGGGTCTGCAATTGCCTCAAATACCTGTGTGGTATAATCCTTTTCTGAAATTGCGCCTGTAGGACATACAGCGATACACTGACCACAGGATACGCAGCTTGTTTCGCCAAGTCCCATTTCAAATGCACTTGTGATAGAAGTCTTGAATCCACGTTCATTAGCGCCGATAACGCCTATACCCTGAACCTTTTCGCATACTGCTGTGCAGCGTCTGCAAAGTACGCACTTATTGTTATCACGGTACATATGTGCAGCGGAATTGTCGATTTCATATTTAACCTTTTCGCCCTCATATGCGCACTCGTCGTCAACCTTCATATCCTTACAGAGCTTCTGAAGCTCGCAGTTTCCGCTTCTTACGCATGACAGACACTTTCTGTCGTGAGTTGAAAGGATAAGCTCAAGAGTTTTTC
Organism: uncultured Clostridia bacterium; assembly: GCA_947586185.1. GTDB lineage: Bacteria > Bacillota > Clostridia > Oscillospirales > Ruminococcaceae > Porcipelethomonas. Next base: position 19,639 of record CANPXN010000010.1, read on the forward strand.
TTCTTGAATCTATTACCTTAGGAGAGTTAGTGCTTACCTCCATGCCCTCGCTTACAGGATAAACGCATGACGCAACAAGTCTCTTAGGACCAAGAGCCGGTCCACGCATTTCCTGTGCTTCAACGACACAGATACGGCAGGCGCCGATTTCATTGATATCCTTCAAGAAACAAAGTGTAGGAATATCAATATGAGCACTGTGAGCAGCTTCAAGAATGGTTGTACCCTTAGGTACAGAAACTGCCATGCCATTTATTTTAAGATTTATATTTTCCATATTTAGCTTCCTCCGCAATTATTTCTTAGTGATAGCGCCGAACTTACATTTTTCCATACAAGCACCGCACTTGAGACATTTTGACTTGTCAATAACATGCGGATTCTTAACAGTACCAGAAATAGCACCAGCAGGACATACTCTTGAACAAGCAGTACAGCCCTTACACTTGTCAGGATCAATTTCAAAGCTCAACAGGCTCTTACATACGCCGGCAGGACATTTTTTGTCAACTACATGGGCGATATACTCATCTCTAAAGTAGCGAAGTGTTGAAAGTACCGGGTTAGGAGCTGTCTGTCCCAGTCCGCAAAGTGCATTTGCCTTTATGTAGTAGCACAGCTCTTCAAGCTTGTCTATATCTTCAAGTGTAGCATTACCCTTTGTGATCTTGTCAAGCATTTCGTACATACGCTTTGTACCTACACGGCAAGGTGTACATTTACCGCAGGATTCATCTACTGTAAATTCAAGGAAGAACTTAGCAATATCAACCATACAGTTGTCTTCGTCCATAACGATAAGTCCGCCTGAACCCATCATTGAGCCAATGCCAATAAGGTTATCATAGTCGATCGGAATATCCATATGTTCAGCCGGGATACATCCGCCTGAAGGACCGCCTGTCTGAGCAGCCTTGAACTTCTTTCCATTCGGAATACCGCCGCCGATCTCCTCGATAACGGTTCTAAGTGTTGTACCCATAGGAACTTCAACAAGACCTGTGTTGTGGATCTTACCGCCGAGAGCAAATACCTTTGTACCCTTTGACTTTTCAGTACCCATTGAAGCAAACCAGTCTGCTCCGTTAAGAATGATCTGCGGAATATTTGCATATGTTTCAACGTTGTTGAGAATTGTCGGCTTCTGGAAAAGACCTTTTTCAGCCGGGAACGGAGGACGTGGACGAGGCTCACCTCTGTTGCCTTCGATAGATGTCATAAGAGCTGTTTCCTCACCGCATACAAAAGCGCCTGCGCCAAGTCTCAGACCAATATCGAATGAGAAATCTGTTCCAAAGATATTCTTTCCGAGGAGTCCGTATTCTCTTGCCTGATTAATAGCAATTTCAAGACGCTGTACAGCAATAGGATATTCTGCACGAACGTAAATATATCCCTGTGTAGCTCCGATAGCATAGCCAGCAATAGCCATAGCCTCCAATACTACATGCGGGTCACCCTCAAGAACTGAACGATCCATAAATGCGCCCGGGTCACCTTCATCGGCGTTACAGCAAACATACTTCTGGTCTGCGTCCTTTACGATATTTCTTGCAAGCTTCCACTTCATACCTGTAGGGAAACCGCCGCCGCCTCTACCACGGAGTCCGCTGTCGAGAATAGTCTGGATAACATCGTCAGGCTGCATCTGAGTCAGAACCTTTGCCAAAGCCTGATAACCGTCTCTGCCAATATATTCTTCAATATTTTCAGGATTGATAACGCCGCAGTTTCTCAGCGCAATACGGTGCTGATTCTTATAAAAGTCCGTGTCGTTAAGGGACTTGATACCGTCGTCTGTAACAGTTTCCTGATAAACAAGTCTGCTTACTATTCTGCCCTTCAAAAGGTGTTCTGAAACGATTTCCGGAATATCCTCAGGCTTAACCATTGAGTAGAAAGTACCCTCCGGATAAACGATCATAATCGGACCTAAAGCACAAAGTCCGAAGCAACCGGTTTTAACAACCTGAACTTCTGAAGAAAGACCATTTTTTTCAATCTCTGTTCTGAGCGCTTCTTCGATTTTAGCGCTGCCTGAAGAAGTACAGCCTGTACCACCGCAAATTAATACATGAGAACGATACATAAATTCAAATTCCTTTCAGCTTGCCATATCTGGCAGCAAATTATTAGAACTTGTCTTTACAAGCATCTGCGCACATCTTTTCGGCAAACTTTGCCTTAGCCTGCGTATTTTGCATTGTCTACAACAAAATTATGCTCGAAAATCCGCACACATTTCTTATGAAGACAAATTCTTAATCAATTCTGATGATTATTTTAAAACGTAATCATTTACGATCTGACCATTAATAATATGTTTTTCAACGACTTCTTTTGCCTTGTCCGCAGTCATTTCAACATATGTTACCTTTTCATTTCCAGGTCCGTAAACTTCAACAACAGGTTCATACTTGCACATACCGATGCAGCCTGACTGTGAAACCATAACGTCCTTTACTTTCTTTGCAGCTATCTCCTCTGCAAATGTATTGAGAACTTCTCTTGCGCCTGCATTGATACCGCATGTACCCATTGCAACCACAACCTTTGTACAATCAGGATTCTCTGAACGCAGTCCAACCTGATCCTTCATCTTGTCTCTGATAGCATTCAATTCTTCAATAGACTTCATATTTTTCCTCCTGTTAAACGGGAACGATATAGATATATAAATTATGTTTAAAGCTTTATCTCGCCGCTTGTTTCCTGAATATTTTCTTCAAGATATTCCTTTATGTACTCCATAACCGGAGCTGACTCAAGCGGAACATCGCCGAGAATTTTCCTTATCGCTCTTGTATCCATAACAAAGCCTCTGCCGTCCGCAGAAAAGCTGAACACAACGTCCGCACACAAAACCATAACCGCTCTCACAGTTGCCCCAATATCACCAAGGGGCATACGGTTTATATGAAACAGTCCGAAAACTGCTTTGACGCATGTTCCCTCTCCTTTCACAGATTCGATCCGAAACGTACCTCCCGTACATTCTGCGGAATATTTCAGAAAGGGCAGACCCAGTCCTGAGCCTTCGGTTTCCTTTGTTGTAAAAAAGGGATCGACAGCCTTTTCAAGCTGCTCGGCCGTCATACCGCAGCCGTTATCCCTTACGGAAACGTTCAAAGTACCCTCATAAGAGCTTACGCCAACGCTGATCTCAATCAAAGACGCACCGGCTCTGAGCGAATTTTCAGCTAGGTCAAGAATTCCCAGCGAGATTTCAGACATCATTATTCTGAATATTTAGCAATAATATCTTTTACATCGTCAACTGTAAGTCTTCCATAAACGTCTTCATTAACTGTAAGAACCGGTGCAAGTCCGCATGCGCCTATGCAGCGGCAGGCTTCCAGTGAGAATTTTCCGTCCGGAGTACACTGACCGCCCTCGATGCCGAGAATTTCCTGGAGCTTAGCATAGATGTCGCCAGAACCTTTTACATAACATGCCGTACCAAGACAGACAGAAATTTTATACTGACCCTTCGGATTCAAAGCGAACTGTGAATAAAAAGTTGCAACGCCGTAGATCTTTTCCAGTGGAATATCCATTTCGTTGGAAATAATTTTCTGAACCTCGATCGGAAGATAGCCGTAAATATCCTGTGCTTTCTGAAGAATAGGCATAAGCGAGCCTTTTTCATGCTTCCTTTCACTGATAACCTTTAAAAGCTCTGCTTCCTGTTCTGCAGTGCCGTTGAAAGGTACTGAGCAAATTTTAGAACTCATTATTGAACCTCCTTATAAATATGGACGTGGAAATAAATACACGTACCTAAGCTCTTTAATTATACCATAATTCGTGTTTTAATTCCATTCAAATATGTCACTAATACGGCATGGATATTTTGTGCAATATGCACAACTGCGTTTTTTTGCTCTATGCAATATTGTCATATTACACGCTTGTGCCGACTGCCCTTGTTGACAGCTATCTTTCCAGCAAACAGACGGCTTAAAGAGGGTGGAAAATACAGCATGTAGTTATATTTTTTCTAAATCTGGCATTTTCAGCTTTACAACCGAAAATCCCTGTGGTATAATAAATTTTACTAAATGTTTTTTCGGATAGGCAAATTAGATATTTGCTTTCTGCATGTCGTAAAATTAAGCAATATAGTTAAGGCAATACCGCACAAAGCACGCCTGACGGCTTTGCACACATCTTGCTTGCATATTTTCCGTCATATCACACAAAAATCTCTTGACATACGCCAGTATGCCTGCGAGCTTTTTATGCAATCTGACGGAAAATCTGACTGCGCAATCTGCGCACAATCTTTGTGCGGTACTGCCTTAAAATGAAAGGAGCTTGAATCTTTGAACGAAAAGGTTAAGTATACCGTAAAAGCCGATGATTTCAGTCATGCCGGAGATGTATCAGGCAAAGTAAGAGACTGGATGAAAAAGCTTCCGATTGATGCGGAAGCCGTAAGACGTGCCGCAATTGCTCTTTATGAAGGCGAAATTAATATGATAATACACTCCAACGGCGGAGAAATTGATGTGGAAGTTTCAGACCGATGCATAACTATGACTCTTTCAGACAGAGGCCCGGGTATTCCTGATGTTGACCTTGCAACACAGGAGGGATATTCCACCGCAGGCGAATCGGCACGGTCAATGGGATTTGGCGCAGGCATGGGCTTTGCCAGCATGAAAAAGCATACGGACTATATGATGATTGATTCCCGTAAGGGCATTGGAACAACGATCACTATGAAAATATATTTTTAGGAAGAGTCATGACAGTTAAAGATCTTATTAATTCTGATATTTTTGAAGCTGTAAATTCGGGAATTCATACTGAAACTAAAATCGAAAGGGTGTACTGCTGTGACATGCTGAGCCTTGCCCTTGCCCGAGCTTCCGAAGGCTGCGCATGGATAACTGTGATCTGCAATATAAACACCCTTGCGGTAGCATATCGTACAAAAGCTGCATGCGTTATAATCGCAGAGGGAGTAGCTGTGGACGAGAATTTCCGCAAAGAAGCTGAAAGCCATGGCATAACAGTTTTCAGAACAACGCTTCCTGTTTTTGAGGCTGCACTGAAATTACATAATATTGTTAAGGAGGAGTAATTATGAATTTATATGATTTTTATACAGGCAATTCATTTGATGCCTACGACTTTTTTGGAGCACATAAAGAAGGTGAACATATAGTTTTCAGAACATATGCTCCAAATGCAAAAGCAGTTAACATTATCGGAAGCTTCAACGGCTGGAATGAAGAACCGATGTATCATGAGGGAAATGATCAGGTTTTTGTATACAGAAACGGAAACGCAAAATTCGGCGATATGTACAAATATGTTATTTATTCCCAAAACGGCGAAAGAAGAGAGCACTGCGATCCGTACAGCTTCGGAATGGAGCTGAGGCCTAATTTTTCTTCATACATAGTGGACCTTTCAGCGCATAAATTCTCTGACGAAAAGTGGATGAAAACAAGAAGCAAGAACTACAACGAGCCTATGAATATATATGAGCTTCATCTCGGCTCATGGAAGAATAATCCGGAAAATGAAAACGGATGGTTTTCCTATTCAGAAATTGCAGACGAGCTTATCAAATATGTTAAGGACAACGGATATACTCATATCGAGTTTATGCCGCTGAGCGAACATCCTGCCGACTGCTCATGGGGATATCAGAATACAGGATTTTTCAGTCCAACATCAAGATATGGCACAGCCTCAGAGCTCCAGGAGCTTATTGACAAATGCCATAAGGCCGGAATCGGAGCTATAATTGATTTTGTTCCGGTACACTTTGCAGTAGACGGTTATGCACTGGCAAAGTATGACGGAACAGACCTTTACGAATATCCATCCTCAGATGTTGGTACAAGCGAATGGGGCTCATATAATTTCATACACTCCAGAGGCGAGGTGTGCAGCTTTTTGCAGTCCGCCGCAAACTACTGGCTCAAGGAATTTCATTTTGACGGCATAAGAATGGACGCTATAAGCCGTGCGATCTACTGGCAGGGTGAACCGACAAGAGGCGAAAATGGCAATACAGTAAATTTTATAAAGACTATGAATGCCGGTCTTCACAGACTTCACTCGACAGCCATACTCATTGCTGAAGATTCAACATCATATCCTAAGATCACTGCTCCTGTGGAATATGATGGTTTGGGCTTTGATTATAAATGGGATTTAGGCTGGATGAACGATACGCTTAATTATTTTAAGACTCCGCCGGCTGAAAGACCTTACCACTACCACAAGCTCACATTTTCAATGGCATACTTTTACAATGAGCTTTATATACTCCCTCTCTCCCACGACGAAAATGTACACGGAAAAGCTACCATAATTCAGAAAATGTGGGGGGACTATGACGTAAAGTTCCCGCAATGTCGTGCAATGTATATGTATATGTACACACATCCCGGAAAAAAGCTTAACTTCATGGGCAATGAAATAGCGCAGTTCCGTGAATGGGATGAAACAAAGGAGCAGGATTGGAGTCTTATTAAATATCCTCTCCATGATTCTTTCAGAAATTATATGAAGCAGCTCAATAAAATATATTTAAAGCATGCCTCCCTGTTCGACGGCGACTATAATTCAGTTTCGTTCAAGTGGCATGTCGTTGACGCTTGTGAACAGTCATGCTATGTTTATGAGCGTTCAAACATACTTGAGTCAATTATATGTGCATTTAACTTTTCCGATAAGGAGCAAACCGTAAGCTTTAAACCGGAGGAAAAATTATGCCTTACAGAAATTCTGAACAGTGACTGGAACGAGTTCGGCGGTAATACCGAAAAGAAAAAATCCAGCAAAACCTTCAGCAAAGAAGTGAAAATTACTTTACAGCCGTTTTCAGGCAGAATTTTTAAAAAGACAGTTAAATAATGAACCGCCCCTGTTTAAACAAATAAACAGGGGCGGTTTTAATATCAAAGCTTCTTCTTTTCGTCTTCAAGAGCCTTAATAAGGTCTTCTATAGAATTAATATTGTCGTTTCTCTTCTTAACTGCCGGCTTCTGTGGCTTAGGTCTTTTTGCAGTTCTTGTACCCTCAGACCTTGGAGCAGATTCCCTGCTTTTATTCCTTGCAGCATTTTCCTGTTCTTCCTTTTGTCTGAGTGCAGCCTTGATCGCTGCCATTTTATCATTCTCAGCATTTGCAGGAGTCTTTGAAAACGGAGTTGACGGATTTTCATCAACTGCCATTTTAAAACGCTCAACAGCCATTGTTGCTGAGGAAGCTGAACGCTGTCTTTCCGCCGGTCTTCTGCTGCGCTTCTGATTTGCAAGATCATTTATCAGCATATCATCAGGAGTTTCAGTGCGTGAGAAGGTGGTTGTCTTTCCTGAACTTCCAGCAGGATATTTCTGCGCAAAGTTCTCTGCAATCGAGGACTTCTTTCTCTGAAATTCCGGATCCCTTCTTACAGGCATTCCAGGTTCAAAAAGAGGATTGTTAGGTCTTGGAGCACGTCTTTGAGGCGGTTCTTCATAATCCTCATCGTCATAGTACTCGTCATTATCCCCGTCATCATATCCTCCATACTGATAATCAACAGGGTCTTCCTCGTAATACTCATCCTCTTCCGCATTCCGTTTTCTGGAAGATATAACCTTTGCAAAAATAAATATTACTAAAAGAATACAAGGAAGTATGAGAAAGATAACTACACCCTTAGTACTTATAATTAAATTTATTGCAGAACCAAGGGTTTTATCAGAGGATGTACATTTTGCAAGTACATTACTTTTATCGACCTCAAAAACCGTATCCGGTGTCGAATCTCCGGCAACCTTATATATGGTATTGTCAGTATTGTGAACGACCTCAGTAATTCTTAAAACCGCCTCACGGTCCTTTTTTATTTTACAGAGTACAACGTTTCCCTCTGTAAGAACCTGAATATCGTCAGCATCGGCAAATACCGCAGAGCCATAAGAAATTTCAGGCTCCATTTCCTTTGAAGACATAAGATATAGGTAGTTACTGAACAGTTTTGCAGAACCGCTTCCGCTGCTGAATAACAATATTGTAATAAGTGTAAGCAGCGAGGATAATATAAGAAGTGTGGTTAAAACAACCATAAATATCGACACACCAATTTTTTTAGGTTTTGACATAATAAAAATCAATCCTCCGTAGAATATTTTCAAAAGCTTTTTTCATTATAACATAATTTATCTAAAAATACAATTTATTTTTTAAATTTTAGTAATTTTTTTCTGAAATTCATTTATCATCTTGACATATTCAAAATTTGTGGTAAAATATATGTATAACTGTTTTTAAGATTATGTTACTAAAATGCTACTGTGGCTCAGCAGGTAGAGCAGCTCACTCGTAATGAGCAGGTCGCCCGTTCGAATCGGGTCAGTAGCTCCAACCGAGTGATCTCGGAGGACATATCGGGCTTTCGTTTTGAAAGTCCGATATTTTTTATCAAGAGCCTCTTTATTTCATCTTTTTCACAACCGCAACACAGATATAAAACAAAAGCACCGGTCAGGGTATCCCCAAACCGATGCTTTTTTCTATTTGAACATCTTTAATTTTACAAAGCATATGCCTACAATAACACTTAGCAGAACTGCAACAAGAACAATAATCAAAAAACCTCCCGGTCTTTCTGCAAACGGCATGCCTTTAGTATTTGTATTCATTCCATAAGCGCTGAAAATCATTGTTGGGATCGACATTACAATTGTAATGATCGCCAGAACCTTCATAACAATATTTAGGTTATTGGAAATAACCGATGCAAAGGCATCCATCATGCCGCTCAGGATTCCGCTGTAAATATTGGCCATCTCAATAGCCTGCTTATTCTCGACTATTACATCCTCAAGCAGCTCGGAATCCTCCGGATATTTCTTAATAACGTCTGTTCTGAGCAGCTTTTCCAAAACCACTTCATTTGAACGAAGAGCTGTTGTAAAGTATACAAGGCTCTTTTCAAGGGTCAAAAGCTCTATAAGCTCCTGATTACGTGTCGATTTATGAAGCTTATTTTCAACCTCATCGCTTTTCCGATCAATAATACGAAGATACTGCAAATAGCATGATGCAGTCTTGTACAATATCTGTAGAATAAATCTCGACCTCATATATGTGTGAAAGTCACGAACCTTACCTTGGTAAAACTGCCGTAAAATCGGAGTATCTTCACTGCATATAGTTATAACTACCTTGTTTGTCATAATAATTGCAAGAGGCATTGTGCTGAAAAGCTCACGGTCGGTATCCTCTTCTATTGTAGGGATATTTACAAGAATCATTGTATAATTTTCCTCAACCTCAATACGTGACCGCTCGTCAATATCAAGAGCCGCTTTTAACGCGTCCATATCAATACTGTATTTTCTGGAAATTGAAAACATCTCCTTTTCGCTTGGAGATATCATGGAGATCCAGCATCCGTCCTGAGGCTCATCAATCAATTCATGGTTACAATTTCTTGTATAATAACAATTTATCATATAAAATCTTCCTTTCGCAGCAAAGCATGAAGCAAAGCTGCAAAAGCAATGTTTCATGTATGCTTATATGATTTTTTGTAAAAGGACATTAGTACGCATACCAGGTCCAGGTTTCAAATAGATCAAATCCTTTCTTAAATACTTATATTAGTATTCTATCACATTTTCTCATTCAAGTCAATTAAAATTATGTTAAACTATTAAAATACCGCTGGTTTTGCCGGCGGTATTTTATAACATATTCTTACTCTTTTAAGTCAATTTTAAATTTATTTTTGCCTCCACGCTTAACCTCATAAAGCGCATCGTCAGCAAACTGATAAAGCTCTGAATAAAGAGCACCCTGTCTTGCAAAAGCAGCGCCCATACTAACGGACAGATGATATTTTGCATAATCTGCGTCAAAATTAGACTTTATTTTCTCCATAAGCCTTTCAAGCATTGTATTCAGGCTTTCATAAGTAATATCACGACCGATAAATATTGCAAACTCATCTCCGCCTATCCTTGCAGCTGCATCGTTCTTTCTGTTGAAGAAATTCTCTAAAATATCAGCGCACAGCCTCAATACCTTATCACCCTCAGGATGCCCTAAATTATCGTTAATAGACTTGAAATTATCCATATCAAGAATAATCAGCGCTCCCTGCCCCGGATTATCGGACAGTGATTTTTCAACAATTTCCTCAAAGCCCTCACGATTAAGTATCTTCGTAAGCTTATCTGTTTTTGCTTTTCTCTGCATATCGCTCATTTTTCCGGCATAGCCCCTTGTGATAAGCAGCAGCAAAACAGCAGCCACAGCAGCTACTAACCCCATTATAAGCTCAACTTTATAAAGATATCCCAAAATAGTATTTTTCTTTACATATGTAACAAGATACCACCCGGTACTATCCATTTGCTTTATGTGGATATAATAGGTTGAATTGTTGAAATCAATCTCACTTTGCAGCACTTCTTCGTCTTTTAAAAATGAGTTGATTATCTTATAAAATTCATCGCCGTTTTCAAGCGTATTCCCTGCAACATCATACATTGAGTCAGCAATTACGATCCTATCCTCGTCCGTTACAAACATTGCCCCGTCGATGCTGCTGTTTTTCACAATATCGTTAACAAGCTGTTTTGCATAGTCCAGATACACGTCCGTACTCATTACTCTTGTTGTATTCGGACACCTCACCCTTGCCGAAGCGCTTATACAGAGCGTTTTTGTCATCGAATCAACATATGGTTCTCCGAAGACGAAATCATAGCTTTCCTTTCCGTCAATATACCATGGTCTTTCCTCCAGTACCCATTCGCTGTAATCCGGCACCCAACCCGAAGCGTCAACGTACATTCCGTTTTCATCGCCTACATATATTCCCATAGGATATGCGTCATGTACCTGATAGGTCGTTACAAGAAATTTCTCAAGCTCATCTTCCTCATAGAAATTATCCTCAATTGTTTTCTTATATATACCCAGCTCGTTAATAACGCTGTCCGTCCATAAATCAAGCTGATTTGCACAGTTATCAGAACGGAGGGACATATTGTTCTTGGTAATGGTGATTATTGAATTTGATGTCAGCATAAAGAAAATTACTATCAAAATCAACACAACCGAAATAACTGACAGCGTCAGCTGTATATGCCACTTGTAATTTTTAGCCTTTAACATAGCCAAAATCCCCTTCATGAGTATTTAGTACAAGTATTATTATATTCGCAGTAAAAACAATCTATTATAATAAGAACACATCATAATAAATGCCAATGCCAAATAGCCGATTTTCACCGCATACAAGCGGCAAAAAGTATTATATATTTACATTATACCACTATGCAGCTTCGCTTTCAAGACTTATTTGAACAATTTATACATATTTTGTAAACTCCTTAAAAAATGTGCTAAGTATAAAAGTTCATCTTATAGTAATAGCTATAACCTCCGGATTTTATGCCTTAGCACATATGCCGTAGAACATTATTCCTCTGCGGCACAAACGTCAAAGTAATATCAGTTAACTTTTGAACAGATATGTTAAAACCCAATTGTTTAAAGTCGAAATTAATAATCAAATGCACAAAAAGCCGGAGGTTAATTGACTCCCCGTTTGTGTGGTGGTATAATCTAAGCATAAGATAAATCAAAGAAATCAAGCAGGCAACGGGGCCCGATAAGGGATTCCCGGTGCCTGCTTTTTTATTTTCAGGAGATGATATTATGTCAGAAATGCTAAAAAACAATGATGTGGAAATCATGCTAAAAGACATCGGAATGGTTTACCAGGCAGACGGCAAGGATGTAACTGCTCTGACTAATGTCAGTATTGATATTCACAAGGGCGAATTTATTTCACTCCTCGGTCCTTCCGGATGCGGAAAAACGACCCTGCTGCGAATCATAGCCGACCTTCTTCACCCGACCTCCGGAGAGATTCTTGTTGGAGGGTCTACTCCTAAGGAGGCAAGACTCAAACAGAGATACGGAATAGTTTTCCAAAGCGCAGTTCTTTATGACTGGCGCACAGTAAAGAAAAACGTTATGCTTCCTCTCGAGATCATGCACGTCAAAAAAGAAGAACGTGTAAAGAGAGCAATGAAAATGCTGGAGCTTGTAGGACTTACGGATTTTGCAGACAGCTATCCACGGCAGCTCAGCGGAGGTATGCAGCAAAGAGTGGGCATTGCAAGAGCGCTTGCAATAAAGCCGGAGATCCTGCTTATGGACGAACCGTTTTCAGCGCTTGATGAATTTACCCGTGAAAAGCTTCATGAGGATTTACTGAGAATATGGAGAAAGACAAACAAGACCATTGTTTTTGTTACCCATAATATTCAGGAATCCGTATTTCTCTCGGACAGGATATGCGTTCTCTCACCTCATCCGGGAAGGCTTTCAGCAGTAATTGATGTTGACCTTCCAAGGCCGAGAACAGCAGAACTAAAAAACACAAGAGAATTTACAGAGCTTGTTGCAAAGGTCAGAAACAGCTTTGAAGGAGTATAACCTGAGAGGATGTCCCCCTTCCTCTCAGGCAGTGAACATCTTAGGATTAAGTAAGGGCTGATACTGAGTCCGTAGGACTTATATACACTGAAAAGCTAAAAAAGGAGCTGAAATATATGTACAGGTTAAAACGTATTGTGACATCCAAGTTGTTTGTCACTCTGATATGGATTTTAGGATTGATCATAATCTGGGAAGTATGTGCTTCAGTTGTTGAAAGCACAAAAAGAACTCCGGAAAACATTCTTCCTCATTTAAGCGGGATAGTTGATTCCATATTCAGCGACAGAAAGGTAAACGGCTCTCAGACTGCGTTTCAGATGGTTCTTGACAATGCAGGCGCTACCCTTTCAAGAGCAGGAATAGGCTTTCTGATCGGTACTCTATGCGGATTTGTCCTTGCGCTGCTGATGAATTTAAGCGGCATCGCTGAAAAAATCGCTTTCCCATATCTGATGCTTATTCAAATGATTCCTATTTTAGGCATGGCGCCTATCATAAATGCAATTACAGGAGATATTGCAAAAAGCCGTATTATTATTGCGGCTATCCTCACATTCTATCCGGTAGCTACAAATACTCTTGCAGGGTTTAAATCGGTTGAACGTGAAAAGCATGAGCTGATGTATTCCTATGCTGCGAATAAATTACAGATTTATATAAAAACGCTTATTCCGTCATGTATACCTTATTTCTTCACGGGGCTTAAAATTTCCGCTCCTATGGCAATTACAGCGTCGATCCTTGTAGATACCCTCCAAGGTGGCATAGGTCTTGGCTGTCTTCTCTCACAGTCTCTTAAAGGCGCTATGACAAGGTATGTTTTCTGGCAGATAGTATTTTTCAGCGCATTTATCGGTATCATGAGCTTCTGTCTTATGGGTATTATCGAAAAGGCTCTGACGCCTTATAAAAACAATAGGAAAACAAGAAAGAGGGTGTGAGCTTATGAAAACCTATGGAACTAAGCTTAAAAAATTAACCTCGGCAATCTATCCGATCGCTTTCGGAGTCCTGATATTCATTATGTGGCAGACCCAGCTTCTTCACAAGCTGCTTAACACTGATGTTTATATTCTTCCTCTCCCAAGCAGGATCGCTGAGATCATCAGCGACAATTCCTCTAAAATAATGGAAAACGTAATTTCAACTGTTGAGGTTGCAATTCCGGGACTTATCTTGGGTTCAGTTCTGGGATATCTTATTGCTATTATTGCCGCTCTGTTCAAGACCTACGGTTCAGGCGGACTAACGGTAATATCAGCGTTCAATGCCGTTCCTATCGTAGCTCTTGCTCCGGTTATCACTAACTGGACAAAGGACGTAAGTCCGGAAGCATCGGTAAGAAGCTTTGCAGCGAAGGTAATTGTAGTAACAATAATGTGTACCGCATCAATGAGCGTAAACGCCTACAGAGGACTTACAGAGTTGAAACCTTTTTCAGAAGATCTGATGAAATCATATGCCTGCGGCAAAGGAAAAACTCTTCTGAAGCTAAGGCTCCCAAACAGCGTTCCCTACATATTTACAGCCCTTAGAGTAAGCGTTCCTTCAAGCGTTATCAGTACACTTGTTGCGGAATACTTCGCAGAATATATTACCGGTGTAGGCCGTCAGATACGTGAAAATATTCTTACAGCTCAGTATGCAACAGCATGGGCATATATCGTTGTTGCATGTCTGATAGGTATTATAATGTACATACTGCTCATTTTAGCAGAAAGTATTTTCTTGAAAAACCGCAGACAGGTTTTATCAATTAAATAAACCGAGAAAGAAAAACATAATAGGCAGCACGGCACAATCTTTACTCAGTATGCCTATAATCAACGAAAGGATGGTTCATATGAAAAAAACCAAAAAGGCAATTGCGGCAATCTTAGCTTTGACAATGGTAATGGCAGGACTTACAGCCTGCAACTCTTCCGATAAAAAGGAAAGCAGCAGCTCTGCATCTTCTGCAAGCGGTTCCTCTTCCGCTAACATGACAAACGAAGAAAGAATAGTAGCAGCAGCAAAGGAAGGCAAAGTCGGTAACTGGGGTCTTGGCAACGAGTACGAGATTCAGGCGCTGCTTACAAAATACGGTCAGAGTACGGACTACCTCTCACAGTCCTTTGACATGGACGGCTTTGACGATGATTCTATCACTCTTGCCTCAGCAATGACGTATAACGAACTGGGACTTGTTGTAAACGACTATGAAGGTGGCTATGGCTATGGAGATAAGGTCGGAACTATCGACATGAACGACGAAGGCGTAGCAATGCTTGAGGATAATATCTTCTGTACCAAGGAGTTCGCTGAAAAGAATCCTAACACAGTAAAAGCGTTCATTTCAGCCTCCCTTAAAGGCTGGCAGTATGCCTGTGAGCATACGGATGAAGCAGCTCAGATCGTTTTTGAAGCCGGCTCTTCCGTATCCTCAGACCATCAGGCATACATGGCAGCAGAGGTCGCTAAGGTCGTAACGACTGATACAAAGGGTGGGGCAGTAAGCGATTATGGAAATATGGACGAAGAGGCTATGCAGCAGACTCTCGACCTTGCAAAGCAGTACATAAAGCTTGATGACTCAAGCGCAGCGGATAAGCTTTCCTCAATGACTCTTGATGATGTAAGAGATACTTCATATTGGGAAGCTGCCAAGAACGGCGATTTCGGCACTCCTGAAAAAACCGATGTTTCTATCCAGCTCAAATGGCTGCCTCAGTGCCAGTTCATGGGATATTATGTTGCAGCTGCAAAGGGCTACTACGACGAGGTCGGACTCAACGTAAATATCGTTCCGGGCGGCGGCGACATTGGCGAAACAACAGCTGTAAACAACGGCACTGTTGACTTCGGCGTAACATGGGTTTCAAACCTTATCTCAGCCGATGCAGGCGGTATGGATCTTCTTGAGATCGCTCAGGTTTATCAGCGCTCGGCTATCGTTTTAGTATACAAAAAATAAAAGCGTCTCCCAGGCGGCGGTATCCTGCGATACTGCCGTATGGGAATCTTTAAGGGAGGTAACTTATATGTTCGACTTAATCATAAAAAACGGAACTGTATGCACAGCTGACGAAATGTTTAAAGCTGATGTTGCAGTAAAGGACGGCAAAATTGCCGCTGTATCGGAAGATTTGTCCGGCTGTGAATGTGCAAAAGTAATTGATGCATCCGGGAAGCTTGTTCTTCCGGGAGCAATTGACGCTCATACCCACCTTGCCATGCCGTTCGGCGGAACAATTTCATCGGACGATTATTTCGCAGGAACAAGAGCGGCGGCATGCGGAGGAACAACAACGGTATTTGATTTCGTGCTGCAAGACTTTGGTGAAACAATGGTTGACGCTGTAAAGCGCAGAGATAAGCTCTGCAAGGGTCGTGCAGCTGTTGATTACGCATATCATGTCGCAGTAAAGGATGTAAGCGGAAAGCTTCTTGACTCCATCGAAGAAGCCGTTGAATACGGTGTTCCGTCCTTTAAGGTATTCATGGTTTACGACTTCGGCGTTACTGACGGAGTATTTTATAAGATACTTGAAAAGGCAAAGCAGTGCGGAGCGCTTATCGGCGTTCATGCAGAAAACAACGAAATGGTAAATACCCTTACAGAAAAGTTCCTTTCAGAGGGTAAGACAAGCGCTTGGTATCACTATATGTCAAGGCCTGAATTTGTAGAGGCTGAAGCTGACCGCCGTGCCATTGCATGGGCGAAGGCTCTTGACACTCCTTTGTATATCGTTCACCTTGCAAACAAGGACGGTGTCAAGGCTGTGACTGAGGCAAAGGACGAGGGATACACTATTTATGCTGAAACCTGTCCGCAATATCTTGAATTTACCTGCGATGTATATAAGAGAGAGGACGGCAGGAACTTCGTCTGCTCCCCTCCAATGAAGGGAGAGGAAAGCAGACAGGCGCTTTGGGAAGCAATCAAACGTGGAGATATTGACACTATCGCAACTGACCACTGTCCTTTCCAGACCTCTGAAAAAGACTGGGGTAAAGACGACTTTACAAAGATACCTAACGGCTGCGCAGGAATCGAGAACATGTATCCTTACATGCTTTCAGCCGCAAATGAAGGGAAGATTCCTTTCACAAAGGCTGTTGAGCTTTGTGCGGCAAATCCGGCTAAGATTTTTGGATGCAAACAGAAAGGCTCTCTTGCTGTTGGAAAGGATGCGGATATTGTTATCTACGACCCTGAAAAGGACTTTACTATAACAAACGAAGCTATGCACTCAGACTGCGATCATACGATCTGGGAGGGCGTAAAGCTTCACGGATATCCGGTTCAGACATATTCAAGGGGCAAGCTTGTATATGACAACGGCGACTTTGTAGGAGAAGAAGGCTGGGGCGAATTTGTAAAATGCTCCCTTAAATAATTACAGAAAGGCGGAAAGACTATGACCTGTAAGTACAAAGATATTATTATGGCGCAGGAGGCCGCAAGATGTATGCTTTGCACCGACGCTCCCTGTACAGCGGCATGCAGCAGATCACTTGATCCGGCAAGGGCAGTAAGGGCGATAAGATTTGACAATTCTTCTGTTGCAGGAGCATATATAAACAAAGAATCATGCGCAGACTGTCCGGCACAGTGTCAATCCGCCTGTATACACTTTGACAGACCTGTCAGGATAAAGGAAATCGCCTTGGGTCTTGAACCCTCTGAGTTGCATAAAGCTGACCTGTCAATTGATTTCTGCGGAGTTCACTGTGAAAATCCGTTTTTTCTTTCCTCCTCAATAGTTGCAAGCAGCTACGATATGTGTGCTAAAGCGCTTTCCATGGGCTGGGCAGGAATCGTATACAAAACAATCGGCTTTTATAAGCCAAAAGAGGTATCCCCAAGGTTTGACGCAGTTTTAAACAGCACAAGAAGCTTCTCAGGCTTTAAAAACTTAGAACAGATCTCCGACCATACCGTGGAGGAGAATATGGAAACTCTGAGGCGGCTAAAAAAAGACTTTCCCGACAAGGTTATCGTTTCCTCGATCATGGGACAGACCGAAGATGAATGGACAAAGCTTGCAAGGCTTTCAGAAGAGGCAGGAGCCGACATTATTGAATGCAACTTCTCCTGTCCTCACATGTCAGCTCATGGACTTGGCTCAGATGTAGGACAAAATCCGGAGCTTGTTTCAAAATACACAGAAGCCGTAAAAAAAGGTACTAAGCTTCCTGTTCTTGCAAAAATGACTCCGAATTTAGGGCATATGGAAATACCGGCAATTGCGGCAGTGGATTCCGGCGCTGATGGTCTTGCAGCGATAAACACTATCAAGAGCATAACTAATATAGACGCTGATTCAATGGTTTCCATGCCGGATATATGCGGTAAATGCTCAGTTTCCGGCTATTCCGGAAAGGCAGTAAAGCCGATAGCGCTGCGTTTTATCCATGATATGGCTAAATGCCCGGAGCTTAAAAATATTCCAATAAGCGGTATGGGAGGGATCGAAAGCTGGCGTGACGGACTTGAGTTCATACTTCTTGGCTGTTCAAACGTTCAGGTAACGACCTCAGTAATGGAATACGGTTACAGGATAATTGACGACCTTGTTTCCGGACTTTCTGAATATATGTACAGCCACAGCATTAAAAAATTAAGCAGTCTTGTGGGAGCAGCTCTTCCAAAGCTTTGTCCTGCGGATGAGCTTGACAGGGATTCGATCGTATATCCCTTGTTTGACAAATCTAAATGCACAGGCTGTGGAAGATGCTATACAGCATGCTCTGACGCAGGACATCAGGCTATTGAATTTGACAGCCAAAAACGAAGTGTAAGGCTTATAGGCAAAAATTGTGAAGGCTGTCATCTGTGCAGACTTGTCTGTCCGGCAGGTGCAATAGGAATAAGCAAAAGAATAATCAGATAGGAGGCGCTTTGTATGCCGCTTATGCTGTCACAGCTTTTCAAGAACGCTGAAAAGCTTTATAATATAAAACTTATTGCCGGCAAAAACGGCATGGAAAACACAGTCCGTTGGGTTCACATGGTCGAAGATGCTGAAGTACCTGACTTTTTGCATGGAAACGAGCTTATCTTTACAACCGGCATTGCCAAACATCATTCAGGCTGGCTTGTAGACTTCACAAGGCATCTTCATGAAAACCATGCGGCAGGGCTTGTTGTAAACCTCGGACCATATGTAACGGATATTCCCCCTCAGGTAATCGTTTACTGTGAGCAGAATAGCTTTCCGATCTTTACTATGCCTTGGAAAACAAGGATCATTGACGTAAGCTATGAGTTTTGCCGGAAGATAATAAACAATGAAAAAACAGAACAGAGCCTTGCGGAAGCATTTAAAAATCTGATAATGAATCCCGGCGCAAAAGAAAGTTTTGCGGAAACCCTTAAAAAATCCGGTTTTTCACATGAAAGCTCCTACACAGCTGCTATGCTGGAATTTACCGAAAGCTCAAAAAATGTCACAGCAAAAACGGTTTCCGAAAACAGTTCTGAGCTAAGCAGAATACTTAAAACCTCTCCCCTCCCCGGAGCGGCGTTCATACTGGATAAAAAGCTTATTATCATTAAACAGAACAGTTCTCCTGAGGATTTAAGAAAGCTTATACAGGTTATAAGCGCTCGATTCAAAGGCTCTGAAAGCTTATGCTGCACAGCAGGAATTTCTCAGTCCGGTAAAGGCTGGGCAAAGGTTCCGGAGGCTTACAGCCAAGCTAAAGACTCTTTCTTTGTAGCGGAGCTTAAAAATGAAACTATTTGCAGCTATGCTGATATAGGAGTAGAAAAGATTTTGCTGAATGTCAAAAACAAACACATTCTACAGGACTTTCACACAAGTACTATCGGAAAGCTGCTTGAATACGACAGGGAAAATCACTCCGATTACTATGAGCTGCTAAAAGAGTATTTAAGCTGCGGAGGAAGCATTCAAGAGGTTGCAGCAAAAACAGGGGTACACCGTAACACGATAAATTACAAAATTAAACAAATAAAGGAAATCCTCGGAAAAGAGCTGAGCGCTGAGGACAGAATGAACATGATGCTCGGCTACATAATTTCTGATATCATATACACTGATAAATAACAGGAGGTAATTGAAATGAACGGTCAAACAATAAAGGATCTTCACACAGGGTACAATCTACAGTCATGGTCAGCTCAGAGAGGTCTTGATCCAATTCCGGTTGAAAAGGCTGAGGGAATTTATTTCTGGGACACCGAGGGAAACAGATATACTGACATGTCATCACAGCTTGTAAACCTGAATGTAGGTCACGGCAATAAACAGATCATCAATGCCATCAAGGAACAGGCTGACAAATACTGCTTTGTAAGTCCTGCATACGGCAGCGAGCCAAGAGGAAAGCTTGCAAAAATGGTAGTTGACCTTATGCCTGATAATATGGCAAAGGTATTCTTCACAAACGGCGGTGCAGACGCAAATGAAAACGCCGTTAAGATCGCAAGAATGTATACCGGAAGAAACAAGGTATTCTCACGCTACCGCAGCTATCACGGTTCAACCTTCGGCGCAGGAAATCTTACCGGAGAGCCGAGAAGATACCCTCTCGAACCTGGTATTCCTGGTTTTGTAAAATTCTTTGACCCATATGTTTACAGAGAAAAAATAGAATTTTCCTCAGAAAAGGAAGCTGCTGATTTTTATGTTGCAAAGCTAAGAGAACAGGTAATTTATGAAGGTCCTGAAAGCGTTGCAGCAATCGTAATGGAAACGATCACCGGATCAAACGGCGTTATCATCCCTCCTGAAGGATATTTGCAGGGTGTAAGAAATATCTGTGACGAATTTGGCATATGTATGATATGCGATGAGGTCATGGCAGGCTTTGGTAGAACCGGCAAAATGTTTGCCTTTGAAAACTTCGGAGTAAAGCCTGATATCGTTACTTTTGCAAAGGGCATTACCTGCGGATATGTTCAGCTGGGAGGCGTATGCGTAAGCAAAGATATTGCGGCATACTTTGACGACCATGTTCTCTCCTGCGGACTTACCTACAGCGGTCATCCCCTTGCATGTGCGGCAGGAGTTGCATGCCTTAACTTCTACAAGGATGTAGACATACTGGGAAACGTAAACAAGTCGGGAAAGGTTTTAGGAGAGCTTCTTGAACAGTACAAGGAAAAGCATTCCTGCGTAGGTGATGTACGCTATATCGGTCTTTTTTCAGCAGTGGAGCTTGTAAAAGATAAAAAGACAAAGCAGCCGCTGGTTGAATACGGCAAAGACCCTGACGGCATTATGAAAAAGATCATAGGAATGCTTAAAGCCAAAAAGTTCATGACCTACAGCCATGAAAACATGATACTCATTTGTCCTCCGCTTATTATCACAGAGGATCAGGTTCGTGAGGAAATGGCAAAGCTTGATGAAGTGCTTTATGAAGTTGATAAAATGATTTAACGGGGTGAAAGCTTTGAGTAAGAAACATTATGAAAACGCAGCGGATGCAAAGCTGTCAGACATCTTTTCAGCAGAGGATTTCAGACTTGTCCCTGCGGAATTCAAGAAAGCTCCATGCGGATATTCCGAGATATTCGCAGAAGTGGATATAAAACAGGACTTTGCGCAAAAGCTGTCCTTTGACGTCCCGTGGGACGGCGAGCTTTACGGCTATCTGCGTAACAAGTCAAAGCTTTACAGTAAACTCGGAAAGGATACAGCCGTTAAGGTCACTTTAAGTGACTGGGACGATAAATTCGCAGTTATATTTGAAGATAAAAACGGTAAGGAAGACCCGGTTTTCTATGTTGCTCCAAATGAAGTAAAAGAGCTCCTTGAAAAGTGTATGAAACCGGAAAATTAGAAAGGAAGCGTATTTATATGTTAAAATGCAGCAAAGAACGCATGGAGGACAAAATCAGAACCTTCAGTAAATTCGGTGATGCAGGACACGGAGGAATCACAAGATACTCTCTTTCTCCCGAGGCTGTTATGGCAAGAAATGAATTTTTAAAGAGAATGAAAGCGATCGGCGCTGAAATTGAGATCGACGATGTTGCCAATATATATGCAACTCTTCCTGGCAGCGACCCGGACGCTAAAAGAATCGTTATGGCATCTCACTGCGACTCAGTAAAAAACGGCGGAAACTATGACGGCATCTTAGGCGTTATGAGCGCTATGGAGGTTCTGGAAACAGTTGTTGCTGAAAAAATACCGCATAAGCATCCTCTCACAGCTATGATCTGGACAAACGAGGAAGGCTCTCTCTATCCACCAGCTATGATGTGTTCAGGAATCGTATGCTACGATTACCTACCGGAGGATATCCGCTCAAAATTCAGATATGAGGACATGATGAACTCAAAAAGCATTCTCGATCCGTCAAAGACCTTTGGAGAAGCTCTTGAAAAGTCAGGCTTCAAGGGAGAAAAGAAATACAGGCTTTCTCCTGAAAAATATCTGTACATGTTTGAAACTCATATTGAACAAGGCCCTATCCTTGAGGACGCCGGAAACGATATTGGCGTTGTAGACTGTGTTTTAGGAATGTTCAATTACAGACTTAAATTCTATGGTCAGACAACTCATGCCGGAACATTCCCTATGCCTAAGAGAAAGGATGCTTTCTTTGCGGCTGCACAGGCTCTTTGCTACCTCCATGAAGAAATAGATAAGCTTGGATACAGCGACCTTGTTTATACGACTGGAGAGGTTGTATGCCATCCTTGCGTTCATACCTGTGTTCCTGATTTCTTTGACTTCTCCTTTGATGCAAGGCACGAAGACCCGAAGGTTCTTGAAAAGGTTCTTGGAATAGTAAAGAGCTGTGAGGACAAGGTATGGGCAGGCTGCACCTGTAAGGTGGAAAAGGCATGGAATAGAGATACCGTCTACTGGGACAAGAAGCTTGTGGGATATGTAAAGGAAGCCGCTGAGGAGCTTGGTGTAAAGCATCAATACATTCACTCCGGCGCAGGACATGATGCACAGTTTGCAGCATATATGCTTCCGACAACAATGATTTTCGTTCAGTCAAAGGACGGACTTTCACACTGCGAGCCTGAATTTTCATCA
Organism: uncultured Clostridia bacterium; assembly: GCA_947586185.1. Lineage (GTDB taxonomy): Bacteria > Bacillota > Clostridia > Oscillospirales > Ruminococcaceae > Porcipelethomonas. Next base: position 42,123 of record CANPXN010000010.1, read on the forward strand.
GTTGAACACTGTACAGAGGGCGCATCTGTAATGCTGAATGCCGTTCTGAAAGCAGACAAGTCCTAACAATACATAAGCAGCTATACTGACAATAAAAAATGAGAGAGCGCATGCTCTCTCGTTTTATGATAAGGAGAATAAAATGAGCAGAGAATTTATTATACCGCAAAAAGTTATAACAGGAAAAAATGCTGTTGAAAGTGCAGAAGCCATATTCAAAAGCTCCGGCACAAAAGCCTTCATTGTAACCGGTCCTCACGTTGTACAGCTTGAATGCTTTAAAAAGATTACGGATATGCTTAAAAAGCTTGGAATAAGCTATGCTGTATTTTCCGGCATAACTGGCGAACCGGATGACAAAATGATCGACGAGGGGCTTAAAATGTTCATAGCCGAAAACTGTGACTTCCTTATTGGCATAGGCGGAGGAAGTCCCCTTGACTCGATCAAAGCGATAGGCGCTTTATCCGTATCCGGCGGCAGAATATCCGACTACATGGGAAAAAATATCACCGTAACGCTTCCTGCAATGATAGCAATACCAACAACGGCGGGCACAGGCTCTGAGGCCACAAAGTTTACTGTTATAACCGATTCAGAAAAGGGTATAAAAATGCTGCTGAAGGGTGATAACCTCATACCGAACGCAGCAATAATAGACCCTGAATTTTCAGCAAGCTCTCCGAGATCTGTTACCGCCTCCACAGGTCTTGACGCACTTACCCATGCCGTAGAATCCTACACCTCAAGGCTTGCACAACCCCTGACTGACTCGGCAGCAATATCTGCGGTGAAAAGGATTTTTAAATATCTTCCAAGAGCATATAAAGACGGAAACGACATGGAAACAAGAAGCGAAATGGCAATCGCCGCCTTTGAAGCAGGTATGGCGATAAACAACGCCTCGGTAACGATCGTTCACGGCATGAGCCGACCTATAGGAGCGCTTTTTCACGTTCCTCACGGACTTTCAAATGCCATGCTCCTTGAAAAATGCATGAGATTTGCAGTAAGCGGCGCTCCGGAAAGGTTTGCTGAACTTGCTAAAGCCATCGGCTGTGCAGATCCGGCTGACGATACTCTTACTGCTGCCAATAAATTTGCGGACGCTTTAGGGAAAATCTGTTCAGTATGTGAAGTTCCGACGCTTAAAAAATACGGTATAAACAAGCAGGAATTTTTTGAGAAAATTGATAAAATGGCTGAGGATGCACTTGAAAGCGGCAGCCCAGGAAACACTATAAGAACAGTTACCAAGGAGGATATTAAAGCCATATACAGATCGCTCTGGGATTAAGAGATTGCACTAATAAGAAATTGCACACGTCTTTTCGGCAAATTCATCTTGCTGACTGCGTTAAAAATTCGCACACAAATCCTATCAGTACAAGTTCTAATATATACAGTCCTGATGAAAACTCATCAGGACTTTTTTATGATTCAAGAAACTTAAACGCCTGCTTTACATTTGACACCCCGATTATCCGTATCCCATAGCTTCCTCCTTTAAGGGCGCTTAAAGTCTGCTTTGGCACAAGGCATGTCGTAAAGCCCATTCGTTCAGCCTCCCTTACACGCTGAACGATATTTGAAACTGCTCTCACCTCTCCCCCAAGACCGATTTCTCCAAAAGCAATGGTATGCTCGCTTAGAGGCTTATCAAGCAGTCCCGAATAAAGGCATAAAGCGACTGCAAGATCACCAGCAGTTTCCTCGATCCTGAAACCGCCTACAACATTCAAATAGGTGTCAAGAGTTCCGAAAAAAAGACCGGCACGCTTTTCAAGCACAGCCATGATTATAGCCATCCTGTTGAAATCAAATCCCTTCGCCATGCGCCTTGGAGTTGAAAATCCGCTCTTAGTAACTAAAACCTGTATCTCGGCAAGAATAGGTCTGAGTCCCTCCATAACACATGTAACGCAGGTTCCGGAAACATTTTCAGGCCGTCCCTCAAGAAGCATCATGGACGGATTTTTCACCTGCCTCAATCCCTTATCAGCCATTTCAAAAACACCTATTTCATTAGTTGAACCATATCTGTTTTTCACTGTTCTGAGAATACGGAACGCAAGATTACGTTCCCCTTCAAAATACAGAACTGCATCAACGATATGCTCCATAACCTTAGGTCCTGCAATGGCGCCGTCCTTATTTACATGACCTACAATAATTATAGGTATTTCCTCGCTTTTTGCAGTATGCATAAAAAGGTTTGTACACTCTCTCACCTGAGTAAGACTTCCTGGAGTCGAGGAGATTTGTGATATACTCATAGTCTGAATTGAATCTACAATAACAATATCCGGCTTTGATGTCCTTATGGTATCGCTTACAGCTTCAGCGTCAGTATCAGTCAATATGTAGAGCCTGTCCGTATCGACCTCAAGTCTCTGTGCTCTGATTTTGATCTGTCTTGCAGATTCTTCTCCGGATACATACAGAACAGAATAATTTTTTCCAAGATACTGGCATACCTGAAGCAAGAGTGTGCTTTTTCCGATTCCTGGAGTTCCCCCTAAAAGAACTATAGAACCCTTTACAAGTCCCCCTCCAAGAACTCGGTCAAATTCTTCAAGTCCGGTTTTATAGCGGATATCCTTATTAACATCAATGTCAGAAAGGCTTAGGACCTTATCACTTAAATTTCTGATTTTTCTCACAGATCCTGTTTTTACGGACACTGCGCTTTCAACCTCTTCAAGGCTGTTCCACGTTCCGCAGCCGGGACATTTACCGTTCCATTTTCCGCATTCATAGCCGCATTCGCTGCATACATAAACAGTTTTTGATCTTGCCATTTCGGGTTCTCCTTAACTATTATATAATTGAAATTTGTGGATAATCATTGACTTAATAATTAAAAATATATTCGGCATATTGCCATTTAACCTGTTATAAACAGCTAAAACTCCAACCACTATTATAAGTAAAAGAACAGATTTAGTGTATCTGTCCGATAGTCTTAATGAATTAGATTCCGCAGAATTAAATATTCCTTTTGATTCATTAATTTCAAGTTGTTCTTTGCGCTCTCTGTAATATATGTTTTGCTTTTTCCAATGCAAAACAGCTATATAAATTACCAGTATTATTATGGGGATATCAAAATAGCTGATTAAGTTTTTCATCTGCAAACTCCCCTTGTTAGCCTTATCCGGCTCCGATCTAAAGAAATCAATACCTTAAAATAAAATAAATTACATATACCCAGCTTAACAACCCATGAAAAATTGCCCATCCTACAGAGTGCCAAGTAGTATAACTAATTACCATTGCCAAAGCGCTACCAAATGTAATACCCGATTTTACTGTTTTACTGACAGTCGTTTGTTTATTTCCTTCCATTTTTGATCCTCCTTAAAGATTAATAAAAATGATTAAAAACAGCATAACTAACGAAATACAATTTTATTTATTATACAATAAAACCCATTTTTCGTCAAGAAAGCTTAAATAACAAAAAAGCCCGGCAATGCCGGACCTTTTTGTTGTCTATAGCCGTAATGATTTTAAATTTTAGACTTAACTGCACTTCTGAAACCGTTCATTGTAAAGCCATACTTGCTCCACCAGTTATCAGGGTCAATGTGATTGGTACCCATTCCCCTTTTTCCTGCTTCATGATGGCTTACTATATTGTTTATAGATATGTTATACCGCTTACAAAGATATGCACATAATTCAACTGCTTTTTTATAACAAGCCTTACAGTATGCCTCATCCTTTAAATCATCCTCGCACATCTCAAACTGTATATACGCCGGTTTGAAGTTATAGCTGCCCTTTGAACCAGAGCCGACTCCCCAGCAGCAGTAATTCCACGGCAAAATCTGATAGCACTTTACCTGCCCGTTTTTATCCTTACCAATTATAGCATGTACACAAACATTCTGCTTTGGTTCATTCATTGAATTGCCGTTAGTATTTTTGCCGATTATACCATCGTCCGGCGCAACATATCTTTTGATATTAGGATTGTTGCAGCCTGTTGAGTGTACAACAATACCGCTTGGCGTCATTGTACGAGCTGCTTTATAGCAATCGGATCTTTCTGCAAGAATTTTTCCGTCAACTGCACCCATACTACTCATCTCCTTTTTTCTCATGCTGCGTTCCAAAATAAAACGCAATAACTGTTGTAAAAATCATTAAAAACTGTTCAGTTGAAATACTTCCTATAATGGATAAATAAGAAAAAACAGAAGTCAATACAATTGTCACAATACTTTTAACATTGATAAGCTTTATTATTTTATCAATCATCTTCATAGCATTTCCCTTTATTACCACGTTCCATTTATATATCCCGCTTCCGCAAACATTGAGCATGAATAAGCTAAGGCAAACACTTCCCTTGCAATCAGAATCCCTATGTTTTTAATATCTCCGATTGACATTATTGCATCAATCATGCTACAGATATCGCTGCATATAAAGCCCGATGTTTCCCATATGAAGCAGGTTCTGTCTGTTTTCTGATTATCGTTCAGACCATTACTGTTAACCTTAGCCGCTTCAACACATGCAATTACTTCAAAGATTGTTGATATAAAGCACATTATACCGCTGCAGGCTGAATTAAGCTTTTCGACATTTTTAAAAAAGTCACTTTTAGGCTTCTCTTTATCACCGCAAAGCGATGTAATTAAAGAGGCTGCAGGGATAAACAAAGCAATTACCGTCTTGACTATCCATATCGTAGAATATTTAGCGGCTGCGTTTGAGGTATCCTTAATTATGTTTTCATAGTCCGAACCGCTTATTCTTTTATTTGACGCATCCATCGGAGCATAAAATCCATATCCAGCTGCGCATGAAAGACCAAAATCTACAAGCGTTGGAATCAAATTCAAACCGTCCAACACATTTATTGCTTTCTTATGCCCTTCTTCGTCAATTTTCTTTAAAGCCCCGGAAGCTATGGAAAATCCAAAATCGAATAAAGCCGTTACCCCAATCATTGATTTAAGCGTCACAGTTGCCTTGCGTCCGCCGCCCTCCGGCATCGGGTTAACGTTATTATTCGTGTTATCACACATACGCTTCTCCTCCAATACTCCATAATTCGTTAAGATTCTTTGCCTCAGCCATTGCGTCGAAAACCTCCATGTCAAATACTGCTTTGCCGGCAAGCAATTTTCCGCTGCTGTTTATAAGACCTGCAAGAAATGCGGTAGGATAAGTGAATATGTCAACCATTGAAAATTCGCTTATACCAAAAATTTTCAGTACTCCCGACAAAAACGGTATTTGTATAGGAGTGCTTAATGCCTGCCATATAACACGGATGCCCTCAATTATAATATCAAAGATCGTCTTTATAATAGCCTTGCTGATATTCAGAAAATCAACTGCTACAACGCCAAGTATTTTCTTAATGACTCCAATCAGATTTGCGGCGCTGAAATCCTTAAAAAGATTTTCAGTTTCTTCCGCAATATAAGCAAGGGATGCTGGTATCCTTTCAATTTCACTGCCTATACCTTTTATATCCTCAAACAGCTTTAAGGCTGCATCTTTAAGTCTCTGTGAAATCTTCACTTCAGGCGTCACAATATCAGGGGTGATTGCGCTGGTTATCAGGTCGAATGCATACATATTATGTGAATCAAGAGATATGCCCATATCCAACAGCTTATTATTGTTATTTCCGTTCTTAGGATTCGGCAGTGATATACAATTTAGCTTTTCGGTATCAATATTCGACCATTTTTCTATCTGGCTTACTGCCTCCGAAAGGAATCCAACAGCTGATTCTTCAAGATTGGATGCCTTTTCAATTAGAAAATCCAAAGAAATTTCAGTTACATTCTTTATTGCCGAATTTATTCTTGCTGCATCATTAAGCCCTAATGCTTTTTTGAAAAAATCAATTATCTTGTCAACCGGAATACCGATCATTTCAAGAAGATTCTTAATTCCCTCTACAACCTTTTCAACACAGTCAAGAACGACATTTATAACCTTACCGCCGATCTCTATAAAAAGCTTCCAGACCTTTTGAGTCTTTTGTATGATAAAATTTATCGCTTTGCCTATAGTCTTATCATACAATTCTTTAATTTTTCCTTTAACCCATTTGAACGCTGCCGTTATATCATTCACAACATCTGCAACAAAATGAGTAAAGGGATTGTCCGTAAGAGATGCAGGCAAAACAGATATCACCGTTTCTGTTAACTTAATAAAAACGCCTTCTTTAAATCTTTCAATATACTTATTAACGCCTGGAATAAGTCCTACAGCTGAATTATGCAGCGCAGCCATACCTGATGCGGCAGCTTCAAGAGACGAGCGTTTTTCCTCAGGAACCAGCGGAGTGGTATCCCCAAAAGCATTGGTTATTGACGCATTTTTAAAATCGTTTTCATCCGTCATGGAAAGAAGCTTTGTATGTACATAATCAGCAGGGTTCACATCAAGCTTGTCAGATTCACAGGTTATTGTATAACAATCAGGAGAAAGATCGTTTGCTTTCTGAACAACCGTAACATAACCCATACTGTCGGATTTTAAAACTGCCTCTTTCGTCTTATAGTAGTACCCACCGGAATAAAATCCGATTTTCTCTCCGTTTTTGGACATTAGCTTTACATCTTTGCCCGCCTGTCCGATATTGATACGTGTCGAGTAGGCTGAAAAGCAAATATGCTCATCAAGGTCTGTACTAATACTAACCTCATTTACTGTAAATGCGCCGGTAGTGGGATTTTGAGTACATTCTATAAATTTATTTTCGGTAAAAGCCATCATTTTTCCGTCGTCAATGTCAAAATGCAGAATACCTGACATAAGGTTTACAGGTTCCAGAAACTTACCGGGTCTGTTATTTTTATAGTCAGAAACAGTATAATTTAGTTCTCCGCCAGCAGTTCTAATAAAGATATAAAGCCTGTCCGAGAGAATATAGGCAGCGATCTGCTTAGCATTAAGTAATTTATCACTTTCTGCAATGACCTCAGGAATGCCCTTGCCATCCGACTGAATCCAGTCAAGCTGTTCCTCACCCGGATAAAAATACAGCTTTCCTTCGCCTACAGCAAAAAGATGAGTTTCTGTTTTTTTATCCCCGATTTTATCCAAAGTGCATATTGCTTCTAAATTTACTTCGGTTTTAAGTCTTATTGGAGACGGCGGCGTACTTCCAAACGGATTTCGGCAAGGCGTATATATAAGCTGGGGAGCATCAGAAACATAACCGGCAAAAGGTGAATCATTTCCTGCATGAAACATACCGTATGTATACACACCGTCAACCAGCTGTCTTGCTGCTCTGCCGGCGGCAACCCCAGTTACCTCGGTAAATTCTGATGGCAGCCTAAAATAATTTATATTGGTATTGTCCACCCCATTGAGAATAGCAGCAAATTGCTGAGTATATCCGGAATCGTCATGAAATTCAACAAACATAGAAGTTTTATTGCCAAAGGCAGTGATGAGAACACGATAGGGTGAAAGATGCGTTCCGCCGAGCACACCGCTGAAATCCAGCTTATGAAAGCTTTCAAAAGTAAGCTTCTCCGGAGTTTCAGTATATGCAATATAAACATTCCCATCTGAAATAATACCAACTGCTATAGTTTTGCCGTCCAGCTTTGCCGACGCAGCGGATATGATGTTATCGGCGATCTTGATCCTACTGAATTTTGATTTCTCTCCATTTTCGTTTTCCTTTGTCAGGTAAAGGGAATTGTCCGTACCTATAGAAAAAATATATGTGATATCTCCAAGATTAATTATATACGCTTCATTATCCGGATTTACAGAGCTTTCACGCATATAATGATCAATAATTTCTGTAACAAAATTCATTTTTACTTCACCAGCTCCTGTACGTAATTTCCAAACAAATACAGATCACCGCTTGGTGTTATAGCGTTCACATCTCCGTTTGGCTTGTCATATACGAATGTGAATGTTTTATTTCCCGGCATTACAAAGCCTATTTGACTGTTAACTGATTCCACAAATTTATCAATGGAATATTTCTCAATATCTGACATTATTGCAGTTAAATGCTCAACAAGCTTATTGACGTAATCCTTAATGTGCTGGGCGGACATAAACTTTACCCACCAGCTCTGAGGCAGTCCTGAAGGCTTATTATCGGTTTCAACTGTCTTTTTGACAAAATCAATGTTTCCTGTCTGACTGTCGATCCTTATTCCAACAGCCATTGTAATAGTCTTGTCAAAATAAGTTCCCTGAGTTCCTTCATTTGTGTTATAATCAACCAAGAGCCATCCTTTTATTCTAAAATCAAATATAAAAGCAGGAAGCTTGGTTCCGTCAAAGTTATAATTTCCAGGCTTACCTGTTACATTAGCATCATATTTGTGCTTGAGCTTAAGCGAAGCAACAGGACTCGGAATAGGCGGTTGCCACATAAAGTGCCTTTTGGTTTCATCATAATAGCTGAATGAATATTCAAAGCTCGGATTACCGGCAACAGCCTTTTTTGAGAAGTCAGGATTTCCATTAAGAGGCGTACATTCTGACCATACGTTGAACTGATCCTTCCAAACAGGATCATCGGCAAATACCTCTATTTTATTCGGCAAAAAATTAAGCGCCGGACGGATCATATCCGAAATAAACGGTAAAAGATAATCAGCGCTTATGGCGATCGCCGCATTGTTCGGATTATTTGCTGGAATCAGAGGACTGTCATTGCTATCCCACTGTAAATTATTATCATTACCGATAGTAGGAATTGTCTTTTCATCTCCAAAACCTATAAGATAATCGAGGGTGCGTGGAGAAATATGATAATTCCTCATTTTTGGCGTAAACAGATACTTGGTTGAGGAAGCGGGCTTTGTTGTTATCACACTGCCGAACACTGTTTGACCTGCCTTTTCAAGTCGATCAAAATATGAGCGGATAACGCTCGACATAAAGTCGTCAACGTCATGGTCAAAGCCTTTTACCGTCGGGCTTATAGTAGTGGACAGAGTTTCAAGGTCAAGAGCAAGCTGCGATATATTAAATACATCATCTGGATTTGTTACCTCTGCCATTTTCTGAATCCTTTTCTGCACCTCTTCATCACAGCAGGCGTAATCTACAGCCCTTAAATCAAGGGATATGTTAAATGGGAAATACCATACGTCATCATCCGTCTGTTCAGATTTTGAAAGTGTATTGGTGATTTTAATATTTGGATAATTTCCGGATATGGATGTTATAATCTGAATTCCACAGATGTTTCTGAAAAATTGATTAAATAATACATTTTTGGTGTTTGGCTGCATGGTAATCAACTTTAATATGGAATCAAGCTTAGCAGGATCATTCTCATTGATCAGCTTATCACGAATACTATCCGGTATGCCGTCTTCCATTAAAAGTCCATACTTTAAATAATACCCCTGTGCCGCCTGGATTTTTTTGGCATCCTCTGATAGTTCCTTTCCCGGACTTTTAGTATCAATTACATATTTCGTACCGGTTTTGATATCAAAAAGATTCAGCTTTTCTAATTCGCTGTACAGTGAACTTCCGCTTTCCTTTAGAGCTTTAACAGTTTCATAAAAATCCTCAGGAAAACCCGATGGCAAATTAGCATCATCAGTATTCTTGTCAATAAAAATTATTACTGCCTTTCCATCATCATCAGTATATGATAACATATAAGCCCGAACCTTATATTCATCGGCTTTTTCTGATGTTGATATCGAAGCAAGGTACTGCCTGAGCTGTGAATTAAGCGCTGCCTCGGTAACGGATACTGTCATATCGGTATTATAGGAACGATACCTTGATAGATTTGAATTTGCAATGGACATAATATAATCAACTCCTTAAATTTTATGATTATTTAAATAATCTGCTGTCATTATACACTGTATTATACTATAAATCCCGAAATTATCTGTAACTTTTGCTAAATTTTACCTATTTATAAATTTTGTCATAAGCATTGGCAGCTCTAATTTTTCTAATACATCATTTATTAAGTTAAGAATAGCAGTATTATTTTTTTGAGTATAATAATTTTTCAAAAACCATAGCACCACTGCATCATTCGGCAGACTTTTTGAAAGGCAGTATCCGTATGTATTCATCAGGCTGTTTATTTCATCAATTTGCAAACCAAGCGAAAGAGCAATTGCAAGTAAGGCCTGTTTAGTTGGCTTTTTTCCTTTAATGTAATATTGAAACATTCTTTCACTTACTGCTGAACGGCGTATCAAATCACTTTGCTTTATATTTTTGTCTTTCATAGCTTCTGATAGCAGTAAATTTTTACAACAAAGCAAAGAAAGCCCCGATTTGTTAGCGAGGCTTTCACTTTCACATTCTGATAAATTAAATAGCTTGGCAGCATTTTTGATCACAGATATTTTTGCATCACTGCATAACGCATGCGTACTGCATGGATTGTTTTTCCAACGTGATATATCTGTTTTGTTACATCCAAGTTTAATATAGACTTCATTTATTGAATGTAAATTATTGTTTTTTTATACTTTTTTACCATAAGGCTTAAAGCATCAGTGAAACTTTCTTCAAGAATTATATCGTGTTCCCTTAGCCATTGATTAATTAACTTGTAATTCATAAAATAACCTCTTTCCATCTTCTTAACTTTAACAGTTAGTCATGTACTATTTGCCATTAATATTAAACTATTGCAGCAAAATAAAAATATATATTATAAGCACTGCAAGCTATTAATATGTATATATAATTATATAAAATAAGCAATGAATTTACAAGATTTCCCAAACATTTTTCCTCAGTTATTTTAATTTTCTACTATATGCAATAAATTCTGCTATAATTTTTGTGAATATTTTCAGATAAAAATACTTTTTTTACTTTCTCATTTCTTTTTATGTTTTTGATAAATGTGCTTGTTACTAAATATTTTTTAAATAACGAAATAATTGAGAAGGTTATCTTATGGACTATATTCAATAAATAAGAAAATATAAAGAATAATGATATGCATAGAAAAAATGCCTACACTTCAAAGCGAAATGTAGGCACGCATATGCACTAAATTTTAGATATTTCAAATATCTACTTAACATGTGGCTATCAGTTCTGTGACTGCTGGCTGTTGTTAAATATCGTATCACCCTGGGTTACTTCCTGAAGCGTTACTGATATATCCATATCCTGACCGTTTCTTGAAATTGTAAGTGTAACTGTATCTCCGGCATTGTGCTCATTTTTCTTTGCATTAAGCTCTTCCATAGTGGTGATAGCCTCGCCGTCAATTCCTATGATTATGTCACCGGCCTGAACTCCTGCAATATCTGCAGCTCCTCCTTCTGTCACTGAACGGATGTAAACGCCCTGAGGCCAGTTATAAAGGTTTGCGGTTGTTTCGTCAATATCTGTTCCCATCATACCAAACTGAGGTCTGCCTTTTACATAACCATAGTTAATTATATCATCAATGATTGATTTTGCCTGAGAAATAGGAATTGCAAAGCCAAGTCCCTCAACGGAAGCACCTGATGATATGCTTGAATAGTTTGTTGACATTTTTGCTGAGTTGATGCCGATAACCTGACCGTAGCTGTCTACAAGAGGTCCGCCTGAGTTGCCTGAGTTAATAGCAGCATCAGTCTGGATAAGATTCATAGTCTTTTCATTAATAGAAACCTGACGGTCAAGAGCGGAAACGATACCGCATGTTACAGAGCCGAACAGCTCAAAGCCCAGAGGGTTTCCTATTGCAATAACAAGCTCGCCTACCTGTAAATCGTCGCTGCTTCCAAATTCGGCAGGTGTAAGACCCTTGGCATCAACCTTGAGCACTGCAATATCAGTTTCCTCGTCGTAGCCCTTTATGGTTGCTTCATATTCAGTTTTATCTGAAAGAACTACTGAAACAGAGGTTGCCATTCCATATGTTGAGTCCTTTATAACATGTGCATTTGTAATTACATATCCGTCTTCAGTCATTATAATGCCTGTTCCTGTTGCGGTAGCATTCTGTGTCGGAGTTTGTCCCTGATTTCCAAAGAACCAGTTATTGCCATATGAATTGTTTGGAACCTGAAATGTTGAAGAAATTCCGACTACTGACGGCATTACCTGTTCAACAGCTTCCGGTACTGTGAGCCCGTCCTTTCTTGCTGCAAGCTCAATCCAGCTTTTCCCGCTGTTTTCATTATTGGATTTATTGCTGGCTGCATTGGTTTTGTTTGAAGCAGAGTCAGCCTTATTTTTTGTTTCAGAAGAGCTGCTATCAGTTTTACTGAAAAACTCGTTGAGAGTATTATTTGATTCAAGGTATCTGTAGCCCTGTATCGAACCGGCTGAAACGACAGCAACACAAGCAGCGACTGCAATGATCTTTCCTAAAATATGCTTTTTCTTTTTAGGAGGTTTCTGATCGTTTGAACTGAAGTCCGAATAATTGTTCATTCCGCCGTAGTTATAGCTGTAGGTATTTTCCTGAGGAGCCTGCTGCTGAACCTCCTGCGGTGCCTGAGGCTGAACATTCTCATTCTGGTTGTTAAGATTTTCATTATTGTTTTCAAACATATAAATACATCCTTTCTATGTAGACCATAATGGTTGTTTGTTTTTTGTTTATATCTATATTATACCCTTTTATGTGAAAATTGCATGATAACTCACAGAAAAAAATGTTAAATGAAAATTTGATAAATTTCACATAGTATGGTATAATTCTATTGTATTTTTGTTGCCTTACCAATTAGACCATGCCAAATTGGCAGAGCAGCGTTTTATTTAAAGTGCCCTTTTTCTCGTCACCAAAGTTTGCAACCGAAAAATAGACGACCGAAGGAAGTGCCCTCGGGTACAAATAGATTTTGGCAAGCTTTACTTGCCTAATCTATAGAAAGGCTTTTTTGAAAGGAGCGGTAATGATTGTTTAAAATACCCGATTATATAACAGAGATACTAAAAAGAATCGAAGCGTCCGGCTATGAAGCATTTCTTGTGGGAGGGTGTGTCAGGGATCGTATTATGGGTAAAGAGCCTGATGATTATGATATAGCCGCTTCTGCGCATCCGGATGAGATCAAAGCGATTTTTTCAGATTTGAAAACAATTGATACCGGCATTAAGCACGGAACTGTTGCGGTACTATTTGAGGGGAATGTTACGGAAATAACTACCTTTAGAATTGACGGGGAATATAAGGACAGCCGCCGTCCGGAAAGCATAGCCTTTACAAACAGCATAGAAGAAGATTTAAAGCGCCGAGACTTTACCGTTAACGCTATGGCAATGGACCTCAGAGGAAACATAACTGATCCTTTCGGTGGGCAGGAGGATATAAAGAGAAAAGTAATCAGGGCAGTAGGAAATGCGCAGAAAAGATTTGAGGAAGACGCTCTAAGGATTTTAAGAGGAGTGAGGTTTGCGTCTGTTTTAGGTTTTGAAATTGAAAAGGAAACAGCGGAGCAGATACATCTTCTTAGAGAAAGACTTAAAAACATATCTTCGGAAAGAATCAGAACTGAGTTTGTAAAGCTGCTTTGCGGAAAAAATGCTGCCAATGCTCTCAGGGAATACAGCGATGTTATTTCTGTATTTATTCCCGAGACTGCTTTGTGCGTTGGTTTCCAGCAGCATAGCAGATACCATAAATATGACGTTTATGAGCATACTATTCATGCTTTGGAAGAAGTCCCGAATAATGACTATATAACAAGAACAGCGATGTTTTTTCATGATATTGCCAAGCCGGAATGCTTTACCATGGATGAAAGGGGCGGTCACTTTAAGGGGCATGCGACAAAAAGCTCTGAATATGCGAGAGATATAATGAAAAGACTTAGATTCAGTGGGAAAGAGATAACCACTGTTTCAAAGCTTGTTTTCTATCATAGGAACAGATTTATAAGCCGCAAGGAAATAAAGGAAGTTCTTGCTGATATCGGGGAAAAGAATTTTATGAGACTTATGGATATTCAGCGTGCTGATTCCCTTTCTAAAAATGATTTCTGTATAAAAGAAACTGAGCACATTGACAGTGTTCGCAGTCAGGCAGAAAAAATCCTAAAATATAATGAATGTATCAATATAGCTCAGATGAATATAACCGGCAGCCAGATAGCAGATATTGGTTTTAAGGGCAAGGAAATAGGTAAAATTATAAGGCAGCTTCTTGGACTTATTATTGAAGAAAAACTTGAAAATAACAGTGAAGACTTGATTAATTGTGCAAAATCTATATATGAAAGCAGAGATTAATGTGCAAAATAACAAAATGATTATTATGACTTGACTTTTTTTTCTGATTGTAGTATAATTATAAAGCTGAATGAAATGACATTAAATTTCATAGCCTGGAGAGGTGTCCGAGTGGTTTAAGGAGCTGGTCTTGAAAACCAGTGATCCCGCAAGGGACCGTGGGTTCGAATCCCACCCTCTCCGCCATTTTTTATATTTTTATAGTCAACATGGAGAAGTACTCAAGTGGTGACGAGGCGCCCCTGCTAAGGGCGTAGGGTGGGAAACTGCCGCGAGGGTTCAAATCCCTCCTTCTCCGCCATACTTGTGGAACAAAAAAGATGTCCACCCCCTAAAGCCCGTAGCTACGGGCTTTATTTGCATTTTAGGGGCAAAAATTTTAAGGCCAAAACTGTAGATGCTTTTTGCCTCATTTTACGAACAAGAGGGATTCGAACCCTTATCCCGAATTCAGGATAACGGTTCTTATCCCGAAAAATAAATTATCCCGATAACAAGAAAAAGCCACAGAGAAATCAGGTTTTTATGAAAAAGTTATCGGGATAATTCTTTGTCAGCGTAAACCGCTGAGTTTTAGGATCATATCCTCATCGTTTTCCCAAGAAGCTTTTTGATTGAAAATAGCAGGTGCTGTTGACAAAGCTGCTTTTTCCAAAGCTTTTCGTTTCATTTCCGTATCTGCATACGCATAGATATTGGTGGTTGTCATATTTACATGACCAAGAAGTTCTGATATAAATGGCAAGGGCATACCGCTTCGATATAAATGTATTGCTCTTGTGTGACGCAATTGATGAGGATGAACTCTTTCAGGAACCTCATTGCACCTCTCATGAGCCTGTTTACCATATTTTTTCATGAATGCTTCGGCATTGTCTTCGGACATTTGATGCTTTATTCCATAAGTTATAGTGTAAAACACATAATCTTCGGATAACGGACAGTTACCATGGAATTCATGGAGATATTTTTCGTAATGCCTTACTGTTTTTGGCAAAAGAGGCACACTTCTCTGTTTGTTTCCCTTTCCGGTGAGATACACATAAGGCTTATCCGTTTTTAATACAATATCCTTGATTTTCAAATCCAGCAGTTCCTGACATCTTGCTGCAGTATCATACATCAATATCATAAAAAAACGGTTTCGTAAACCGATTTTTGTCCTTGTGTCAGGCGTATCAAGCAGAGTCTTCAAAGCTCTTTCGGATAAATATTCAACCGTTTTACCCTTGCTTTTCTTAACAGGAACTTTTAAAATCTCGAGTTCTAAAGATGTCAATGAAATATCGCAAATGGCCGCATAATGAAAGAATGATCGTAAAGCCATCAGACGGCTGTTCTGTGTTGATATGCTACATTTTCTTACGTTCTCAAGCCATTCAATAAAATTGCTTATGAGTGTTTTATCAAAAATATCAAAACTGATATTTTTTACAGACAGTTCTTTTTCAGTCCGCAAAAATTCAATCAGTAAATTCAAGGTCATTTTGTATGCCTTGATACTGTTTTCACTAAGACAGCGTTGTTTTGGCAAAAATACTGTCAGCCAGTTTTTTATGCACAAAAAGAACTTTTCATTATTATTCATAATCCACCTCCGGCAGTAAATCATCAAAATCATGTTCAGCATAATGATCGATGACGGGGAAAAATTCGGAATTCAAATGAACATAATAAGCTGTATCTGATAAATGAGTATGCCCCATATATGCGCTCAAATATGGGAGAAATGCGTTAATATCTATCCTTTTGTCAATCTGATTACAAAGAGATTTTGTTGCAAACGTATGACGGAAATCATATACACGAGGAGTTTTTTTCTCAGAATTTCCGATATCCGCCTCTTTCCAATATTTTATGAACACTTTGTTTAACGTTGTTGTTCTGATACAACCGCCTTGAGAATCCGGAAAAAATACAAATTTATAGGTACGATCTCGCTGGCTTTGCGCCATATTTACGCATAAGCTCAAGCATATCATCTGAAAGAACAACATTTCTATCCTTATTCCCCTTAGATTGCTCAATGAACAACACTCCTTTTTTTAAGTCTACATTCTGACATGACAGCTTAACAGCTTCAGATGGTCTTAGTCCGGTTGAATACAATAATCGGAATAAAACCGGATAAACAATATGCTGTATAGGTGCGGCAGCGTTGAATTTCATTTTATCAAGCTTTTCAAAAAAGCAAATCAGTTCTTCATTCGTAAAAATATGAGGAACAAATCTGCTTCCGCCGCAGCCCATTCCCTTGGGAATCACAAATGCGTCTATACCACATCTTATCATATATCGTGCAAGTTCTCTAACGGTACAGACTCGTCCTTCAAAGCTGCTTCCTTTTTCTTCTTTTCTTCGCACCGACCATGCAAGTCCCAATTCAGGAGTCACTGTATTGGCGTTAGGATAATGCTCTATACAAAATCTGTCAAACTGTTTAAGAATTGATTCTCCGGACTGATATGAATAACCTAACGCACGTTTTTCAGCTAAAAATGCAATAATATTGACTTTAAGATTACTTGAAAATTGATAACTCAATAAAACTCGCCTCCTGAAACAGGAATGACAGACAAATCAAGAGCACATTTTTTCAATCCGTCAAAATCAATACAAAGATACGGTTTAGCTGCATCGATACTGCTGTGTCCCAATACCTGGCTGATAGTTGGCAGCGCAACGTTTGATTCAAGCATCTGTGTACCAACACTTCTTCTGAAACTGTGAAAACCAAGTCTGAGCTTTGCGTTGTAGGTTAATCCTGATTTTTTTAAATTACGCTGAACAATAGAAGTAGCATGATCAGACATCTTATCATATGGCGCTTTAGTTGATAGGAATATATATTCGGAATCGGATTTCGGTCTGCCGTTCAGAATATATTCTGAAATGGCATTTCCTACATCTGCAAACAATGGAAGACTCAACGATTTTCCCGTTTTATGTTGAACAATAGTTATTTCATTGCTGTGCCAATTTATTTCAGAAAATTTCAGGTTTACGATATCAATACCTCTTAACCCTGTTCTCGCCGCAAGAAGCATCATCGCTGCATCCCGTTTGCCCATTGGAGTGTTTCTATCAGGCGTTTGCAGCAGTTTTTCAATTTGCTGTTTTGAAAACGGCATTCTTACCGTTTTGTGAAGTGTTGGTTTTACGTTGAGGATAACAGCCCAATCTTGATTGTAAATCCCACTGTCATCAAGCATTATACAGAATTTTCGTATGATCGGCAAGGTTGAAACAATGCCTTTAGGCTGCCTTTGAGATAATTCAAACAAATATGAACGGATATCGTCCGGTTCTACCGAGTTAAATGTCTGATGTCCTTTGTTTTGAAGAAAATACAGAAATTTTGAGATCATCTTTTTTCTGGAGTAAATAACATGAGAAGAAATAACTCCACGCCGGTGTTCTGTTTCTACATATTGTGCTACAACATCTTCAAAAAAGTTGTTGAGATTGGCACGCCCAAGAATCGGAAGCTGAAAATACTCAATCTTACCATTATTGTAGTATTGTTTTAAATATATGTCAGCTCTTCTTAGTTTGGACAATTTGCAGTGAGCAAAATTCCCTTGATGATATGCCTCAATTTTTTCATCAATCAATTTCTTCACTGCTTCAGTAGTATAATAGCCGTCTTCAGACTCAATCAAATATTTTTCTATGAGTTTAAAACCGGGAGACAAGTGTTTTATTGCCTTATCACTCATTTTTAAATCGTTCCGCATAGCCGTTTCAACACGATACCTTAATTCTCCTATCCACATTTTCTTACGTCCCATAGTATACCTCCTTTTTTAATTTAGGTTAGTATACCCAATATATATGAATTTATCCCGATAACTTTTTCATAAAAACCTGATTCCTCGGTGGTTTTTTCTTGTTATCGGGATAATTTATTTTTCGGGATAAGAACCGTTCCACTGGATTTATTTAGGAAAGTTTAAGGCAGATTTGAGAGAATAATCTTAAATCTGCCTTTTTTCATATTTAAAATAACGTACAAAATTTTAAAAGCCGTTTTGTCTGGTATCACGAAAACACGTGGTACTAAACAAAGCGGCTTTTTTGTTTTCCGGGGAGGTGAAATGACAGAAACAAGAAAGCCACAAAAAATGGGAGTAAAGTCGATGAATGAAAAATTGATAATCAACACAAATCTGCTCCGTAAGGAGTCGGAATTCAGAACCAAAAAATGTATTTCTCACAGCGCTCACCTCAAACCTTTTTTAACCCTCTGACCGTATCCGTATGGCTTAAGCATCTGAAAAATGATTTGATGAAATTCTGGGACAAGCCTGCGGCGTATGGATTTCAGGACGGATTGTTTCCCACATACCGTTCAAACAGCGGCGAACGCATAGACCCCGATAATCTGCCGGACGAGCTTAAAGCGGCTCTTGCAGATGAAAACACCGCAGGACTTGTGGAAACCGATTATAATTTTATCCGTGCGCACTCAAGGCAGACCTATGCATGCGTCATAAACAGGTTTTGTCTTTTAGTAGGTGGAAACATTCTTGATAAAGACCGCAATATGACGGTCAGGACGGCGACGGTCTTTTAATCGTTGAAATAGGCTTTACCTGTGCTGTCCGTCACGGCGTATTCGTCCACGGCAATGCCGGAGAGCGAAACACCAGAAAGATGGAACTTGATTCCCTCGGTCAAGCCGTCCTCGGCTGTCTTGGTGACAATGAGATCACCGCGTCGGAGGATATTGTTAAAGGTGACGGCTGCCGTCCTCCCGGATACAACCACCACCGGACGGCTTTCCTGCGGCTCGTACTTGTCATAGGTCTGTTCGGTCACAGTGTAGGTGCCGGGGGCAAGATTGTCGATTTGGATTTCACCCGCCGCATTGGTGGTAACGGTCTTGTCGATCCCGTTGCCCTGAACGCGGAATTTGATTCCATCAACCTTGCCGTCCTCGGAGGTCTTGACGATTTTTGCGCTGCCATAGCTGACCTTGATATTCAAGTAGCCGGTGATGGGGTCGCTGACAGACTGTGCGTAGGTCACAACATCCTGCAAGGTGGATTTGTCCGGGCCATATTTGCCGTCCGACCATGTGATAATGCCGCGGCGGCTGGAATTGCTTTTGGACGCGGTGATGGATACCGTGCCGCTGGGCGCTTCATCTGCCGTGATGGTGAGCTTATTGCCGTTTACAGAGAAGCGGATACCGGCCTTGTCTGCCTGGAAGGAATACCCCCCAAGGACATTGTTGCTGTCCGTCAGGGTCGCGGTGTATTTTTCACCGTCCCATTCCAGTTCGATGTTCTGCGCTCTGCCGGCGCTTCAGGCAAAAAAGCTGGCAGCTTGGAGTGTGCCTGAACGCTTGCCGCAATGCTGTTGTAGTAGCTCATAATCTGGCTGCGCAGCGGATGATCTGCGCTGATCTGATCGAGAACAGCGTCATAGCCGCCCGTGCTGACCTTGTTGAAATCCGCATCGCGCTCGCCCACAACGGTTTCCCAAATAAGAAGCTGGGTTGCAACAGCATGGGCCAGTTTATCTGCGCCCTCATTCTGGCTGCGCCATCCGGTAGAGATTGTCCCCGTGTAGCCATACTGCATGATACGACCGATGAACAGCTTGATGTCGTCCGGGGTGATCGTGCTGTTGTAACTGGAGGGATAGTTGTCCCAAAAATTTTCGTCCCAGTCCGTCAGCCTATCTCCAATGTCCAGAGGGACGCCGGGTTCAATGCAGTAGCAGATATTGCTCTCAAAGGTTCCCATAGCGCGGACAGTGGTGTAATTGGACGAACTGGATGACCAGCCGTTCATATACTGTAAATTGCTGTGGCCCCAGGTGCCGCCATAATTCGCATATACCTATGTCCTGCGCGATAACGGCCTGTGACAATTTCAAGCTCTTGCGGATTTCTTTCAGGAAATCGCCGCACGGATAATCCACAAAGGTGGTATAAGAGTCAAGAAGCCGCTGCAAGTCAATATTCAACTCATCAGCCAGCACAACAGCGGTCTTGTACTTGATGGGGTGTTTATCATTCTCGTACAGTACAAGCGTTGCCGGAACGATTCCCGCACTTTCAGCCACCTCTCGTGTTGTTTTTCCTTGAAGCGTCCTGTGGTATCTCAAGTATTCTCCCGGAGTCTGGCATTTTTCGTCATTTCGATATGAGTAAAAAACAACAATAATATAAAGGAAACAAAACTTTGTATCTTTTTTTATGGAAAGGAATTAAAAATGAAAAAGAATCTCATTCGGGTATGCAAGAAATGAACTGAATGAAATAGTGATTTATGAAGAACAGGCAGAGGTGGTAAAACTGATATTTGAGCTTTACTCGTTTGACCAGTCACTGGCAAAAACATCAAGGCATTTGGAAATGTACCGCATTCCGTCCCCAAGCAATAAACCTTTATGGAACAAGCAAATCATAAACAACATTCTGTCAAATGCGAATTATATTGGAAATTCCGAATATCCTCAAATTATAAATGGAGCTTTGGAATGCTGTACAAAATAAGAAAATTAACAACAGTTATTCGATGAGATACCGTCAATACAGAGAGGCGGTTTAAATGTTTGTTTTTGCATTAAAGTTTACGCATACGACTTGATTTTGTACTTGAAAAATGATATACTTATATTAACGATTGGAGGTGTGGGCATGGGTATTTATTTGAATCCGGGAAACATTGACTTTCAGCAGGCTTTGAATTCCAAAATATATGTTGACAAAAGTTTGCTTATTGAATACACAAATAGTGTGATTTACACAGAGCAAAAATTCATATGTGTCAGCCGACCACGTAGATTCGGTAAATCAATGGCGGCAAATATGCTTACCGCTTATTACAGCCGTGGCTGCGATTCGAGAGAAATGTTTGGTGAGTTAAAAATCGCAGAATCCGAAACCTTTGAAAAATATCTGAACAAATGCAATGTTATCCATATCAATATGGTGAACTTCTTGGGTGAATCACAAAATATGGATGAAATGATTTCAGAAATACAAAAATCAATTTTATTTGAAATAACTGATGAATTTTCAGACGTGAGATTTTATGATGATGCAAAATTAATAAGATCTTTGAAAGATGTTTTTGCCAAGCATGGCGTTCCGTTTGTCTTCATAATTGACGAGTGGGACTGCGTATTTCGTGTACACAAAAGCGATACCAATGCTCAGACAAAATATCTCAATTTTCTGCGGAATTTGCTGAAAGATCAGAGTTATGTTTCTCTTGCTTATATGACAGGAATCCTGCCTATAAAAAAATATGGTGAGCATTCGGCGATAAATGCGTTTTATGAGTACTCGATGATCGACGCTGAACCGATTTCGGAATTTACCGGTTTTACGGAATCAGAGGTAAAAGAGCTTTGCCAAAATCACGAAAAATCTTTTGCTGAAATGAAGCGTTGGTACGATGGATACAATTTGAACGGAATTTCAATTTATAATCCTAAATCTGTTGTGGAATCTATTCTCAGAGGACAGTTTAACAATTATTGGACTTTAACAGAAACCTATGAAGCGCTGAAGATTTATATAGAGATGAATTTTGACGGTTTGAAGGATACAATAATCGAGCTTCTTGCTGGACAAAAATCTGTTGTTGATACAACTACATTTTCAAACGATATGGTCACATTTGCAACGAAAGACGATGTTTTGACTCTTCTGGTTCATCTCGGATACTTAACATATAATTTTTATACAAAAGAAGTTTCAATTCCCAACTACGAGATCTCCGAACAATTTGCAAGTACGATAAAGGTTATGGACTGGTCAGAAGTGGCAAATTCATTGAAGCAGTCGGACGAACTTCTGAAAGCTACTTTGAACTGCGAAGAAGAAAAAGTTGAAGAACTGATAGACAAGGCACACAGTGATAATACCTCGATTTTAAAATACAACGATGAAAATTCAATGTCCTGTGTAATTTCGCTGGCCTATTATTCTGCACGGAAAACTTACACGATTGAACGAGAACTTCCTGCCGGAAAAGGATATGCCGATTTAGTATTTAGGCCAAGAAAAAATAACAGTAATCCTGCGATGATTGTAGAACTGAAATATGATAAATCTGCCGAAGGCGCAATAGAACAGATAAAGAAGAAACAGTATGCCGATTGTCTGAAAGATTACTTGGGAGAAATTTTACTTGTGGGAATTAACTACAATAAAGAAAATAAAAATCATACTTGCAAGATTGAAAAAATCACTAAGTAAAATAAAATTTTATTTAAATAGGGCATAAAATTAAGAAAAAATAATGTCATCTATTTTATAGTGGCAAGACATACTTGTGGAACAAAAAAGATGTCCACCCCTTAAAGTCCGTAGCTACGGGCTTTTTTGGCGTTTTAGGGGCAAAAAAATCAAGGTGAAAACCGTAGATGCTTTTCAGGCATTTTTGCAAGGGAGAAGGATTTGAACCGTTTCATCGGAAAATTTCAGAAAAATTCAAGGCAGATTTAAGTAAATTAATCTTAAATCTGCCTTTTTTGATATGTATAAAAGTATACAAATTTTGCGAGACCGTTTTGTCTGGTATCACGAAAACCCGTGGTACTAAACAAAGCGGTCTTTTTTTGTATCCTGACGTTTATAAGGACAGGGACGCAAAAAATTCTGCTTAATATATAGAACGGAGAAAAAAATGAAAAAGTTAAAATTTAACAGTACGCTGAACCACAAGCAAAGCGACTACAAAACCCATAAGGTCATCGTTGAAAAGGTTGTCACAGTTTATGGCAGGAGTTTTTCGGAACTAAAAGATCATCCCATGCGTGATAATCCGTATATCGCTGAAAATCGTGATCTGATGTATATCGACAGCGATGACGTTGCCCATTGTCTGCTTTTTGTTGACTACGACAGCGGCGATGGTATTCTGGTGGAATCCGAGGGCAGCAATTACGCACGAAAGTCACAGTTTATTTCAAACGCAAGAGCATTGATAGAAAACAACGAGCTGACAGCTTCGGAGCAGAAACTGCATAATAGTTTGAAGAAACTTGTTGATCATATCGCAGAACTTGCCCATTGCGGTGAGAAAAACTTTGATTTCGAGGAACTGCTTGATAAATCCGATATGGATTTGAAATCGCTGCTGCGTGATTCTGTGGTGACAATGCTGCAGGAACGTGAGGATATCCAAATGGCTGAGAGCCGATCCATTGATGTAGATTTTCAGCCGAATATCATGGTCGAAGCCAAGCCTACTCAGGAGTTGACGTTCTACTGTTCGCTGCATGTCAAAACAGTGGAATAAGTAACCATAAGGGCGAACATTCCGCTGTTTTTGTGGATATGAATGAAAATTCGCAGATTACGGAAAATGCCCGTTGTCTGAACACAAGTCTGGACCAGCGTGACGCTGGACCCATTTCGTTTCTGACTTTTACAGAACCTATTCTTAGCGGCTCGACCAGAGAAAAAATGCGCGATGTTTTATATGATATGTGCGGATTCACAGAGATCGTGGACGCAAACGAAAGCTATATCGCATGGAGGCAAAGGTCATGCCGTCCCTGCCGTAGGCATACAGCCTTGTTACAAGGCTGCGTGTGTCCACCACCCGCTGGATGGATTTCATGTTTTTTCGGTAGGCAAACAGCACCCCGCTGTCCGTGCCGCCAAAAGTCAAAAGATGCACCAGCCGATTGGCACAGTCAAAGATAAGGTCGCCTCCGTGGATGTTCTGCACCTGCCGCAGGATGGAAAGGGCATTCTTCTCCGTGCTTTGCCAGGTGCGCTTCGTCCGCACGGTCACGTTCCCCACGCTCCAGTCCGTGCCTTCCAGCGCATAGGCCATCGGCACATCGGCGGTATCCGCATGCATTCCAATTGGAACAGTTTCTTTAGAAATCATGTTGATGCATTGTTTGCTATGGAAAATCAAATATAATGCCATAGCCACAACAGCGGAGCAAGTACAAATTTTTTTCCGTCTTCTGAATCATAAATATTTTCAATAATCATATCCAATAATTCATCTA
>CANPXN010000011.1 GCA_947586185.1 uncultured Clostridia bacterium
CACCAGCTTCGCCACACATTCACGAGCAATCTGCTCAGGGGCGGGGCAGCGCCGAAGGATGTGCAGGAGCTTCTCGGGCACGCCGATGTCAGTACCACAATGAACATTTACGCTCACGCTACAAGGGAAGCGAAGCGCACTTCCGCAAGGCTGCTGGATAAGGTAGTCGGCGGAGATTAAAAAACTTTCCCTTGTTTCGGCTCGTAAGGGCAAAAACAAGGGAAAATACATAAGGCTGGAACACAAAACAGGCGAAACGCCTTGAAAATACAGCATTTTTAGAGGGTTTAACAGATAAATTCAAATTTGTCGTTATACCAATCAGCTTTGCTTTTTTGCTTCATCAGGTGGACGAAGCCGACCTTATGGCACTTATGGAGGACGGGCAGACACAGGAGCCGCCCGCCGTCTGCATTTAACAAGCGGTTATTTGCTTTTTTAGTAAGTTCGACTTCCACACAATTGGTAAGTTCGTCTTTTGTAAAAATAAAATCGGCTCTGTGCTTGCGTATTCCAAACCCGTCTGACTGGTGCAATTGCTTTTCCGTCGTGATGTCCTGCAAGGACAAGTTTTCTTTGTGCATGAAATAAATTGCCGTGTCTAAAACTGTTCTGTCATGTACGATTTGCTCAATCTTGACTTTTTCTATCCTCGTTCCGACCTGTATTAACGATTTGCCTTTTGCTGTCAGAAAATAAATACTTGGTACGCCGTATAAATATTTTTTGCGTTCCATATATCCTGCGTCTATTAAAATTTTTAGTCTTCTGTCTGTGGCTCTTTGTCCAGAAAAGCCTGCTAATCATCGAATGTGCTTACTTCCGCACGCTCTCTTCGACAATTGAAAAACAGCGTATTTGCAGGGCTTTTTCCGTTTTCCTGTCTATTTTTATTTTTATTCAGTGTCTTTTATGATTAGTACACTTTTGTCATGGGTTGGTGGAACAGGTGAAAATAAGTATGAATTGACTTTTTTATAAAAAATTTGAATAAAAGACAAGCGGTATTACATAACAATACAACAGAGAATGGGGGAGTTGTATTGTCAAGAAAACAAATTATAAATGGGAAAAATATATTTCAAAGTAAAAATGAAAAGGAACGTTCTAAAAATTACACAAATAAATGGATAAATATTATTAACAAAAATGAAGCTGATAAAATTAACAAAAGTTTAAATAGCTCTCTTTACAAATCGGCTCAAATGTAGTATTATTAGTGCATACGAACCGATTTGTTTTTATCAAATCTGAAAAGAGGAGATGAAACAATGAAGGTAGCAATTTATTGCCGTCTGTCTGAGGAAGATAAAAATAAGCTTTCAAAAGAAGACGACAGCGAAAGCATTCAAAATCAAAAATCTATGTTAATCGAATTTGCTGTACAAAAGGAGTGGGAAATTTACAATATTTACAGTGATGATGATTATACGGGTGCTGACAGAAACCGCCCCGCATTTAATCAGCTTTTAAAAGATGCCGAAAATCACAAGTTTGATATTGTGCTGTGTAAAACACAATCAAGATTTACAAGGGAACTGGAGATTGTCGAAAAGTACATACATGGATTATTTCCCATATGGAATATCCGTTTTGTTAGCATTGTAGACAATGCAGATACAGAAAATAAGGGAAACAAAAAAGCTCGTCAGATAAACGGACTTATAAACGAATGGTACTTGGAAGATATGTCGGACAACATTAAAAGCGTTCTGACAAATAAAAGACGAAATGGCGTACATATCGGAGCATTTGCATTATATGGCTATCAGAAAGACCCTAATAAAAAAGGTCATCTGATAATTGATGAAGAGGCGGCACAAGTAGTTCGTGAAGTTTTTACTCTGTTTTCACAGGGAATGGGGAAAAGTGCAATTGCAAGGCACTTAAATGAAAAGGGAATACCTAACCCCACGGAGTACAAGCGTTTACACGGACTGCGATATAAACCTCCTGTTACAAAGCAAAGCACACTTTGGAGATATTTTGCTGTTGCAGATATGCTTGTTAATGAAATTTATATCGGAAACATGATTCAAGGTAAATACGGAAGTATTTCTTACAAGAGCAAGAAGAACAAGCCTATCCCAAAGGAACAATGGATTAGAGTAGAGGGAACGCATGAACCGATTATTGATATGGATTTATGGAATACGGTTCAAGAAATGATTAAGCAAAAAGCAAAACCCTTTTCTAATGGTGAAATTGGAATTTTTGCAAAAAAAGTAAGGTGTATGCATTGCGGTTATGTTATGCGTTCAACGAAATCTCACGAAAGACGTTATCTGAAATGTGCAACAAAAAATGCCTGCAAAAACGCTTGCATTGGTTCTTTTATTTCCGTTTCTGTTTTGGAAGAATACGTTTTGTCGGAATTGAAAAAGCTTTCTGCAAAGTATCTTAACATGGATGAACTTGAAAAAAATGTTGTTTTCAATCAAAAGCTTGACGAGAAAAAACAACAGCTTGAAGTTCAGCTTAAAGAATATCAAACAAAATTGATTAATTGTTCAACAGGTATAAAAACGCTGTATCTCGACAAAGTTAAGGGTATCATAACAGAAGATGATTTTATTCAGTTGTCTGCCGATTTGCATAAGGATAAAAACACTTTTGAAAAAATGATAAGTGAATTGTCCGCACAAATTACAGAAATTGAAATGAAACAAACAAATACGGCAAGCAACAAAGAACAGCTTGAACAATATTTGTCTTTGGAACATCTGACACATGATATTGTCAATCAGTTAATTGATTATATCAACGTTGGAAAGCGTGACCCCGAAACAAAGGAAATACCTATTGAAATCAACTGGAAATTTTAATTTTTAATTGCTTATGGCGGATTGCCGCAGAACAAAAAGCAAGAACAACTTATGACAATATTCTCAGAATGGCTGATGATCCGGATGTGAGGGACGCCATAAAGTTCTTGCGTGCAAGAGAGATCGTGCATTTTCAGAGGTTCGGCGAAGCAAAACAAACAAAGTGAAGTAATATGGGATTGACAGTGCAATTTGTTTTCTGAATTAATTTTTGTATATGTATAAAGATTAACTGAGGAAATATGTTTATTAATTTTCAAGCAACACAGTCATTTCATTTAATACCGAACTTATGTTCTAAATCCTCAAACATTAAGAAAACGCAGAAAAAACCTAGACTTTCTAGCAATTATTACATTGTTAAATATTTATCAAACTTTCATAAACAACACCAACTAACACCAGTAAATTCAATGCTTTTCTCCGAATTTGATAATGCCTATCAAATTAGTAGGTATTATCTGCATAAAAAGCACTATAAAATATTAAAGAAACGGCTATTTTACGTGGTTTACGGTATATTATCCGAATAAATCCACGCTATATAGCCGTTTTTGTTCACTTTAGATTGATAAAATATAATGTTTGCCTTGATTTTTCAAGGCTTTTCAGCGTTTTCATTTTTGCAATCGCTCCATATATCTCGAAACACTGTCCGAATGCCTGATATTTACTTATTTTTATTCTCCTGCTCCTTAATTAGCTTATCAAGAGTGGGACGTGATATGCCTAACAACTTTGAAAACTCAGTCTTATTAATTTCTCTGTGAATGTACTGTTGATACAGTCCGTCAAACCTATCAGATGAAAATGGCTTGCGTCCTTTGTACTTGCCGTTACGCTTTGCTATCGCTATGCCCTCTCTCTGACGTTCAAGTAAATTAGTACGCTCAAACTCATTAATAGCTGCTATCATTGTAAGCATAAGTTTCCCCGTAGGTGTGGAACTGTCAATGCTCTCTTTGTTGCTTACAAGGTGTATTCCTTTTGTCTGGAGCATTTCAACAATATTAAGTAAATCCTTTGTACTTCTTGCAAGCCTTGAAAAGTCATGTATATATATTGTATCACCTTCACGTGCAAAGTCAAGCATTTGTCTGAGCTGTGGTCGGTTAGTATCTTTGCCGGAAACTTTCTCAGTAAACCACTTTTCAATATCATATTTTTCAAGGTTGCCAATTTGTCTTGCTTCATTCTGTTCTATGGTCGATACTCTTACATAAGCAATTTTCATTTGCGTGACCTCCTATATTGTAAATTTAGGGTACACCCTATTTTAATAGATTATATTTGCCGTTAAAATGTAAAAATAGAATTGCATTTTATATTCTTTTACAACTTGTAAATCACGTTATGAATCTATTTTTACAATTAGCTATATAGCATAACCGCCCCACTATTGCAGAGCGGTTACACTGCCTTATACATTAACATTCAAGTAAGTTATGTTGTTAATCATATTTCCCGAACAGTACAGCCAGACCTATAGAAACAAGGAACAATGCAACAGTAGCATCATAACAGCCATTGTTTTTACTGACTATAGCAGACAGAACGCCTAAAGCAATAAGTACAATTCCGGCAACTCTGACTTTTACCGATTCAGGAATTAAAGGCTTTTTGGTTTTATTGATTTTGTATGTAACCATTTTTGTTGTCTCCATTTTAATATTCCGCTGTAATGGAGTTATGAATCGTTACCCCATTCAATAATATCTATGTTAAACGCAGTCTTTATGTAAACTGCGGGGATTGTTATATTTCTGATTTATGGATATTGTTTTGAAGCATTAAGTTAAATACAAATTTTACCCCTGTTTCAAAGCCTATTTGTTGAACGGCTTCCAATCCGTCACAGTATGCCCGACAAAGTTCATTGTCAATTTGTCTTATAGTATCTTCTGAAACAAATGGTTTGAGAGTTGATATTAATTTTTCTGTTGTTATATCAAACTGAAAATTTGCTTTGTTGCATTCATCAGAACCAATACAATTAAAATTCATTGACTTAAAAATTTCCTTATAAGTGTTCATTTGCTTTATACCTCCATAGATTCATTTAATAATTTTCATTGCTCACACCGAAAAGAACTATCCTATTTTCCGCTTGTACAAGACTACTGAATAACTCTGTATCAATGCTGTCATTCACAAGCAAATTACTGTCTGTAACAAGATTACACTTTCCGTTGTAATCATTAACCGGATAATAAGAGATAAGGAGTTTATTATTAAGCCCGACTCTTTCCAATGTCAGATAATAATGTCCTTCTTCTTTCAGTGGATTGCTGTTTGCCAAAACATGAGCCTTTTTAAGCTTTACAAAAGCATCAATAAAGCTATATGCCATTTCCCTTGGGACAACAAGCGTAATCTTTTTGTGAAGAATAACGCCGGTATCTACAATAAAGAAGATTGTTTCCGGTGTTGCATCTATGAAATAGAATATGTCATAGTTGCCCTCTAATGTGACTTTTTCAATATTCATTTTCTTATGACCTCCTAAATACTTTTAAATCACCTTGACAATAAAAGGCGGTCAGTGATATAATATATATGTAACCGCCCTTGATGGTTGGGTGTTGCGTTGCCCTTATGCTTGTTGGTAGCTTGCACAAGGGCTTTTTCTTATGCGATTGAAAAACGCTTGCTTGTGGTTTGTTTGATGTACTGCTCGTAAAGATCGGAGTGTGTTTTCTTGAATGCAGTGCTATCAAAGCGATTAGTGGTAACGGTTTTGTAACGCACCTTGAAGCAGGATACGATCATTTCTTCAACGCCTTGTGCTGTCATTTCTGCTTTGACCTCATCTTTAACGGATTCCATTTCGGCTGTAAGTTCTTCAATCATAGCCTGTAACGTTTTGATGTGTTCAACTTTTGCTGTGATTTCCTGTGTACTCATAATAAAGTACCTCACTTTCTTAATATTAATGTATAAGGCTTTTGCCTTTGGAATAGGGCTGATTGGCTCAACCCTTTAGAAGCCTTTAGCACTAAATATCACTTTTATGTATTATGGTAGCCTTTAGGCTCCTCGCCTCTTTTCCTTAATTCCTCACGCATAGCCTCAACAGATACGCTTGCAGGTGTACCCATATTACAGCTAACTTGCATCCATATATAATTCTTTAATTGCTCAGTTGTCCATTTTGCTGCTTTGTCTAATTCCCATTGATGAATCATAATAAAATTACCTCCGTTTTGGTTTTGTGGTTTTCGTTTGTTTCTGTTTATATTATAGCACTAGAATCTAGTGCAGTCAATATGTAATAATACACAAGATTATAGTGCCATATTTGTGCAAATTCACACTTTATTCTAGTGTAAATAATATGATATAATATGTATAAATAAAGACTATGGAGGTATTATCATGTCAATAGAATATAAAATAGACATTCTCAAAGCGTTAAAAGAAGCTGGGTACTCGTCTACCAGACTACGAAAAGAAAAGATTATCGGAGAAGCAACAATCCAGAGATTAAGACATAAACAAAGTGTGTCATTCGACGTATTATCTAAAATATGTGATTTATTAAAGTGTCAAATTGAAGATATACTAGTATATAAAAGCAATAACACACTATAACCTAGTGTTAAAATTAACAAATAGTACACTTGGATATTGTGTAATATGTCAATTGACTACACTGGAAGATAGTGTTATAATATAATCAAGATAAAACAAAAAAACAAGCAACAGCTTGAAAGAAAGGTCTTGATTATATGTTAAAATGGTTTAAGGAATGCGCAAATGTTGAGGAAGCCAAAGAGTTATATAAAAAGCTTTGTAGAAAGCATCATCCTGATATCTCAGGCTATGACAGCACAAGCACAATGCAGGAAATAAACGCAGAGTTTAAAGAAGCGTTCAACACTTTAAAGAACAAGCACAGAGCCAACAGCAAGGAGCAGGAAAATAACAACACAGCAGCAGAAACGCCGGAAGAATTTATGGATATTATTAACGCTCTGATTAACTGTGAAGGTCTTGAGATTCAGCTTGTAGGCTGCTGGATATGGCTGCAAGGCAATACTTACCCGTATAAAGATATAATCAAATCTTTGGGGTTTAAGTGGGCATCAAGGAAAAAGGCATGGTATTTCAGACGTGAAGAAGATGCTTGCAGAAACAGAAAGAACATGAGCCTTGACGAAATCAAGAGCAAGTATGGCTGTAAAACATTCGGCACTGCTTCAATGCCAAAGTTGGTAACAGTATGAACATAACGATAATATAAAAAGGGATTGCAAAAAAGAAATTGCAGTCCCTTGTTTTTCACCTATATTATAGCTTTTAAACGCTCTGCAGTGCGCTGTAAGCCGTTCTAACGCTTTAATGGTAAAACTATACTATTAAAATTACAGTGGCTTATATAGCTTGCTAGTGCCTTTAAATCGCATTGCCGTTAAATTAAAGATAACATATAGTATATTATTCAATAATCATAATGCGATATAACGCTATCAGGATGTATTGTAAGCCGTCTTGTAACAGTTGTGATATAAATTTACCCTGTTCACCTTGCCACCCTCAGAATGCCTATATGTTTGTATCAGGAGCAGGAGAGCATGACGGGGGGTAGTTTACATTTTAAAAACCTGCTAATACTGTCTATATGGCTATAGTTGTTCCATTCTACTCTCGGCTGATTTTTTCACCACCGAAGCGAAAAATCTTGACAAAGGATATTCACAATGATACAATAAATAAAAAAGTATTTGGGTGAAAGCATGGATGAAAATTTTTTCGAGATAGGAACATTTAAACAAGAATATAATCAAAAATTAAATACAAATTTGCCGTGCTTAAAAATTGTTCAGTCTAAAGGTTTAGAAAAACATATTTTAAAAAGACATTCTAATCAAGTACATTATTTAAATCGTGTTAAAGAGATTTTAGAAACCCCTGATTATATTGGTTCTAATCCTAAAGAGCCTGATAGCATAGAACTAATTAAAATATATGAAGATAATATCTTGATTGCAATTAAGTTAGATTATAGTAATGGATATTATTATTTAGCTTCTTTGTATGATATAAGTGAAGGGAAAATAAACAACAGATTAAATTCAGGAAGATTGAAGAAATATACTTGACTTTTAGTAGTGATTGATGTATAATGAAAGTAACATAATAATATAATATTATTGGTTGTTTGAGGTCAGAAAGGCTCCTGACACTCTCTTCGGAGAACCTGAGATGATGGGTACGCCGTCCATCCAAATAACCACAAGCAAGAAGGAAAGTGATTATTTTGCTTTCCTTCTTTTTATACTAAGATTATAAATCAATACTAGATTAAATTAAACCATTAGCAGACAGAAATAGTATAATCGCTTTCCATTTTTGGAAGGCGATTTGTCGCTGAGTATTGACAGCCAGAATAAAATCTGATATACTGATATCATAAGGTGTATCAGTATATAGAAGTAGTGGTGATTGCAGTTATGATATCAGTATATTGAAATAATAGTGATATCAGTTGAGATATTAGTATATACACAATTTCTGATAGCTATACTGATATTAAGTGTGATAGCAGTATAGGAGATGTTATTATGGCTAAATCTTCAACTAAGGCAAAGTCTGAGTATAATAAGAAAAACTATGTACAGGCTTCGTTGCGATTTAAAAAGGGCGAGAAAGAAAAGTGGCAAGAAGAAGCTGCGAAACAGGGCGAAACCTTTAACGAGTATATCATCAAGGCTTTGGAGATGAGGCGAGAGCAGGACAACACAAATCAAGACGGCTCAGATACACAAAAGGCATTGGAGAATACTTTCCATATTGATAACATGGATTTGCTTAGTAAATTACCGATATCAGAACTGATAGCATACATTAACGAGGCTGTTTCTGAGAAGAGAGAAGCAGATAAGAAAAAACAGGAATATGCTTTATTAAAAGAATCGGGATTTTTTGATAGGGATATTGAGGAACTTAAGGAATCTAAATGTATGACTTCTGATTATTCTTTTAATTACATAGTATCAAGCATACGTTATTTAAATTATGTAGCTGCTGATAAGTATGGTAAACTATATCATATGATAGAAGCCTATCCTTCTGTCGATGATTTTTTGAAAAGATGTGGGTATACGTCCGATTCTGAAGAATCAAAGAATTATAAAAAAAGAGCAATTAATGAGTTATTCAAAGTGTTCAATCTTGAGAGAGAGAAAGCATTAAGGGAATTATCTGAATAGTTACACAAGTATATATTTAGCCGTTACTCCATTACAAGGGGTAACGGTTATTTTTTTCGATCTCACAATAATATATCAAGGGGAGGGGGTATGTTTTCGTTTGAAAAAGTTAAAGTACCTATATATTAGAGTATAGGGGGAGATTTTCGCCCAAAAGTTTTTTGTCTTGCAAACAGCACTAACGCACATATGTGGGTATAAAAATTTTGGCTGTTAAAGGGGGATAATACAAGTAATTACTATTCCTCCCTTTAATGGACAAAAAAATTGAACGTGTATAACTGCAATAGTAATTAAGATAGTATATACGTCTTTTCAAGGTGGACGAAATGGCAACCTTGAAAACTTCAAACTATGCGGTAAAACACAGACCCTTTGTTATTTTTGCAAGGTCCCTCTGAAATTTCGGAAAAAGCGTGTCATTTGTGCGGATTTTTGAGCAAGTGTCCGAATTTCGGACGGCTGGTTTAAGACAACATCAAAAATTGAACGTCCGCCAAGTGGACTATCAATACATTCGTCATAACGCACCCTAAAAAAATCTATTCCTTCAGTAAACCTATCTTTGTTATCATTAAATCTCTTTCTTGCAGTCCCATCAGGTCTGTTATGCACCATATCAATATCCTTAAAAGTTACTACACGGCGATTGTTGTGCTCTGCTATGTCAGAGGAAGATTGCCGCAGAGTATGTGGCATTGTGTGGTAACTCTCACGGGGGCGATAGAAAATCAAATTCCAAGAATCGGAACTTGAAATCGCTGGAAGAAATTTCTTTCCAACTTGGTATTTCTCTCACAAATCTAACTGATATGCTTGCCATAGAGC
Source organism: uncultured Clostridia bacterium (assembly GCA_947586185.1). Classification (GTDB taxonomy): domain Bacteria; phylum Bacillota; class Clostridia; order Oscillospirales; family Ruminococcaceae; genus Porcipelethomonas. The sequence goes on from CANPXN010000011.1 coordinate 9,866, forward strand.
GCAAGCTTACCCCTGAAGTCAAGGAAATGCTTGACAACGGCGTGTTCACTAAAACAACAGCAAGCAAGATACTCACCAAACTCTATTACAATACTATGCCAGAATAATGCTATTGCTCTTTTCTACTTTGGCTGAAATACATACTATTAGAAATTTACGCAAAATAAATGCAAATAAAGACACTTACCATTTTAGGGGTAACTTTACCCTTAAAACAGTAAATGCCTTTAAATTCTATTTAGATTTGAGTATTTCTAATAGGATATGGGAGCAGGTCTATATACACGATAATTAATATAAACTTATTGACAAATTGGTTGCTTAATATTATAATTTGGTTAGCACTTATAATCGCAGACTGCTAACACCACGACAATTAGATTGCAGATTAAATGGAGAGTATGATAATGGAAGAAAAGATTATAAAGGTAAATATATCGATTTTAAAGCCTCACCCCGAAAATGAGAAAATCTATGGAGAAAATGAGGATATTTCAGAATTGAAAGAATCCATATTGACGGAGGGATTATCAACACCTTTAAAAATTACCGATAATAAGGTTATTATATCGGGACATCGAAGATGGAAGTCCTGCTGTCAGCTTGTAAATGAGGGGCATTCTGAATTTTCTGTTGTTGACTGCATTGTTGAACACTATCAAAATTCAGAGGCAGAATTGAAAGACATAGTGCTTGCCAATGCTCATAGACAGAAGAATTATGAACAGATCGCCCGTGAAGCTTTGACTTTATCCGAAATTCATCGTACAGAAGCTGAAAAGAGAATGAAATTAGGAAAGAAGCTTGACCCTATGATAAATTTATCACAGGGTAGTACTCGCGAAATGACAGCAAATGATTTGAAAAAATCCGGAGTGAAAATATCGGAAACAAATGTTAGCTGCTTGATAAATGCAATTAAATCTATTGATTCGTATTCTGCAAACGGGAAATTATTAGAAGCATCATTAATACAGCGAGAGTTACACAAGAATGTACCTAATTATAGCACGATAAGTAATTTAACAAAAAATATGGATAAACTCTCAGAAAAGGACAAGCAAGAACTTTTTGATAATAAAATTACTATTAATAAGATACTAAAGAGAGATGATTCTAAACAAGCTATAAAAGCAGAGGCAACAGAAAACAAGAAACAATTATGCGATAAAATAAATGACGATTATACTGTTGGTATGCTTTTTCAAGATGAATTACATTCAACAGGTATTCATGTTGACATAACAAAATCAAAATTAGAGAAATTGTGGAGGATCGTCGGTAATAATCAGGTATTTTCGTTCTACCCGACAGAGCTAATTAATTCATTGAAAACAATGATTCGTGATATGAAAGATAACTTTGAATACTTGAAAATTGTTAATTCAATGTGTGATATTGAACTTATCAAAGAAATAGAGCCTATAACAAAACGTGAATTTTGGAAGAAATTAAATCATTTTAATTACTCAACAGATAAACTGAATATATTACAGGATAAGGTTATATTCACAATTTTAAGAACGTTAGCATTATTATGTGATGCTTACGTGTGGCTATATCCTAATGAAGATGAGATATATTGCTATGATTATAACAATAATGCTGAATTGTTGAGCTTTGCAAGGGACTTTAAAATTGACAGCAACAAGAAAATGATAAATAGCTTAATTAAGCTGTACGAACAATTTGATGACATTCTCAAAAGACTTAAAGACTTGACGGAAAAGGACTTACGATTTTTTAATGATTGCAATATTCCTCATTTAATAAAAACATTGGATTATTTTAATTCTTTGGAGGATAACGGAATCCTTTTTGACGATATTCTTATAGAATTGCTTGACCCTGAACAGCGTAGGGCTTTTAATAATGTTACTGACGATTCGATGGATATTTATGAAACATGGGTATATTCTGATAAAAATGTAGAAAATAGGCAGGACTTCTTAAATAATCTTGTTGACGAATATGTTGATAATCTTGACGATAAAGATGAAGAGTAATGCAGATATTGTGATATGTCACAATTAAACTTCGGCTTATTTGTGCAAAACGTAGAAATAATAAATTTTTCATAAAAAAGCTCAAAAATCAAAAAAACATAAAAAATTGAGTTGAAATGAATTTTTAAATTAGATATAATAAGCTTAGAAAATAAAAGAGCCTCACTCACCAAAGTGAAGCCCTTTAATATGAATCTCAACTGACACGCCAATGCCTGTTGAGTAATCTGAATAGCGCCAACTACTCAGAAAAAATATGTATAAGATTGCTGACACCTTGAAGGTATCAATCAACCCGCATTTTGATTGTATCACAACTGAATTAATTAGTCAAGGTGTTGATAGGAAGCCATACCCTTTTGGGTATATAGGGCTTACCTGTTGACACCTTTTTTATATTGGAAGGGCGGTGAAACCGATGTAATAATAAGAGAACAACAGAAGTACTTGAAAAAATCAATTAATGAAAGGAAAGACGAATTATGAACACTAATGTTAAGTACAATAACGATGGAACGGTAACAATCAGCAAGGAAGCATATGAGGAAATGACAAAATCAATTATTGACACAAATAAAGCACTTGCAGAAAACAGCAAGGAACTAAGCAAGATTATAAATCAGCTTAATGAGATTGACACGGATGTGAAGTACATTAACAAAAGGCTCAATTGCTCCGAGGTGCAGACTGCATAAGGAGATAGTTATGTTTTGAATGTCTGCTATGTGTCGGAATTTATCCTTTTTGTACATAGTGGACATTCAAAATTAGTAATCAGTTTTAAAAGATACCAAATAAAAAATTTTATCAAAAAAAGGAGTTTGCTCATTTTATAAAAGTAAATATCACAAAAGAAAGGAATGATAAAATATTTTGAAAACTGCTATTGATACCAACAAGAAACAGACATTTACAGAAAAGAAATTCAACTATACACCTGTTTTCAAACTCCATATGGCAGGATGGTTAATGCAAAAAGGATTTATTCTAATTTACTGTAAACAACATGAATACAAGCAAGGGCAGATAGTTTATTACTTTCTGTCAAGCGACAAGCTGAATAACGCCATTAAAGAATATACAAACAGCGGTCACCACCTTTAATATTGTGAGGTGATGACTATGGAGAACAAAAAACGAGTATCCGACATTATTACTGCAACAGATATTAATAGTTGGAATAAGGGCGATGTTGTTACAATTTCCGCAGGCTGCGGAGTTGGCAAAAGCTACTTTATAAAGAATATTCTTTATGCAAAAGCTAAAGCAGAAAATAAAAAAATACTAATGTTTGTACACAGATCAAAATGCTCCGATCAGTTTGAATTTGAAATTGAAAGCGCAGGTAAAACAGATATTATTGATATCAAAACATATCGTCTATCGAATATATCATAATCAATGGTCATGGTGTTTCTTTGGAAGATTACGCATATATAGTATCGGACGAATTTCACTATTTCATAGAGGATTCGGGATTTAACTGCTACACAGATATATCATTTAATGCTATTATCAAATGTCGGTATACAGCAAAAATATTTATGTCTGCGACTGGGGATGCAATGCTGACTATGATAAATAAATATGTCAACAAAAGGAATATACATTCATATAGTATTCGCCCTGACTATTCACATTTACGAAGTTTGAAATTCTTTTATCAGAAAGATACCATAAGAACGCTGGCATACAGATTCAAAGCTTCAGGTAAAAAGGCAATTTTTTTCATTCAGTCTGTAGCAGATGCACACAGTTTGTATAAGGAATTTCAAGACTGTTCCTTATTCCTATGTGGCAAAAGCTCTGAAAACGGCAAAAAATATTATAACGATGTTGACGATGACAAAATCACACAAATGCTCACTGAACAGAAATTTGAGGAACAATTCCTGATTACAACTACTTGTTTTGATGCCGGAGCAAATATAATTGATACGGAATTACATACTGTTGTAATTGATATAAAAAATATCAGTTCTTTAATTCAGTGCCTCGGCAGAAAAAGAAGTCAGGGAGCAGGTGACACACTTGATATATTTGTTAAGGCTGTATCAAACAGGCAAATCGGAGGTATGCGGTCAAAAAGAGTAGAAGGATTGAAACGGGCAGATTTTCTTTTAAAAAACAATACAAGAGCGTATGTGGAGGAATATCCCCGTGACGATAATTTTAGTAAATTTCATCGGGCATTAATATATGATGAGCCTATGTCAAAGTCAAGAAAAAACACCTGCACTAAAAAAGTAAATATGATGATATACGAAAAGTACAAGCTTGACATATCGCAATGTGATGAAATATTAAAGCTTGGTTATGCTCAATGTATTGCCAATATTCTTCATTTTGGCAACGGCTACGGAAGGTATTATAAATTCTGTAACGAGGGTGATCTAAATGATTATTTGGAAATGCTTGCAGCTAATCAGACAGTTATGCTTACAGCAGAAGATAAAAAGCCGTTTATTGAAAAGATGAATGTAAAGCATAATGGCAAACTTTTGAAAAGTAAGAATAGCTTAAACGCTGCTTTAGAGGAAAAGCATAAGCCATACAGAATAGAGGGATTTATGACAAATAGAGTTGTTGACGGAAAGAAAAAGAAATTTAAATCTGCATGGAAAGTGATTAAGGTTAAAAAATAGTTTTACCCCCCTAAATGGGTGTGAAGCCTATATATTAAGCATACCACCCAAATAGGGGGGCAAAGAAAAGTGGTTTGGTATTATTTGAAAAAAGTTGTGGGTACCAAAATGGGTGGGAAGCTTATATATTAAGCATATCACCCAAATCGTTACCCATAGAAATGAAATTGTAAATTCTTTTATAGCACAAATCATAAATAAATTCAAAATTCAACAGTGGCTTTGCTTTAGCAAAGACGCATTCATTTCTCGCAGCGTAGCAAGAGAAATGCCTAAAGAAAGGACAAGGATATGACAAAGAAAGAGTTTAATCAAATATGTGAAGAATACATTTCCAGAAGTGAAATTAATTCAGATATACTTATTCAGTGTTATGCTTTTTTGGACAAGAAAGTCGGCAAATATGCTTACCTGAAAAAGAAATGGGCTAACGGCGGTATAAGCAATGATTGTTATGCTGTTGAGTTTAAAAAAGCAATCGAAAAGCGAAACCAAATTGAAAAGGCTTTAATAAAATGCTATGGATATTCAGTACAGGACATTAAGAATAAAATCAATAGCATTGACATTCTTATCTATACAAGTGTATGTGATAGTGTAGTTGATTTGATAAAGTCAGATTCATTTTATCCTAAGTCTTGATAATTAGACACACACTTGCTTGCTACGCTGCACAAGCGTGTGAATCTACAGCTTGCGCTGTAGGGAAACACTATTGAAACCCTTGAAAATACTAACTCATTTTTTAATATTACTATGTTTTTATATACTCTTTTATTAAGGGCAAAGGTCAAAAAATGGCTTAAATACATGGTTTTATGAAAATTTTACTATTTTTGATTTTCTTATGGATTGAAAACAACTCTTAAAAAAGAATTCAAAAATTTAAAATAGTAACTTAATCAAATATAGGGATTATCGAAAAAATTTTATTAGCTTATGCTTAGAAAAAAACAAGGTGGTAATTTTTGAGGTTTTTTCACAAGATTGTAAAAAATATATAGACTGGAGGAATTAATATAGGATATGCTTTTTAAAATTCTAACAGAATACAGAAACGGAAATGTTAATGCTCTAAACAAACTTTTTACAGATATGGGAACGGTAACAGAGAATCCGACCTATGTCAATCAAATCATAATCCATGATATACCGTTGATGAATACAATAAAACGCACTTTTGAAGAGTATCAAAAGCCATATAAAACCTGTCGCAAGAAATGTATTTCTACATTTTGCGGAGATATTGAGGATATGAAGCAATTGTTTATTACAGAACTATACAGATTATTTGATGATGATAGCTTTTTACCTGATAATGAATCTTCTATCTTCAGGGCGTTAAAGTACAATGTGACAAGAAATATTGAAGAATCTCTAAAAACTCAGCCATTGACATCTACACTGGTTTTGAATAATAGTGAAGATGATGAAGAATACGAACTATTGCCGGAGTCACTTATATATAATCCCTTTCAGGAAACCCCTAAAGGAGGTTATTCAGGTAAAAATAAAGCTCTTTTAAGCGTTATAAAATCCGTGGATATTGAAAGTCTTTGTCGGAAAAATGCTGAAACGCAAATTAATGTAGCCAATATCATCAAGAAATACTATAAGCCATTAGATGATAGATTCCCCGACACAAAAACTATGCTGAGCTACTATAAAAAAGAGTATGCCAATGAAATCAGCGACACAGAATATTCAAGAGCGTTAAACAGCCTTTTTAAATTAATTTGTGATAACACAATTCAGTTTAAGGGATTGAATATAAACAGGAAAGACTATATTTCTAAGTTTGATAGCGAGGGAAATTACAGGCAGGAGATAAGCCCTATAATACAATATATCTCTTATACATCTGAGGAAACATTATTCCTTATTGATTTAGTCAATAATCTTAATGGTCATATTCCTAAAGAAATTATTGGAGATAAGTTCTACAAATTAATACAAGTTGGGATTGTAAATGACGTATGCGGAAAAAACAAAGCTGTCATAAGAGGAATTAATAATCTTGATAGCATGACCATAACAGATTATGCCGATCTGCTTGAAGCTATATATATTATGGTTAATGAATATGTTAAAAAGCAGATAGATTTTCAGATAAAGCAATTTATATATAATAATGGAAACATAGTTTTTGATACTGGTATAGAAAATATCTGTCGGTTAGCTTTAGGAAAATTTACAGATAAAACATTTTGGACACTGAAAAACAAAAAAGATGGGTTACATATTATCACTCTGAAAAAATCGGAATGTGATTTATTTACTGCTTGCAAAGGGAAGTCATCAAACATTAAGATTAACTGTACAAAAATATATCAGATTGGCTATTGTAAGTTTTTAGTGCATGAGGAGCAGGACGAAAGATACATTTACTGTAGGTCTGTAAAAGCAGAATTGATAAACCTATACAGAGTCAAGAACAAATATTCTGGTTGCTTATTAAAGGGTACAAAATCTGTAAAATAAAAACATATAGTATTAGAGGAGCAAGAACAGCAGAGTTTCAAAACAGCTTATTACTGTTCGCAATTCTTCTCTCGTCCGCTCTATTGGTGTTTAAGGGGCGGACAAACCACCATGACAATTGCAATGATATTGAAGTGGTGACCAATGGGGTATATAGCTTCAAAACGGCTAAAGCTCCTAATATATGGGGGGGTGGTGTTTAACCTCCATATACGCCTATGTGTATTGGAACAGCATAGGCGATATCACAGCCGAAAACCGCATGAGGTTGAAGCAGTGTTCAATATGCTCTCTGTCGCAATATCAATTATATATGAGCCTTACAATTTAGTATGATTAAAGGGAACGAGTAAAAAACAATAATTGAGTTTGCGACAGGAGGAATTATATTAGCTATGGCTTAATGGCTGTAGCTGATATATTAACAATTTCTTGAAAGGAGGGTATGTGCAAATGTCAGTACCAGTTACGTTAAAGGAAGTAATAAAAGAATTTCTCAAACGGTCAGAGATGAAAAAGACATCATTCTGTAAGCATTGTGACATTAGCATTACTACGTTACATCAGTATTTTATTGGTGAACGTAATATAAGCAGCAATGCGGAAGCCAGAATAAAAAATTTTATGGCAGACTATGTGCAAAGCCTTGTGGAACTGAGCAAGAGCAATTAAGAGTAAAAAGCCAATATGAAATAGTGGTTTTATTGGGTGGTGATAATATGCTGTGTGGTTAAATAACAATAAAAACAGTTGTAAAAATATATGACAAAGGAGAGAAAGCAAAAATGTCTAATATGAAGAAAATGGACGTCAAATATAATGCTATTGGCGTTATTAAATCGCAAATATGTTCTGCTATCGTTCAATCTGAGGCTGTCAGAAACGCTTTGGATTTTAAAGGAACAGACTGTAATGACTACGACCCCGACGACCCATTCACCTTAATACATAATTGTGTTATTCCTTGGCTGCAACATCCAGAAACAATTACTACAACAGAGCCAATAGTTTTTGTGGGAGTAAAGGCTTCCGAGAATTCCCGTAATCCTTATCTGTTATCAGCAACAGTGACAATAATTTGTTCTGTAGATAAAGATGATATGAGAACTACTACTGGTTATTTTCGTGAGGATTTGCTTGAAAACGGTTGTATTTGTTATACAAGAGCAGATTGGATTGCTGATGAAATAATTAAGTGTATTTCCTCTATTCAAGGCACTTGGATTGGAGATATAGAGGTTGTTAATTCGTCTGAATATGCAATTAGCAATACGCGTTACGGGCGTAACCTTGAATTTAGATTAAGAGATGTAAACATAGGAAAGTTGATGCAGAATTAAAACACGATTAAAAAAATGAATTATTTATAATGGTTAGTGAAGGAAAATGACATTGAGCAGCTACACCAGAACTGCATAAGCGGTCGGTTAAAAATATAAGGCTGTAGTCATATACAGCCTTATACAAGATATATTACCACTTATAGCCGCACTGTTTACAGTGCATAGACTTCCCGAAGTTTGAACTAAATACGCCAACAGCAGCGAAGCCAACTAACTTTTTACCAGTAGAAATTTTTTCAACTTTAGTACTTCCACAAGTTGGACAAGTAGGGAGATTGATATGTGAGAATGTTTGAGGCTCAAGAGGAATATATTTGTCGGTGTGTTTTCTGCCACAGTTTGAGCAGACCAATTCTACACCATCTTTGAGAACACAATATTTTTCGGAGCGACTTTCTAAATCTGAGAATAGAATTGTTTTTATTCTTTTACATTCACATCGAAGCAAAGCTCCCTGTTCTTCTTCCATATAATCAACTAATTCAAACATATCCTACACCTCCTAAAGCATACTTTTATTTAAACATATTATACCATATTAGTGATATAAAGTCAAGTTATTTTAGCAAATTTTACGGTTGTATCATACAGAGTCCCTTTGCCATGTAGATGGTAAGTTGGTGGTCTGTCTGACTTTGACCTGTTGAAGAGGTAAGACATTTTTGGGTTACCTTTACAAAACCCGTATTCTTTCATAAGGAGAGTGATTAAATTGCAAGATTAAAGATATCTACAACTAATAATAATCAAAAATATACTGTACCAGAAAGGAATTAAAAATATGTCTGATAATAATAACGAATTGAACATTGAAATTAGAGCGGAGCTTGATATTGAAAAAAGCATTGCAAAAATTAACGCCGACTTGGAGAAAATAGAAGAACAAATTAAAGAGCTGGAGGTAAATGTTTCTTTAAATAAAGGCGATAGCTTGAAAAAAATCAATAATCAGATTGAAGAACTGAATAAACAGAAACAGGATTTAACCGCAGAACTTAAATTAAATCAAGACGCTTTAAAAAAGCAGTACAAAGAAATTCAAAATAACAATGAAATATCCCTTGATATTGAAACCGACAAAGCGTCTAAACAGCTTTCAGGGATTAGCGGTAATATTTCAAGCGTTAATGCTGAAACTATGGGACTTGCTCATTCTTTCAAAAGTGCTTTTGCTAATATGGGTTTAGCCTTATCTACAGAAAGCATATTAAGAACTATTAAGCAGCTTGAAGAAGAAGCAACAGAGGCGGTAAAACTATATGACAAGATGAGTACAAACCTCAAGATCATTACAGGCAAAAGTGATGTATCGGATTTGATAGGTAGCTATGCTGAAAAAGCACTGGATATGAAAGTGGATATCTCAGAGTACGAAAAGGCATCAGAGGTTATTCTCCGTGCCGGAAAGAACCTTGAAGAATCCAACCAATATACAGAAACAGCTATAAAATTAAGCAAAACAGGATTTATTAATGCTGATGATTCAGCCGAAAATCTTCTTGTAATAGCTAATGCTTACGACCTCACGGCTGATAAGTTGGAAAGTGTTACCGATGCCCTACTAACATTGGACACCTCTACTAACACAGAAGCCGGAGCATTGTCGGAAGCTATGTCAAAATCCGCAAAGAATGCTCAATTAGCTGGCTTATCATATGAAAAACTTGGAGCAATCATAGCTAAGTTAAAGGATTCAACCGGTAAGAGCGAGTCGGAACTCTCTACCAGCCTTAACCAAATATTTAATAGAACATATAGAGTCAAGCCAAACGCATATACTTTCGAGAATGAAGCCGGTGAAATTGAAAATCTATCAAAGCCTCTCTCGGATGTAGAGAAGATAATGAATCAGTTAGGAATTTCTATTCGAGAGTCAAGTACTCGATTTAAGAGCTTTGAGGACATCATTTCTACTATTGCTCCTATATGGAAAGACCTTGATTCAGTAGATCAGAACGCCATATCGAGCGTCTTCGCCGGGCAGCATAAAAATGTTTTCCTTAATTTGGTAAATGATTGGGACGAGATTAACGCTCTCACAAAAGAAGCCGAAAATAGTAGTGGAGCGACCGCCTCTAAATATAATAGCTACCTTGAATCTATCGAGAGCAAGAGCGCAGCACTTTCAACTGCCACAAAAGAGTTGTGGAATAATCTTGTCCCTGATAATACTGTTGCTAATTTGACAGATGCGACAACTTCACTTATTCAGTTCGTTGACGAATATGAGGTTTTACAGAATATAGCCAAAACTGGTCTTGTGTACGGCTTAGCAAAAGGCTTTATATCAGCTAAAAGTGGATTTGCCGGAATGGTGAAAGACGTAAAAAATGTGTCTACAGCATTTTCACAGTTGGAGGCTGTACAAAAATCTTCGTTTGGTACTAATGAATACGATGCATCTATTCAGAATTTGGGAGACACTATTTCAAATCTATCAGACAAACAGGCAAAATTGGTATTAAGTACAAAATCATTAAGTAAAAAACAGAGATTAGCAATTATTGAAGCTTCAGGAGTAGAAAAAGCCGAGGCAAAAGCAAAGTTGGAAACATTAGGACTTGCTAAAGCACAGGAAACCGCTGCAAACAGTACTTTCAGCTTAAAGGGCAGTATGAAATCGCTATGGGCAGTAATGAAGGCTAATCCTATCGGGGTGTTAACGGTTGCGTTTGGACTCATTTCTACTGGCATATCCATTTATAAGCAGAAGCAGGAAGAAGCTATACAGTCTGCTAAACAGTCCGCACAGGAAACAAGCGATTATATAGATTCATTAAGTGGATTGAAAGATAAGTACCTTGAAATTGTTGACAGTGAAAACTCAGTTTCAGAAAAAACAAAAGAGCTTAACCAGTTCAAGCAAGAGTTAATAGAAACATACGGATTTGAGAAAGATGTAATTGACGAGTTAAACTTGTCTCGTGAACATGGCGTTGAATTACTCGATAAAGAAGCTCAGAATAATGCACGATCAAAGCGTAATGAATTTTATGCACAGAATGATAAAGCTATTGACAAGGCTATTGAAAAAGTTGAAACAAATCAGGGTATTGAAGTGAAGACATCAATAGTCCGTACAAACGAAATATCCGACGATATTAAAAATATTTTTTCTAATATTTCATACAAAGATGCGCTTGGTGGCAATGAATGGTCTTTTAAAATAGATGCTAACAATGTTTTTGACGAATATGAAAAGATAAATTCTATTATAGCAGACTTGCAAAACAGAAGCTTAAACTCTTCAGAAACAAATTTGTATAAAGCGTTGGTGTCAAAGTCTAAAGAATTAAAAGAAATTATTGATGATTACGGAAAAACCTATAACACATATTATGATTATAAGGCACAAGATTTGTTTTATGATTATATTGATAAGTTTGGAGACGCTTCGCAATTATCAGGTAAAAAGCTAAAAGATTGGAAACAGAGCTTAATAGAAACAGCGGACGGCAATACTGTGCTGGAAGAATCGTTGACTAATTTAATTGATAAGATTTATCAGTTTGATAATGCAGAAAATAAAGTAACTTCCATTAGCGGTTTAGATGTAAATACAGATGATATTTCAAAGTCCCTTGAGGAATACTCAAACCAAATATCTGACTTCATTTCCGAAAAAGAAAAAATAGATGCTGCTCTAAAGGAGCAAGAAGAAAATGGCGGTATTTCCATTAAAACTGCTTTTGACCTATCCACAAGCGGTTATCAGTCTGCAATACAGTTTGACAGAGAAACAAACTCTTATAAATTGTTGCGTAAAGAAATTGATAAGGTTGCAAAATCAAGACGTGCCGAATTAAAGGTAAAGCTTGAAAGTGAAAAATCCCGTCTTACTAAGAATAATTCAGATGAGCTTGAAAATTGGCGTAAAAACACTGGTAGAACTAAAGATGATGTGTTGTATCAGGCTAAACTTAAAGAATATAATGCATCTGTACAGGATATAACCTCAAGCTATGATCTATACATATCAATGTTGGAAAAAGCCGATTTTGCTACATCAAATTTCAGCGATACAGTTTCAAAAACCAATCAGGACATAGAAAAGTATTCCGAAAACATTTCAAAGATAAGCAATTCAAAGTCGACTGTAAAATCGGCACAGGAAGAACAAGAAAAGTTTGGACGATTATCTATTGACACCATAAAATCACTGCATGAAGCAGGATTGAGTGGAGCAATGTCGTACAATGAAATGACTGGCGAAACATATCTGCTTGTAGACGCTATTGACGAATTAACAAGAGCGCAGATTGAAAATCAAAAGGTTGATATAAACAAATCCATTACAGAAACCACAAATAAAATAGCTGAGGCTTCCGAAAGATTAAGAAACATAGGAAACCCTTCTGATGCTTACACAGCTAATATGGTTTCAGGACTGAATCAGAACATAGCTCAGTGGCAGAGCCAGCTTGACGAGCTTGGTATTCAAAAAATGGAGCTTGGTTCATTGTTGTTCTCCTTTGAAACCGATGATGAATCAACAAAACAGTCTGCCGAAGAAGCAGCTGAGAAAGCTCTCGAAGAATACATTAATTCTATCAAGGAAGCCTTTGATAAAGAGAAATCAGACCTTGACCATTTATTAAACATGGACGTAATTTCTCAAGAAGAATATTACAACAGATTGTTTGGCTTAAATGAGAAGTATTTCAAAGGCAAAACAGAACTTCTTGACGAGTACAGACAGTATGAGGAAGAAGTTTACAAGGGGCTAAAGCAAAAGCAGATTGATGCTATTCAGGAACAGATAGATGCTCTTAAATCTGTTAATGAGGAAAAGCAGGAAGAAATCGACCTTGAAAAAGCTAAACAAGCTCTTGAAAATGCAAAACGCAATAAGACTATTAGTGTATATGATTCAGAGCGTGGTTGGATTAATGAAACCGACAGAAAAGCTATTGATACGGCTCAGAAAGAATATGATGATCTTGTTCTGAATGAGAAAATCGAAGCTCTTGAAAACATGATTGACGCTATTGAAAATGGCACTAATACAAGCCATAGCCTTGATGAGAGTGTTGACGTTATTCAGCAGGTAGGAAATATTATGAATGGCAGTCAGGAAGATTTTATAAATAATATTAAGAGCACTCTTATTAATCATGGTGAAAATCCAATTGATTATATAAATCAATTAAACTCATTGCCTATTGATAATGTGGTATCTGACCAGATGTTAAGAAGCATTCAAACAATGCAGGAAAACATTTATACAACTAATAATAAAAGAATGACCGTTAATATTGATAAAGTTGTTGCAGATGATCCTATGAGATTTGCAGAACAGATGGAACAGATAGCTAACAAAAGCTTTGATACAAAATTCATGCCAGCAATGAACGATTTGGCAGAGGATATTAAAAGGCATAGAGCTAATCATTCCAGTTATTAAAGTATTATTTGCGCCCTGCCGTTGGGTGGGGCGTATAATTTCTAAAAGATGTAAAACATAAATAATCAATAGACTGGAGGCAATCAATAATGAAATTCAATAATATAAATTCTCTCCTTGACCATATTAAAAATAATGTCAAGCAAACACTAAAAGAAGACGTTGCAGACATAGTGAAAGAAAACATGGCAGAAGAAATACAGACTAATGTGTACAATGCTTATCACCCTATGTTTTACGAGCGTAGGGGCACTCAAGGTGGACTTGGTGATAAATCTAATATGGAGGCAAAAGTGGAAGGAACTACCCTTACTGTTAAAGATATTGCACCATTGGATAACGGAAGAACAGATTGGGAGCTGGACGAAATAGTGTGTAAGGGTTACGGTAATATGCCCTTTGCCAGAGACTTTTATGGAGACATAAAAGAACGGCTGGAAGAAAATGGAGATCATATAGAGGCTTTAAGATATGGATTAAAAAAACGTGGAATAGATGCTAAGTGATAATTTAAGAAACAAGACAAGTTATTAATACATATATTTAATTGAGGTGGTACTATATGGCTAATGAAAATATTAAGCAGGAACAGAAAAAAATTGAGGAAGAATTGTATAAGATATTTATAAAGTACATAAATAAAAAAGCAGCATAATATTGATTTTGGGGTGAGGCAGTGCTATAATAAAAATGCACTGTTAATCCCTTATTTTTAAAGGGAGTTGAATAAATGGGAAAAGTTATTGCTATCTATGCGAGAAAATCAGTTGAACGTGTGGATTCAATATCAATAGAAAGCCAGATTGAATTTTGTAAGTATGAAACAAGGGGGAATGATTATAAAGTATATTCTGACAACGGCTATAGCGGAAAGAATACTGACCGTCCAGCTTTTCACAATATGATAAATGACATTAAAGCAGGCAGAATATCGGCAGTTATAGTATATAAACTCGATAGGATAAGCAGATCAATTTTAGACTTCTCGTCTATGATGGAACTGTTTCAGAAGTATGACGTTAGCTTCATTTCTGCTACGGAAAAATTTGATACAGCGTCACCTATGGGACGTGCCATGTTAAATATATGTATTGTTTTCGCTCAGCTCGAAAGAGAAACAATCCAGCAGAGAGTAACAGACGCTTACTCAGCAAGGAGCAAGAAGGGTTTTTATATGGGCGGTAAAATTCCATATGGCTTTTCAAAAACTCAGACTGTATTACATGGCGTACATACTTCAAAATACATAACCAATGTAGAAGAGGCGGAAGACGTACAAAAAATTTTTGATGTATACTCTTTTCCGTCCGCAACACTCGGAGACGTTCTAAGAGAACTTAATAAGGATTCGTCTCATAATAAGAGGGGTAAGCTTTGGAGCACTGCAAGAATAAGTGAACTTATAAGAAATCCGATTTATTGTAAGGCTGATTACAGCGTGTATGAATTTTATAAATCTCAGGGTGCAAATATTTATAATGAGCCGGATGATTTTCAAGGCATAAATGGATTGTATATGTTTAAGGGAAAAAACTCAAACCGTAAAACATGGGATTTATCCGGCAGGGAAATTGTTCTTGCTCCGCATGAAGGAATAATTGATGCTGATATCTGGCTTAAATGCCGTAAAAAACTTATGCTTAATCATCAGGTAAAAACAAGCAAGCCGAAAAATTCGTGGTTGTGCGGTGTGATCAAATGTGGTAATTGTGGATATGCAGCAGTCATTAAGAAAGCGAAAACCAAAGCTGGAAAGTACTTTGTGTGCAGTTGTTCAATGAGTAGTAAAGGTTGTAATGGTATAGGTCGGACTGTTTATGCTGACGAATTGGAGCAAGCAATAAAAAGTGAAATTGAAATAAAAATCAACTCATTATCAATTACTTCTCCTGCAAATTGTCAGAATGAAAGAAAAAGAGAAATCGAAAAAATAAGAATTGAGATTGACAAGCTTGATAATAAAATTGCATCACTCGTTGAAAAGGTTGAAAATGCTGATGCGGTTCTTATGAAGCATATTAATAATAAAGTATCGGAGCTGGATAGTCAGAAACAAGAACTTAATCAAAAGCTTTACAATATTGAAAATTCTCAACCAGTTTTTTCAGTAGACAAAATCACAAACTGTATGAGTGTATGGGACATTATGAGCTTTGATGATAAGAGGGCAATTGTAAAGATTCTTATTAAGAAAATCATTGTAAGTGAAAACGGTTATTTAATTGAATGGAATGTTTAATGTTAGTTTGTGCGTTTCGGCGAAGCACTTCGTATAACTCAGGATAATTTAAATGCCAAAAACTTTTATGCATGCAATCCTGCATTTGACAAAAGGTGCGGCAGAAGATAATATTCCGCTTGCAAGTATTACACCCCTGATGAGTGAATCAGGGGTGCTTTTTACTGATGGGATAAAAATTGTGTTACAGCATATGGAAAATATGTATATTTTTTCATGTATATATAAAATCTAAGCTGCATATTTACTGTTTAAGGACGTAAATATGCAGCTTTATTTGTTTAAATCGCAGAAAAACTCGAAATAATCTTATTTATCTGCTTTAATTGGTTGACATTTGGAAGTTGAAATTATATAATTATAAAGTAAAAGAGTATATTTTAGTTTGATAATTTTAAAGTTTCAGAGCAGGGAGGAAGTTTTTTGAGAGTTAATGTTCAAGTTGAGGATGGGGAGAACCGTTCTAATATAATTTATATTAACAATATTAGGGTACAATCAAAACCTGTTTATGATTTTTTTAAAAGGTTGTTTGATATTTTGTTATCTCTTTCAGCATTGATCGTGCTATCGCCTGTTATGATTATAGTTGCTCTTTTGGTGTTTTTACAGGACTTTCATAATCCGATTTTTTCGCAGGTCAGACTTACGAAAGACTGTAAGGAATTTAAAATGTATAAGTTCAGATCAATGTGTGTGGATGCTGAAGAACAAATCGAGGAATTAAAAAAGTATAATGAAGTAAGCGGTCCGGCTTTTAAAATGGAGGATGACCCAAGAATTACAAAAATTGGTAAGTTTATAAGAAAAACATCATTGGACGAACTTCCCCAGTTAATTAACATACTGGAAGGCTCGATGAGTATCGTTGGACCAAGACCTCCGCTTCCAAGTGAGGTTGAAGAATATACCCCTTATCAGATGCAGCGCCTTAATGTTAAAGGCGGTCTTACATGCTACTGGCAGTGCTCAGGAAGGAGTAATGTAGATTTTGATAAATGGGTTGCCCTGGATATTAAATACATAAAAGAACGTTCTGTATTGACGGACTTAAAAATTATTTTAAAAACTGTAAAAGCAGTTTTTAAATGTGATGGAGCAAAATGATACAACGTGTACAATATTTGAAATGCCCCCTTCTTTTTGGAGTAGGGGGCATTTCAGCTTTTCAGTGAGGGGAGTATATAACCTGTTGAAAAAGAATAGTATTAAAGTGTAATTTATTAAAATACTTTTATATTATAAACGCAGGAATGGAGAGGCTACTTCCTTAAGCAGCCTCTCCATTGTTTGACTTTTATATTTTAATTGCTTAGCACATCAATTCCAGAAGCACACAATATCTTCAAGCACAGAAATAAGCTCTGGAGAATGCTTGCTTATTGCAGCTTCATAAAGTATAGGAAGCTGAACAAATATTATTGCTATTGTGGCAAGCTGTAGGGTTGAAAATGCAAATGTAGTTTTACTTGCGAGAGCAGGAATATTGGACACAAGCTTCTGTGTATCGAGTATTACAAATATTGACAGAAGGGTTACTATTGGGAGAATATCAATAATATAGCGTATGATAATACCACCTGTGCAGAAATTGAACCATGAGATGCCCATTATTAAAACAAGCATCAGTAGATAGGTATAATTCCTGATCCTGTCATCATTGTATACATACTTTTCGCCCTTTTTCCTGCGGTTGTGGTAAAGCAGGAACGGCAGAATAAGAATTGCTGCAAACAGAACCGGATAGGTTATAAGTCCGGCTGATGCGTCAGTATACGCATATTTGCCGTAGTTTGAGAAATTGGTGAAGTTTATGTCGATGAATGGGAATGTGCCGGTATAGGACAGCGGCTGGAGGAAGAAGTGAGCAAGTGCAAAAGGAATGAGGCTAAGCTCTAAAGTATTCGCATTTACATTGCTTACTGTAAGCTGATAGGACGGTCCAAATTCAAGAGGAGAGTCGAATCTTGCGTTATTGTACATCATAACTGCGCCAAGTCCGATTGCCACCGGTATAATGAATGAAGCAGCAGCTCCGGCCTTCCTTTTTATGCTGTAGTCCTTGTTCAGGATAATGCCTATGAACAGAGGAGCAAGCATAAGAGCGCTGAGCGCCTTTGTAGCTCTTGACTCGAAACATAGTGCAAACGCTACGCCGCAGAATATAAGCAATACAGCCTGTTTTACAGCGGACTTCTGATTGCATGCGCTGAATCCAAGCCACAGGCTTAAAAACAGGAAGCATGTACTTGTAATTCCCGGAAGGGTATAAAAATTCGAGTAGTCCACAAGGTAGTATATACCGGTCGTAAAGCTTGCGCCCAACAGAGCCAGTGTTAAAAGCAGGAAATTAGGTGATTTGTTAAACCTTTTCAAAAATGTAAGTATCGCTCCGAACATGAATATAACGGAGAATATTCCAAAGAACAGCGATGCCATATTAATAGTAGGCAGATAGCCTCCCGAAATAAAGTAGAACGGGAAATAATAAAGCAGTACCGGAGTTGTGCCATAGAATGAGTAGTACTTTCCATTATAAAAGGCTCTGTCCCACTTATAATATACGCCGCCAGCTTCTCTTGCGGATATATCGTAAGGATTTTCCATTGCAAGAAGCTCCGGGGTAGGCTCAATATCAAGGTAATTTCTGCCGTTGTAAATTGCGTCAAAGGTCTGTACATAAGGGTCTGAATCGGCAATTGTAACGATTTCATAGTCGATAAGCTCTTGCTCAGGAATATAAAGGTTGATCATAAATCCTAAGCTTAAAATAAAGACAAGCCCTATAACTGCTTTTTGCTTTCTGGAGCTGCTGTTATATTCGATCTTATAGAGCTTGAATGTGATCACCATGCAAACCAGTATGCAGAATAAAAGCAGGAATAGAAATCTCAGATTTGAGAATCTGAAAGGTATAGCTGTATTGAACATACAGGAGGATATCTTAACATTGCTGTCGATATCTCTGAGTGTTACCTGAATTGATTTCAGTTTTCCGTAAGGTATAAAGGAAAAATCGCACTTTCCATAATCGCAGGAGGTAATTTTCTGACCTGTGGTTATAAAAGTCTCAGAAAAGTTTTCATCCTTTATAGCAAGTCCGCATGTGAATTTCTGATCCGAGCCTTCAAATTTAAGCTGAACAGCATTTATGTTTTCAGAGCCAAGGTTGAAGTAAAAGCTTCCGTCGTCCTTAAAAAGAACGCAGTCGTCAAGGATTTCAACGGTATCAGAATTGTCTGTCTGAGCGCTCGAAAACGGTACTATATAATTGTTTGTATCTTTTGTATAGCTTTTGAAGTTGAATAAAGTGCTTTCAGCAATAAGCAGTACAAGGCATATAACGCCTGATCTTTTGGCAAACCTTTTAAGGTTTGCCCTTTCTATAAGTCCCGACGCTGCAAAGCCAAGATAGCATACCGCAGTGGCAGCTATTATTGATAAAAGCGACGGTTTCTGCTGGAGATAAGCGTAGGCGTCGGTAACATATCCGAAAATTAGCAGCGCTATTACTGAAACAGCTGCGAAAACAGCGCTTTTCTTAATGGTTGACTTAGCCTTTTCACGAAAAAACGGCAGCGCACAGAAAACAGCTGTCAGTATGGCTGTACAGATCACCGAAGCCGCAATAAGTGGTATCATATCTTTCATAAAATGCCTCCCATACAAAGCAGCTTAGTTTTGCTTTGACTCATGGTATTCTTTTTCGGTATTAACATTCCAGATATTTTCACGGGACTTATTTCCGCTTATAATATTTTTAACGGTTTCAAATGCGGTTACCATTGAGTGATCCATATTGTTGTAGCGGTGCTGACCGTTTCTTCCTACACAGTAGAGGTTGTCAAAGCCATTTAAAAATTCAATTATATTGTCCATGTGGTCGTAGGTATCAAAGTATGCAGGGTATGCTTTCTTTACCTTTTCACGATGGCTGTCCTTAACATCTGACGGACTGCTGATAACTCCCATGCTTACAAGCTCTTTTATAGCAAGGTCGATACATTCCTTATCCTTCATATTCCAGAAGCTGTCGCCCTCTGCGCAGAAGTATTCAAGGCCTATCCAGACGGTATGCTCAGGGTCCTGAACCATGTAAGGCGACCAGTTGTTGAAGATCTGAATACGACCCAGCTTTACACCGGTATCCTGAACGTAGATCCAGCAGTCAGGAACTATATTGCCGAGAGTTTTGATCTTAGTCTGATTTTTAAGGTTAAGCTTGTTAACAAGCAGACCAACGGTTACGAAATCACGGTAAGGAAGTCCGTGAGCCCAGCCTGCGATATCCTTTGGAACATCGTTCATTCCGTCTACAAGGTCTTTTACAGGCATTGATGAAATGAAGATATCACCGGAGATCTCTTCGGTTTTTTCACCGCACTGTACGGTAAGGTATTTTACCTTTCCGTTTTCTGTTTTTATGCCCTTTACGCTGTGGTTTTTAAGGATCGTTCCGCCCATTTTCTCAATGTGATGGGCTACAGTTTCCCAAAGGTGTCCCGGACCGTATTTTGGGTAATAGAATTCCTCGATAAGTGAAGTTTCCTTTGCCTTTTTATTTTTTCCCGGAATGATCTTTGAGAACATATCCTTTATAACAGCTGAAATAGAAAGTCCCTTTACACGCTGGGAGCCCCAGTCGGCTGAAATTTCGCTTGGATGTCTTCCCCAGAGCTTTTCCGTATAACCCTCGAAGAACATTCCGTAAAGAGTTCTTCCGAAGCGGTTGATATAGAAGTTTTCAAGGGAATCCTCCGGCTTTTTCACAATGCAGGATTTAAGATAGCTTGTACCTGATTTAACCGTTGAAACAAATCCCATGTTTTTGAAGGTCTGAGGCTTCATTGTTACCGGATAGTCAAAAAACTTGTGCTTGTAGTAAATTCTTGAAACACGGTTTCTTACAAGCATTACCTCGTCTGTTTTTTCAGGGTCAGGACCGCCGGCTTTTAGCTGCTTTTCACGGCCAAGCTTTATGTCGTCAAAGGAAGGCTTTCCCTGAGTCGGCATAATGTCGTCCCACCACTTTGTGACCTCCTGGTCTTTAGAGAAGAATCTGTGTCCGCCGATGTCCATACGGTTTCCGCCGTATTTTACAGTTCTTGAAATACCGCCGATTTCGCCGGATTCTTCAAGAATCGTAACCTTATATTTATCGGGAGCTTTTTTCAAAAGCTCATAAGCGGCGGTAAGTCCGGCAGGACCTGCGCCGATGATAATAACGTTTTCCATTTTGGTTTACTCCTTTTTATTTATTTTTTGTCTGAATACAAAATAATTTTTCTTGCGACATAATTGTATACAAGAACGATTAGAGCGACAATGATCTTCGCTGCATATCTGTTGATGCTCAGTACCCAGTCGGTAGCAACAAGCATAAGCAGCACGTTAAGGCCCCAGCCTACGATACCTATAATAGTATACCATAAAAATTCTCCGCCAGCAGAATTACAGTTTGCGTCCTCAGTGAAAACAAACTTTTTTGACAGAAGAAAGTTTACAATAAGTCCGCATACAAAGCCAATGGTTGTAGCGACAGCTGTGATAATGTTACCCTCTCCGAGGATAAGGCATGTAAGAGCGAATGCACCGTAATCCACTACAAAAGCTATGCCTCCTACGAAGCAATAGCGGAAGAACTTAATGAATCCGTTGTCGGTAGGCGCAAAAAACAGCGCCTTCAGGTCAAATTTAAACAGCAGCTGAAAAAACTCTTTCAAGTAATTTTCCCCCCTTTAATGCTGTAATACTAATCTTCCAGTAGATAAAGCCTATTGGTAGAGACACTAAAATAGCGGCAGTAAAAACCTGAGATTTTGACAAGATTAGTATTGAACGGCTTCTTAGGCTGCTTTTTTTCGCCGACGCATTACGGCGTCATCAATATATGGATTTTGTTTATATATTGATGAAAAAATAGTATAAAGCAGTCCGGAAATAATTTACTGTGCGTACATGACTGCAACTAAATATTATTATAGCATAAAAACATGCGTCATTACAATAAAAGATTATTATTTGTCGGGAATTTGTGAATAACCTACAATTTATAAATTATTTATTAGTTAAATTGACAAACATAGAAAACTTTTGCCCTTAAATATGTCTGTCAGGATTCTTTTTGGTTTGACATTATACGCCGGTTTATTTGGTGTTTGTCACCAAGTTGTAAAGCTTTTTCTATTGCATTTTCATATGTCGTATAGTATAATTTAATTGGTTTATTTCAGACAGTATGGAGAGGTAAAAATGTATTATTGCTGCGGAATTACGGACAAGGGTGTAATGAAGCATAACGAGGACGCATATATGATCGACGGAAAGGTCATGACCGAGGGCAGCATTGACTGTATGGTCAGGGAGCCTTTTATCGCTGCGGTTTCGGACGGAGTATCCGGAGAAAATTCCGGTGAATTTGCATCTGAAATGTGTCTTGAGCTTATGAGCAGAGTGGATTACAGCTCAGGCGTTGACCTTGAAGAAACTGTTATGAGCGTTCATGATCAGCTGGCACGGATAGGGTCTGCAAAAAGCAGTACGCATAATATGCAGGCTACGCTGTGCGCTGTGGCGATAGATGAGGATGAATATCTGCATACTATAAATGTAGGGGATTCAAGGATGTACCGCTACAGAGGCGGTGATATAAAGCAGATATCAAAGGATCAGTCGCTGGTTCAGATGCTGTTTGATGAGGGAACGATTACCGAAAAGGAAAAGGCGACCCATATACATAAAAATATTATTTTTCCGGTTATGGGTAATGTTTCGAGTGAACCACAGCCGGATATAAGAGATCTCAACGAGATCATGAAGTATGGGGACGTGCTTCTCATATGCTCTGACGGCCTTTCGGATTATGTTTCCCCTACTGATATGGAGGATATTTTAGCCCTTCCTGCAAAGCTGCCGAGAAGGCTTCAGAAGCTTGTAAAGCTTGCTATCGACAATGGAAGTCCGGATAATATTACTATAGTGGCGCTTTGCTGCTATGATAAATAAAAACTCGCCGCATCCTTTATGGGTGCGGCGTTCGTTTTATTATTTCTTTTTCTTGGCTTTAGTTTTAGTTCCCGTCTTAGTTTTATTTAATGTCTGCTGATCGTCGTTTGCAAGCATATCCTGAATACGTTTCTCAAATTTGTAGCCTTTTCCATAGCTTTCGACAAGCTCTGTACCGGCAAGCTGTTCAACCGGCTCGCTGGCTTTTTTCTTGTATACGAATTTCAGCAGGATAGGAGTTATTATTGTTGTAACAACTACCATAATAACTATAGGTCCGAAATATTTGTCGTTCATAAGTCCTACGGCAGCGCCCTTGCTTGCTACAATGAGGGCGACCTCGCCTCGTGAGATCATTCCCACGCCTATTCTCAGGGAATCCTTGTTGCTGTACTTGCATATTTTAGCTCCAATGCCGCAGCCTGCAACTTTTGAAATAACAGCGACAAGCAGGAGCAGCAGGGAGAAAACTATTATTGAAGTAGTCATTTTAGGGAGAACTACCTGTAATCCTATGCTTGCAAAGAATACCGGAGAAAGCAGCATGTACGAGAGAGTTTCAAATCTGTTTGTGACATATTGTGCTTTAGAGCTGGTGGACATTGCAAGTCCTGCAACGAAAGCTCCGGTAATATCTGCTACACCGAAGAAGTGTTCAGCGCAGTATGCCATAAGCAGGCAGAATACAAAGCCGGCTATAACATAGCGGCGCAGATCCTTTTTGGTTCTTTTGCACCATATGCCGTAAGCGTAGTTGAAGCCGACTCCGGCAATGATAGCAAACACAAAGAAGAGCAGTATTTTTAAAAGTACTATTCCGATGTTTACGCTTGAGTCCGCAGCGCTTGTGATGATCGTCAGGGCGATGATGCCTAAGATATCGTCAATGAGTGCAGCTCCGAGGATTGCGTTGCCTGATTTTGTTGAAAGCTTTCCAAGCTCCTTTAAGGTCTCAACGGTGATGCTTACAGAGGTTGCCGTAAGAATAACGCCGATAAAGAGGTTCTGGAGAAAAAGACTTGTATCAAGATCATTTTTAGTGTTAAAGATTGAGGCTACTCCGAATCCTCCTAAAAGTGGAACGATTACTCCGCAGAGGGCGATGATGAACGACGCCTTTCCTGTTTTTTTCAGTTCTTTAATGTCGGTTTCAAGACCTGCTGAAAACATAAGTACGATTACGCCCAGTTCTGAAACCTCGGTAATAAACTCCGTTTTTTTGAGTATCCCCAGGCATGCAGGACCGAGCAGCAGTCCGGCAGCAAGAGCGCCTACGACCTGAGGAAGTCTTATGCGCTTTGTAACCAGTCCACATAACTTTGTGCTGAGCAGAATCAGAGCCAGCGATAACAGATAACCATATTCCATATCAAAAACTCCTATTCTAAGGCATTTTAAAGGCGATTTACAGCTTTCGTTGTAAGAATCTGTAAATCGCCATTGATTGCCTTTAATTTTTTAACCTTAATTATTATAGCATTTTTGAAGAAAAAGTCAAGATAAATATTGACAAAAATTTATCAATATTATTTTATGAAAATGTGGATACTTTTACAAGAGGTGAGAGTGAAAGCTGTATTATTTTTTGTGTATAAAATTATTGAAATATACATTGAAATGTGTTAAAATATTGGTAATACTTATTTTAACGGGGTTATGATTATGATTAATAAAACCGAATCAAGAGAGGACTATCTTGAAACAATTTTACTGCTTATGAAAAAAAACGGAGCTGTGCGCTCTATTGATATAGCAAACGAGCTGAATTATTCCAAGGCAAGCATCAGCCGTGCAGTGGGAATCCTTAAAAACAGCGGTCTTATAACTGTAAGCCCTTCCGGACAGATCAGCTTTACTGAGGAAGGATACCAAAAAGCCAGCGATGTTTATGAAAAACATACCATTTTAAAGGAGTTTTTAGAGACAATACTAAAGGTGGACAGCGAAACCGCCGAGCAGGACGCCTGTAAGATAGAGCATGTTATAAGCGACGAAAGCTACTTTAAGCTGAAAGAATTTGTAAGGAAAAACAGCCACTGATTTTGACGGAGGCGTTTTAAGATGCGCAAGTATTTGGAAAAGTACCTTAAATATGTGGAGAAAATACTGGATCAGAATGCTCCTGATACGGATTATTATGCGCTTAAACAGGAGCATTTGCGTCAGATACAGTTCATGCAGCATGAAAGGCTTGTTCACTTTCTTGTGACCGCCCTTTTCGGACTTATGCTGTTTATCGGGTTTATTGTTTTTGCGCTGTCGTCTGTGATGAGCTTTCTTCCGGTCATAGGACTTATGCTGATCCTCACTATTGCATACATACGCCATTATTATTTTCTTGAAAATTCTGTTCAGAAAATGTATATACTGTATCAGAGAATATGTGCCAGATGTGGGGACTACGAAAGAATAAAGGGGGAGGGCACTGCTCACCGGCAGGCTTCTTCTGCGCCGGCTGTTCACAAGTCCGATTTGCAGGACGATTTTAGCAGCGTGAACGATCTCATTGCAGAGCTTCAGAGGGAAAGAAACAAAACTGTTTGATTATATGGGAGGACAGTATGAAAAAGACTCCGTACAGGGCTATGATCCTTACTTCTTTGATCTGTACTTTGATCATGGGATCTCTTGTTTACTACTCCATAGGCGTTGTTGACCGTGCCAACTATAAGTCGGAGGCATCTCAGCGGCTTAACGACATATGTATAACACTTGAAAACAACAGCCGTGAAACCTCCGAGGTGATGGAACAGGTCTATGAGGACTATAAGTCAAAAACGAGAGTCGTTGCAATGATGCTTTCAAAGACTCCTGAGATAATGACTGACGAAACCTCCTTTGAGGAGCTGAGAATGGCAGTGGGCGCAAATATTATCAGCGTTTCAGACAAAAGCGGAGAGATACAGTTCAGCACTGACCTTTCAACGGATAAGAAAAGCATATGCAGCGAGTTTTCAGGAGATGTGGGAAACAGAGTCTTTGCCGATATTCTTGTAAGGACCTCTAATGGGGAAACGACTATTATTGCCGGAGCTTCAAGACTTGACGAGGACGGGATAATCCAGATAGAGTTTTCTCCGGACGCTCTTGACGAACTTGCTGATTACACCAATATCACTTCGTATATTACCAGTTCGCCCCTATTTGTAAGCGGCTGTACCGCTATAATCGACAAGACCACATATCGCTATGTGAGTCATACAAATAAGCTTTTGAGCGGAAGTGCGGTACAGTTCCCGAAAAAGAAATTTATAGGGGAAAAGGGCTGGTTCAAGTCGGAATACGGCGGCTCGGACGCTATGATAGTATATCGTTTCAGCGATGACGATACTATTGTGATCGGCATTGTACCGTACAGTGAAATTTACAGCAGGCGCAACAGCATCATCAAATGGGCGCTGCTTATATGCGTTATACTGACGATTACCATTATACTTTCTGTGCGGCAGAGAGTCCTTACAGAAAATCAAAGGAGCGGAGAGTGATGAAGCTTTTTCATATATCCGATCTTCATCTCGGCAAGTGTTTAAGAGGCGTTTCCTTTATTGAAGATCAGAAATATATTTTAAACAGCATTCTGGAGCTTGCGGATTCAAGACAGCCTGACTGTCTTATTATTGCCGGTGATGTTTATGACAGGAGCATACCAAGCGCCGAGGCATCGGAGCTGCTTGATAATTTTTTAACGGAGCTTTCTTCAAGAAAGCTCCCTGTTGTTGTGACGTCGGGAAATCATGACAGCGCTGAAAGACTCAGCTTCGGACGGAGCTTTATGTCCGGAGGAGGGGTATATTTATCTCCGGTATTTGACGGAACGATGGAAAAGCTGATTTTAGAGGACGAATATGGAGAGGTAAATATATATATGCTGCCGTTTATAAAGCCTGTACATGTTCGGCGCTTTTTTCCGGAGGCGGAGATCGAAAGCTATACTGAGGCTGTTAAGTATGTGATAGAAAATGCCGGAGTGGATTTTGAAAGCAGAAATGTTATTGTGGCTCATCAGTTCGTTGTGTCCGGAGGGGAATGTCCTGAGCGCAGCGATTCTGAGATACAGCAGATCGGCGGCATTGACAGCGTGGATATATCGGCTTTTGACGGCTTTGATTACACTGCTTTAGGGCATATCCACCGCCCTCAGAAAATAGGTCGAGAAAATGTGAGATACAGCGGGACACCTCTTAAATATTCATTTTCGGAGGCAGGACACAGTAAGTCCATAGCCGAAGTTGAGCTTGGCGAAAAGGGGAATGTGAGTGTAACGCTTCTTCCCCTTGAGCCTTTGAGGGATATGCGTATTATAAGAGGGAGCTTAGAGGAGGTCACCACGTCGGGAAAGGTTGAAACGGACGGAAAGGACGATTACGTTAAGTGCATACTGACGGATACGGAGCCCTTAGCAAGCCCTATGGAAAGGATAAGGACAGTTTATCCTAACGCTTTGCAGCTTGAGTTTGAAAATCAGGGCTACCGCAGGGGAAAAATCCGCAATGAAAATGTTGAGGAAAAGCCGCCTATGGAGCTTTTTGCTGACTTTTTTGAGCTTATAAGCGGCAAGAGTCTCAGCGATGCTCAGGCAAATGTAATGGAAAAACTCCTTGAGGGGATAACGGGGGAGAGCCTATGAAGCCTTTAAAGCTTACTCTTTCGGCATTCGGTTCTTTTGCCGGAATGACGGAAATTGATTTTACACTGCTTGGCAGTGACGGGATATTTCTTATAACAGGCGATACGGGAGCCGGAAAGACCACTGTTTTTGATGGGATAGCCTTTGCTCTTTACGGCAATCCCAGCGGTACGGGCAGAGAGGGAAAGAATTTCCGAAGCGACTTTGCGTCGGCTGATACGGAAACCTTTGCAGAGCTCGTTTTTGAGCACAGGGGAAAAACATATACTGTCAGGAGAAGCCCGGAATATATGCGCCCGAAAAAAAGAGGCGGAGGCTTTACCCAGCGTGCCCCGGAGGCAGAGCTTACAGCTCCCGATAAGGTATATACCAAGGTGAGGACCGTTGACGAGGAGATCAGAAAAATACTGGGTATAGATTACGGTCAGTTCAGACAGATCGCAATGATCGCACAGGGAGAGTTTCAGAAGCTTATAAATGCTGACCCTAAAGACCGTTCGGAGATATTGCAGAAGCTTTTCGGTACGGATATTTATGCAAGAGTTCAGCAGCGTCTGAGGGATATGGTAAGGCAGGCAAGGCAGGAATGCGAAAGTACGGAAGCGGCTATAAAGCAGCTGCTAAAAAGCGCTGAGATGCAGGACGAGCTTTGGAATGAAAGATGCGAAAACGTATTTAACTGCGATGAGCTTACCGCTGAGATCGAAAAGGAAAATCAGCGCAGCAGCGCATTGAAAGCTGCCGCAGTAAAGCAGAAGGAAGAGCTTGCAGCGAAAAACGGAATGCTCCACGAAAGGCTGGAAAAGGCTAAGAGCGTCAACCGGGATATCGAAAGCTTGGAGGCTGCCGTGAAAGCAAAAAGTCGTCTTGACGCTATGAAGGCGGAGATCGATGAAAAAGAATGTATCTGGAATATGGCTGACAAGGCGGTCAGAAATGTAAAGCCTCTTTATATAAGGCTTGAAAATGCCAATGCTTCAGTCAGGAACACTTCTGAAAAGCTTATGCGCAGAAAAATGAACGTAAGCGAAAAAAGCGCAGCCCTTGAAGCGGCACAGAAAAGCTATGAAAAGGCTCTGACCCATGAGGGGGAGATAAAGGAGCTTGAGGCGGAGGCGGCAGGAATAAGGGAAAATCTGTCCCTTTATAAAAAAACGGAGCAGCTCAAAGCTCTGATAAAAAAAAGCAGCGGAGAGCTTGAAAAGCTCCAAGGAAGGCTTTGTGAAAACGAAAAAAGTGAAAAGGAGCTTTTGGCACAGGCGGAAAAAAGCGAAAAAGAGCTTGAAGACACCGGAAATGTGGAGATGCTCTCCGCTGAAAATAATGGAGCTGTACAAAAAAACGAGGCTGATATTCAGCTGCTGACAAATATTAATAGTATGTTTAAAAGAGCTGTGGAAAGTAGTCATGAGCTGGAGGCGGCGCAGCAGGAATTTCTGAGCTGTGAAAATGAGTATACCTCTCTTACAAAGCGTTTAAGCAGCGCAGAGCAAAGCTTTTTAAGAGGACAGGCAGGCTTTCTGGCACAGGGACTTTCTCCGGGGACGCCATGCCCTGTGTGCGGTTCTTCTGAGCATCCGTGCATAGCGCAGTACGAGGACTGTACTGTAACAAAGGAGCAGCTTGACGCTCTTAAAAGAGAGCATGGCAAAAAGCAGGAGGAGTATAACAGGGCATCGGTAAAATGCAGCGAACTTAAAACAAAATTCGAGGAGAACCGGAATAATGCAGCCGGAGTGCTGAGAGAAAGCTTCGGGTATGAAAAAGGTCCGGCGAATACCTTTATAAAGGATAAAAGCCGGGAGCTGCTTTCTGAAAGAAACAGGCTTTTTGAGGAAAGGGAAGCTCTTTTAAAGCTTAAAGAAAGGGCAGAGAGCCTTAGAAAACAGGTCTTGGAAAATAAGTCGAGGGCAGAGAAGTTAAGGCAGGAAATAGAGACTCTTAAAAACAGCAGGGCAAGGCTTGAAAGCGAAATTTCAAATGCACAGCAGAATATAGAGGAATACGGTAAAAGACTTGAGTATTCATCTTTTGAGGAGGCGGAAAAAAGGCTTAAAAGTGCGGCTGATACCGCAGCGATACTGAGAAAAGCTATTGAGGATGGAGTAAAAATCGAAGTGGAGCTGCGTTCTGAGATAAATTCTGAAAACAGAAACATAGCAGAGGAGGAAAAGCTGCTAAAAGCCTTGAAGGAGGAGCTTGAAGGCTTCCGTGAGGCATATGAAAGGAGTCTTTCGGAAAACGGCTTTAATACTCATGAGGAATATCTTTCCGCTGCGGCTGAGGCAGAGCATATGGAAGAATACCGCAGGGCTGCCGACAGCTACAAAAGAGATGTTATTGAAAATCTTGCAAGGATAAAGTCCTTGTCAGAGCGTATCGGCAGCAGTAAAAAAGCTGACACTAATGCTATCACTCAGGAAATAGAAGAAACCTCGGAAAGCATGAAACAATGGGATGACAGAATAAACGAGCTTTCAAGATGTATTACTATAAACAGCAGGGTGATTGAAAACGTTCGCCGTGAGAGCCTTGCATCGGGGGAAAAGCAGAGCTATTTTGCAATGATAAGCGAGCTTTCCGCTGTGGCAAACGGTACTCTTGCTGGAAAGGCGAAAATGAATTTTGAGCAGTATATACAGACATTTTATTTTGATAAGATACTTGATAAGGCAAATTTAAGGCTTGATAAGATGACCTCGGGGCAGTATGAGCTTATGCGCCGGGAGGACAACTCTTCTTCGAGGGATTCAAGCGGACTCAGCATTGATGTTCTGGATAATTATACAGGAAAGATACGTCCGGCTAAGACTCTTTCGGGAGGGGAATCTTTTAAGGCAGCGCTGTCCCTGTCGCTGGGACTTTCGGATGTTATTCAAAGCTATGCCGGAGGGATAGAGATCGACTCCATGTTCATTGACGAGGGCTTCGGCTCTCTTGACAGCCAGTCCCTTGAGCAGGCAGTAGAAACCCTTAAAGCTTTGAGCGGAAAGGGAAGAATTATAGGAATAATTTCCCATGTTGCAGAGCTGAGGAACAGAATAGACAGACAGATCTCTGTAAGAAAAACTGTTTCCGGCAGCAGGGCGGAGATAATTGTGTAAAGGAGAATATACATGGTTCTTACAATAGATATAGGAAATACAAATATAGTTATAGGCTGCGGCAAGGGAGAAAAGTGGCTTTTTGTTGAAAGGATATCTACACAGAGGAATACCACTGTTCTTGAATATGCAATGGCATTCAAGACAGTGCTTGATCTTTATGATATCGACCCTTCAGATATAGAGGGGGGGATAATTTCTTCCGTTGTGCCGTCAATAACCAATATAGTAAAGCAGTCCGCTGAAAAGGTTATCGGAAGTCATGTAATGGTTGTAGGACCGGGAATAAAAACCGGACTCAGCATTGTTATTGATAATCCAGCACAGCTTGGTTCGGACCTTGTGGTGGATGCTGTAGCGGGAATACATTACTACAGTCTGCCATTGGTGGTATGCGATTTTGGAACGGCGACCACAATGTCCATTATAGACGAGAACAAATGCTATCTTGGAGGCATGATAATGCCGGGAGTAAATACATCTCTTGACGCACTTACGATGAAAGCCGCTCAGCTTATGAAGATCGCTCTGGAGCCTCCTAAGAAATTCATAGGAAAAAATACCACCGACTGCATGAAAAGCGGAATTATTTACGGAACAGCCGAAAGCATAGACGGCATGATCGACAGAGTGGAGAAAGCGCTGGGTAAAAAAGTAAGCGTTGTTGCAACGGGAGGGGTCGCCTCGAGCATAGTTCCGTATTGCCGTCATGAAATAGTCCTTGACGATGAGCTTTTGCTGAAAGGTCTTAACATTATTTATGAGAAAAATAAATAAGAGAGGGGTGTTCCCTCTCTTTCGGGTTGTAGAAAAGTTTAAATCAAGGGGACGCCCTCTCTTGCAGGGCGTCCCCTCTTTCAAAACAGTCCACCGGACTGTTTTGAAATTCACCCCTTGCGGAGCACTTCTAAGGCAAGGAATTTCGCACT
Source organism: uncultured Clostridia bacterium (assembly GCA_947586185.1). GTDB lineage: Bacteria > Bacillota > Clostridia > Oscillospirales > Ruminococcaceae > Porcipelethomonas. The sequence continues at coordinate 41,649 of CANPXN010000011.1, forward strand.
CTGCGGAGTACGACCAAAGGCTCTGCCTTTGGAATTCGCAGCCTTTAGAAAAGGCTGGCGAAACTTTTAATTCGCCATTCGGCGGACATACCTTGACTTTTTCGACAGACTGTAAGAGAGGGATAATCCCTCTCTTTTTTTATTTCCCGGAGTATATAAGCCTTTCCTTCCCCTCTGCCAGTGCAAGTGCAAACTCTTTAAGATCATACATTACATTATCGGCACAGAGGCTTACTCTTATTGCACTGTCGGCAAGGCTTGCGCTTATACCAAACTGTGAAAGAACGCCGCTTTGCATTCCCTTTGAGCATGCTGAGCCGCTTGAAACGTAGATGCCCTTTTGTTCAAGGAAATGAAGCATGATTTCCGAGCGGATTCCCTCGGCAGATATGTTGATTATATACGGAGAAGCGCTGCTCTTTGAGTTTATTGTAACTCCATCGACAAATTTAAGCCTTTCAAGGAGAAATTGTTTCAGCTCTGAAACCTGTTCCCAGCGTTTATCCATAGTTCCACGGAGGTATTTTACAGCAGCTCCGAAGCTTGCGATCATCGGAACGCCTTCTGTACCGGAGCGCATTCCACGCTCCTGCTTTCCTCCGTACACTCTTGGTATGAGTCTTACGCCCTTTCTGACGCAAAGAGCTCCAACGCCTTTTCCGCCATGGATCTTGTGTCCGCTGAGGGATATAAGGTCAGCGCATAGCTCAGTCATTTTTACAGGCTTTTTCATAAATGCCTGAACTGCGTCACAGTGGGTGATTATATCAGGGTTCTTTTTTTTCGCTCCGTAAAAGGCACGTCTTACCGGCATAATGTAGCCTGTTTCGTTGTTCACTGCCATAATACTCATAAGGCATGTCCTGTCGTCAACGGCGTTTACAAAATCTTCGTGGTGAAACTCTCCGTTTGTATCAGGGCTTATGCGGACGATCTCAAAGCCTCTTTTTTCAAGTAAGTCCATAGCGGCGCTTACAGAAGCATGCTCAACGGAGGATGTTATTATTTTAGGCTTCCTCTTTCCGTATGCCTCTGCCGCTCCTATTACAGCAAGGTTGTTGCTTTCAGTAGCTCCCGATGTGAAATATACGCCGGTAGGGTCGCAGGCGACTTCCTTTGCAATAGTTTTCCTTGCGTCGTCAACTACAAGCTGGGCGGATAACCCCTTTGAGTGAAGCGAGGACGGGTTGCCGTAGTTGCTGCGCATACAGTCGCAGGCTGCATTGACTGCCGCTTCACATGGCTTTGTGGTTGCTGCATTGTCAAGATATATTTCCATTGTGTTTTCAGTCCTTTAAGTTTTTCTGCTTTAATTTTATCATTTTTACGGCTGTATGTCAATTTTTGAAACACTTTGCGGTGGACTCTGTCCCCCGCACCCCCTGCTAAAGGGACAAAGTCCCTTTAGAATCCCGATTCAATTCTATTTTCGCCCCTTAAATGGACAAAAATAGAATTGGAGGGGAACTAAAAAACTTTTTCTTAACAAAGATGTGGGGATAGGTACAACAAATTTTTAAAAATTGATTTCCGTGGACATACGGCTTTACATCATAGCCTTCAGCTGATCGAGAATTTTATGGGCAGCCTGTTCCTTTGTCATAATATCAAGCTTTTTTGTATCATTTTTTGTTATCAGGGTAATTATATTAGTATCTCCTGCAAAGCCTGCGCCTTCCTGTCTGAGGCTGTTTGCCGCTATCATGTCGGCATTTTTCCTTTCAAGCTTTCCACGGGCGTTGTCAAGCAGATTCTGGGTTTCCATTGCAAATCCGCAAATAAGCTGTCCCGGACGCTTATGCTCGCCAAGCCATTTGAGTATATCCTCCGTAGGTTCAAAAGTGATAGTAAGGCTTTCGTCGCTTTTTTTGATCTTTTCATTCGCTGTTGATACTGGTCTGTAGTCCGCTACTGCGGCAGCTTTGATTATCATATCCATATCGGAATAGTTTTCCTTTACCGCCCTTGCCATCTCCGCTGCGCTTTCTGCATTTATCACCTTTACAAACATAGGAGGCTGTACGGAGGCTTTGCCCGAAATAAGCGTGACCTCAGCGCCTCTGAGCATGGCTGCTTTAGCAACGGCATAACCCATTTTTCCGGTGGAATGGTTTGTGATATAGCGTACCGGATCAAGGGCTTCGCAGGTAGCTCCAGCTGTTACAAGGATCTTTTTGCCTGAAAGATCCTTTTCAAAGGCTGTTTCCCTGAGGATATATTCAAGGAGCACCTCTTCGTCCGGCATTCTGCCGTCCCCCATATCTCCGTTTGCAAGCATTCCGTGTGCAGGTTCGATTATTTCATATCCGAAACGTTTCAGCCTTTCGATATTGTCCTGAACTATAGGATTGTGAAACATGTTGTGGTTCATTGCCGGAGATACGATCTTTTTGCAGGGGCATGCCATTACTGTTGTTGTAAGCATGTCGTCTGCAATACCGCAGGCAATTTTCCCGATAACGTTTGCGCTTGCCGGAGCTATCAGCACAGCGTCCGCTTTTTTTGCAAGTGCAACATGCTCGACGCTGTATTCAAAGTTTCTGTCAAAGGTATCCATAAGACATTTGTGTTTTGTGATAGTTTCAAAGGTAAGAGGATGAATAAAGTTTGCCGAGTTTGCGGTCATGAGAACATGTACCTCACAGTGGCGTTTTACAAGCATCCTTGCAAGGTTTGCGATTTTATATGCGGCAATGCTTCCGCTGACGCAGAGCAGTACAGTTTTTCCTTTCAGCATCTGATTTATCCTTTCTATAGTTGTCCTATATGTGAGTATTAATAGTATGCATTTATTATACCATATTTTTATTCAAAAACAATAGCCGGAGGTCTTTATGAAAAATAAAACGAGAAAAATAGTGATTATGGGTATGATATCAGCGGTCATGCTGATTATGGCGTATACTCCCCTTGGATATCTGAGTATCGGCCCCCTTGCCGTTACATTTAATATGATACCTGTAGCTCTTGCTGCCATACTGCTGGGACCTGTTGGAGGTTTGACTGCCGGCTGCATTTTCGGTATCACCAGCTTTCTCCAGTGTATAGGGATCGGCGGGACAAGCGCTATGGGAGCGGTTTTGTTTGAGATAAGTCCCTTTCTCTCATTTGTGCAGAGGTTTGTTCCGAGAGCTGTGGACGGGCTTTTGCTGGGGTATATATTCAGGGGAGCGAAAAGGCTTACAGGAAATTACGCTGCCTGTACGATAACGGGACTTTGTGCAGCGGTCATAAATACTGTTCTGTTCATGGGAGCGCTTATTCTTATTTTTGGGAAAACAGAGTATGTGTCCGGCATTATGGACGGAAGAAGCTTTATAGCCTTTATCGTCGCATTTGCCGGAGTGAATGCAATTGCCGAAGCTGCCATATCGGCATTTGTTACTGGATTGGTGGGAAATGCGCTTTTAAAATATTCTGAAACTTAATTGCAAAACATATATGTTAAATTAATTATATAAGCAGAATGTACTTTTTTGTTGGTAAAAAAAGATTGATTTTGTATAAAACAACAATAGTTTGCATTACTTTTTGTGTGCTTTCACTATTGTATATTTGCTCCTTTAGTTGTATAATGAAAATAGCAAATTGTACCTAATATTTTTGAAAGAGGGGAAATTTAATGAAGTTTAAAAAACTTCTTTCCGGCATTATGGCAGCTGCCCTTGCGGTAACAGCTGTTTCTGTCGGAACAAACAAACCTGCTGTAGTAAATTACTTTTCAGCAGAAGCAGCTGTGTCAACTCCGGCTGCATCAACAGCTCTTCTGGAGTCTGCCTACATTACATGGACGGCTATAGACGGCGCTGAGGGCTATAATGTTTATTATGGCAGCGGCGGAAACTGGACTCAGCTGGATTCCATGCTGGTAAGACAGTATGGCGGATATTTCAGAGCCGATGCCGTAGGACTCAAGGCAGGAAAGTACACAATGAAGGTCGTTCCTGTTTCCGGCGGCAAGGAGGATACCTCAAAGGAGATCGTATCTTCTGAAATGACCGTTACTGCTCATGACAGATCAGGATACGGCTTTGTAAACGGAACATCTTCAGGCGCTTACAATGATGACGGTACTCTGAAATCAGATGCGATCGTCGTTTATGTAACAAATGAGAATAAGGATACCGTTACCGAAATGATCAATGTCGAAGGTAAGGGCGAGGTCGAGTGCGTAGGCGTTCAGAACATCATTACCGGCTACAAGAAGGGCAAGGAAACAAGACCTATTAGCGTAAGATTTATCGGTAATATCGAAGACCCGGCAAATATGCCTAATGGCGATCTGTATGTGGATGGTGCAGTTGCCGGCATGACCATTGAGGGCATAGGCAACGATACTGTGTTCAACGGCTTCGGACTTGTTCTTAAAAACAGTTCAAACGTTGAGGTAAGAAATATCGGCTTTATGAACTGCAACAGCAAGGAGAAAGACGATGTGGGACTTCAGCAGAGCAATGACCACTGCTGGGTACATAACTGCGACTTCTTCTATGGCAATGCAGGTTCTGACGCTGACCAGGCAAAGGGCGACGGCGCTCTTGATACCAAAAAGTCACATTACATCACACATTCATACAACCATTTCTGGGATAACGGAAAGTGTAATCTTCAGGGAGCAAACGAAAGCGATACTTCTAATTTTATTACATACCACCACAACTGGTATGACCATTCCGATTCACGTCATCCGAGAGTAAGAGTTGCTACGGTTCACGTTTATAACAACTACTACGACGGAAACGCAAAGTACGGCATAGGTTCAACTACCGGTTCGTCCGTATTTTCAGAGAACAACTATTTCAGAAACTGTAAATATCCAATGCTCACTGCTATGCAGGGCTCTGATGCCAAGTATTCCGAAAGCTCAAAGGGTACTTTCTCTGGTGAGGACGGCGGTACTATCAAGGCATACGGAAACTATATGGAGGGACAGAAGGCATTTACTGCATATAGCGAGGACAACACTGAGTTTGACGCATATGTTGCAGCTTCAAGGGACGAAAAGGTTCCTTCCTCAGTAACTTCAAAGCAGGGAGGAAATACATACAACAACTTTGATACTGCATCAGATATGTACAGCTATAAAGTTGATGCAGCAAAAGATGTTCCGGCAGTAGTTACAGCAAAGGCAGGACGTGTTGACGGCGGAGATTTCCAGTGGAAGTTTGATAATTCCGTTGACGACGAAAGCTATGATGTAAATACTGAGCTTAAAACTGCACTTGTAAACTATAAGTCATCTATTGTTGCGATCGGCAGCGGTTTCAAGGAGAATGTAGGTTCTACTGACCCAACCGAGCCTTCAACAGATCCAACTGAAAAGACAACCGAAAAGACTACTGAGAAGACAACGGAAAAAACAACTGACGAATCAAAGCAGACAACCGCTTCTCAGCCAATTGGGATCACAGGCAATATTATTTACTGCTCACCTAACGCAACAAGTTCTGGAAAGGGCACAAAGGACGATCCTGTGGATGTTCTGACAGCTTTGAATAATGTAAAAGCTGGTGGTGCGATCTTTCTGCTTGGCGGAACATATAAGTTTGATTCAACTATTAAAATTGACGCTGACAACTGCGGAGAAGCCGGAAAGTATAAGACTATCATGGCTGTTCCGGGAGAAAATGTTGTATGGGATTTCTCAGGACAGGGAACTGCTGACGCAAACAGAGGCGTTATTCTCAGGGGTTCATACTGGTACTTCAAGGGCTTTGAAATTACAAAGGCCGGAGATAACGGCATGCTTCTTTCAGGAAATAACAACAGAATTGAAATGATGTTATTCAATGATAATCAGGATACCGGTCTTCAGGTTTCAAGAATCGACTCCTCACAGGCTACTATTGATACATGGCCGTCAAACAATCTCATCCTCAACTGCACATCAAAGAATAACTGTGATGACGCTACAATGGAAAACGCTGACGGATTTGCTGCAAAGCTTACATGCGGCGAGGGCAACGTATTCGACGGATGTATGGCATATAACAACAGCGACGACGGCTGGGATCTATACGCTAAGGAGGCAACAGGTCCTATCGGCGTTGTAACGATACAGAACTGTATTGCGTTCAGAAACGGATATACAGAGTTTGGAGAGGGCTACGGCGATTGTGACGGTAACGGCTTTAAGCTTGGCGGCGCAGGTGTTGGTTCTCCGCATATTGTAAAGAATTGTCTTGCATTTGAAAACCTCCACTGCGGATTTACTGATAACAATAATCCTAAGCTTGCAAAGATCATTGACTGTACAGCAGTTAACAATGATATTGGCGGTGACGGAAAGCCTAATTTCTCAGTATACCGCTGCACAAACTGTGATTTTGATAATCTTATCTCTTACTATAACAACGGAACAACAAGCCCTTCAAGCGATAAGTTTGTAGGCATGATCGCAAATTCTGTTTATACAAACAGCAAGGGCTGGTATCGTGTTGATGGTGATACAAGCATTGATACTCAAAATGCAAAGGTCGGAACAAAGTTTGACGGTCTTACAGATGCAGAATTTGTAAGCGTTTCCGTTCCTGCATTTAAAGCGGTAACAAATTCAGCTGACGCATATGACTTCCATAAGAACTGGAGAAATTCCGATGGAACGATCAATACAGGCGGTTATATGGAGCTTAAGGAAACAAGCGAGTTCTATAAGATGGGCGCATTTTTGAGCACACCGAGTACTGGACTCCCTGACCCGCCAGAGCCTTCAACAGATACGTCTGAGGAAAGCAGTGATGATACAGACGCTTCTATTGATGAAAGCAAGCTCAAGTGCGGCGATGTTAACACTGACGGTTCAGTTGATCTTCAGGATCTTGTAGCACTGGCTAAGTACTTTGCAGATACAAGTTCTTATGCTATTCCAGCAGAAGGAATGATTAATGCTGACAGCAACCATGATGATCATATCACAAATCTTGATATTGTAAATCTTCTTAAATATGTTAGTACCCAGATCACAGCAGAAGAGTTCTGTCCTGAGCACTACAAGAAATAATTAATATAACCGATGCACGCTGATTAAACCAGCTTATCAGCGCTTGCTCCGATTTTAAAAATCCGGTCTTTATGGCCGGATTTTTTGTGTTATTTTAATTGTTTTTAATGAGGAAAAATTCTTCAAGCATATTTTTACGCTCTTTCCAGTCGGGCAGAATTTTTTGCATAAAGCTGTAGAAATCTTTGGAGTGATTTTGGTGGATATAGTGGCAGAACTCGTGAACTATAACATATTCAATGCAAGACATGGGAGACTTAATCAAAACTGAGTTAAGTGTCATTTTGTTTTTGTATGGATTGCAGCTACCCCACCTTGAGGTCATTTCCCGGATAGTTATTTCCGGCAGAGGAACATTGTATGGAATAAAGCTTTTATGTATTTCGGATACGGCTTTAAGAAATATTTTCTTACACTCATTCCTGTACCAGTCTTCAATTATCTTTTGTATATGCTCAGGACTTGAGTCCGCAGTGTGTACAGTAAGGCTTCCGTTCCCGGCTTCTGCATGATCTGTGCTGCCGGCATTGATTTTAAGGCGCAGCCCTTCACCAAGGAAAAAGAAGACAGAGCCGTCTGTAAAAGTGACTGTTGTACGGCACTGGGCTGCTGAGGCAATGCTTTTTATCGCTTTGAAAATAAACTCGCATCTTGATATGACGAATTCATCCGTTTTTTCAGCAGGAACTCTTAATGGTGCAGAAACTGCAACGGTACAATCTCGGCGTACCCTGATATATATGTTTTTGATCTTCTTATAGGTAAGTATGTATTTTATTTCTCCCAGTTGAGTTTCTACTGTGCGGAGAATTTCTTTGTTATTCATTTTAACGACTCCTAATATTCATAAAAAATGTATGATAAACATTTGTGTTTATTATATCATAAATTGTTACGAGAGTAAACAAAATGCGGAAAAACCGGCGAAACCTGGCGGATTATTTTGTATATTATTAAAATATGTGAAATCTTGACTTTCTGCCTGAGCAATGATATAATTTATTCTATACGTTTTATATTAAATAAAGGACTTTGTCCCGGCAAATATTCGACATATCGAATCTGTCAATTTATAGTCAGGATAATTTTACCTGAGGAAAAATCATGCATTAAAATGACGATGAAAATTCTCACAGCCGCTTTGAGAATTTTCATTTCTGATAATTCAAAGTCATAAGCGGCAGAATGGAGCTTTTAATGGTAAGTAAAAAGATTGGAACAGGTGTGAGGTCCCTTTCAAAGCTCAGCCTGTCTTCGTTTGTTTCAGGAATACGGAAATACTTTTTTCCATGGCTTATAGCAGCCGTTGTATTGGCAGCGCTGATTTATGCAGTTAGCTTTTCTGTTTGCGTATTCAGAGGAGATATATCAACAAGCGTAAATTTCAGCTTTGATGGTATCGAAGCCGGTCTTGATCCTGCCGGAAATAAATTCGATGTTAATTCAATAAAATCTGATAAAATTGTTGAGGATTCCTTGAAGGAGCTTGGAATAAATGAAAGTGTTGAAAATGTTCAAAGGGCTATTTCAATAGACGGAGTTGTGCCGGATAACGTTATTGACAGAATCACATCCTATAAGGTATCTTTTGGAGAAGGTTCAGAGATAATAACTTCAAAGGATATTAAGGATACTACATATTATCCGACAAAGTATAATATAACTATTGACTGCGGAAAGGTTAATATTGGTCATTCAGAATGTGCAGAACTGCTCAATAAGATGACCGAAAAGTATAAGGATACCTTTTTTGAAACCTACGGTTATAATAAATCTTTGGAATCTGCTGTTTTGGCAGTTGACTATTCTGAGTACGATTATGTTGACGCTGTAAATGTTTTTGAGTCTTCCCTTACATCACTTAAAAATTATATAGACGAGCTTGCAAAAAAGGACGATTCACGTTTTCGCTCTGAAAAGACAGGATATACCTTTGCAGACCTTTCAAAAGCTATTGATACGGTTCAGAACGAGGACCTTGACTGGATATCCTCAAATATTACTGTAAACAACGTTTCAAAGGATAAGGAAATACTGATAGCAAATTATCAGTTCAAGATCGACGCTTTAAATCGCTCAAAGAAGATCGCTGAGGAAAAGCTTAAATCAATAAACGAGACTCTTGAGGTATATCAGAAGGACTCAGTGCTTATCGTTGGCGGAAATGAGATGGGGGATACTCAGATCAATCAGTCCTCCGGAACCTATGATAAGCTCTTACAGCAGGGTATAAGCGCAAAGACAGAGGCTTCAAACTGTCAGCAGAAAATTGATCTTTATAAGAAACGTATAAGCTCTCTTAAAAGCAGTACGTCAAAATCAGGCTATGCTGAAATGGCGGATGAGGACCTGAAAAATATAAGCGATAAGATCAGCAATCTTATTAATATTGTAAACGATACTGCTACTGATTATTACGAAACTGAGCTTTTCACAAATTCCTATAGTGTGCTTTCTCCGGCGAATTATTCGCTGGCAAGTACCTTTAAATCTGCTTTGGACAATTCTAAGACCAATATTGTTCCTTTGGAACTGATACTTCTTGCATTATATATATTTGCCTCTGCGATTTATGTGTTTATACCGGATAGCTTTAAGGAGAAGCTTGCAGGTATTAGAGCTGCTAAAAGCAAGAAGAGCGGCAAGACTGTAAAGAAAAAGCGTAAGGCTCGCAAGTAAGGAGGGGAAAGAAATGGATAAAGAAAGAAACATAAATCTGACTTTGACGCAGGCAAGCGATGACAGTCAGGAAGTTGCAGTATGTTTTTCAACTATACTTAGACAGGCAAAAAAATACCTGCTGCCGTGGATCATAGCTGCTGCAATTATGGCGTTGCTGGTTTCAAGTATGGTAATGCTTTTCAGGACAAGCTCCTACAGCGGAGATATCACAGCGCTTATAAGCTATGATTATGACGGTATAGAAAAGGGACTTGATCCCAGCGGCGGTAAGCTTGATGTAAATAAGATCAAGTCGCCTTCTGTTATTGAATCTGCTCTTACAAATCTCAACATCCCTCTTGGCAATGTTGAGAATATAAGAAGAAGTATTTCTATAAAGGGCGTCGTGTCCGAAGAGGAACTCAACAAAAAAAATATGTATCAAAGCGTTTACGAAAAGGGAGGAACAGCTGCTCTTTCAGCTATTGAAGACCTTATCGAAAACGGAGATTTCCCTACCTACTATATAATTTCTCTTAAATATAACACCATAGGCTTTGACCTCGATACCAGCAAGCAGATACTGGATGCAATTCTTAACAGCTACAAGAACTATTTCTTTGAGACTTATGGGTACAACAAGGCTCTTGGAAGCGAGGTATCACTGGTTGATTACAAGGATTATGACTATTCCGAAGCTGTTGACGTATTCCGCTCTACATTAAATTCCCTGAGAGAGTATGTTGGAAATCTTGAGGAAACCGACAGCGTAAATTTCCGCTCAAGCAGTACAGGCTATTCCTTTGGCGATTTGCTTCTTACAATAAATACGCTCCAGGATTCCGACCTTGACAGTATTTCATCATACATCATAGTTAACAATGTTACAAACAATAAGGAGCTGCTTATAAGCTATTACGAATATAAGGTTGAGCAGCTTGAAAGAGAAATTAAGGTTTATAAAGCAAAGCTTGATTCAATTTCTGACTCAATATCGAAATATGAAAAGGATTCTATACTGATTTTCGGAGATGCAGGCGAAAACGGCAGTGATTCCTCTGAAACCTCCTATGTTCAGGCTTCCGCTGAATATGACGCACTGATCGAACAGAAAATTGACGTTCAGGAGGACGTTTCAACTACTTCTCAGGATATCGGATTTTATAATGACAGAATCAAGGCTCTTAAAGCCAGCAATACGGTTTCATCCGAAGAGGATGAGAAAATAGTTGCCGAAAAGCTTGAGGCACTGAACAGTAAGATTTCAAACCTTATTAATACAGTTAATGAAACATCTGACGAATATTATGAAAAGGTTTCATTTGCTAAGGCATATAATATTCTTGTTCCGGCGATTGGTTCAGAGCCTGTTGTTGTTACAGGTGATCTTGTAATGCCGATCCTTATTGCTGAGGGAGTCCTTTTCGTGATCTATGCAGCAGCTGCTTTTCTGTCTGCAATTGCAATTGATAACAGAAGGAATAAAATAAAAAATGCTTCCTCAGATGATACAGAAGAAATATGACGTTTATGCGTTGATGGAAGAATAGTATAAAAAAGATGAACGTCCGATTTATGGGCGTTCATCTTTTTGTTTTTAGCTTAGTCTTTCTTGTATCAGTCATGCCTTTCGTCTTTGTTGTCAAAGGCTTCACAGAACCTTGCCGCAAAGGCAGGCGGCTCTCCGGCGGCATAGAGGTGGGAAATATCTCCGAAAGCATTCATGCGGAAGTATGCTTTACCTTTGCGCCGTTCCTCAGTTATAAGAGTAGTCACTGATGTTGGCGCTGCACAAAGTCCATGCCAGAGAACAATTGGCGAAATTCCAAGAAGATGCCCCAGAATAACGCATTCAACTCCGAAGTGACAGAATAGTACCACAGTATCGTTATTTGGCGATACCGCCTCATAAATATTGCCATTTCTTTTGTAGCCATGTCTGAGCAGCAGGCTATCCAGACCTTCATGTACACGCTTTGCCTCATCAGCGACCTTTCCGTCAGCCATAAGCTTTACATTTCCCCAGCTGTCCTTATCATAGTAATCGTTCACAGCTGTCCAGTCTTCGGGCAGCATATCCCATGGAATACGCTTTGATCCTGTATATGGATCAGTTATTGGAGCTTCAAATTCCCTCATCCATGGGAGTATCTCAGCTTCACGCTTCATTTTTTTAAGCGTAAGCGAAGCAGTGTCTTTTGCACGTCCGAGAGGGGACATGTAGAACGCTTTAACGTCAAGCTTTGATATACGCTCCGACAAAAGTTCAGCTTCCCGCCATCCCTTTGGAGTAAGGGAATCTATTTCATAGTTTGGGTCTCCGTGTCTTATAATTATAAGCTTCATATTGTACCTCCTATGGTAAGATTTTAACATATTTTAATATTAAATGCAATCAAAAGCAGAGTGAAAATCATACACCTTAGAAAAATACCGACTGTAGCGTGAACTACAGACGGTTAATAAATTTAAACTGTTTAGCAATTTATAGAATTTTGGATTTATTTACGTTCTTCAAAAATTTTATTCATAAGCATTACCAGCAATGCAATGATGCCGATTACAGCAAAAATACCTATTAAACCATATCCTATAACGGAAAGTCCGTCTGCAAGTCTTTCTATATTCATTATCTCACCTCTGTATGTCATATTAAACCGGTATTACATCATCTGCGGAACAAGGGCGATTATCAGTCCTCCGGCTATGACTGAGGCGATCTGTCCTGAGATATTAGCGGCTGCGGCGTGCATAAGCAGGTGGTTTTCCGGATCCTCCTGCTGTCCCATTTTCTGTATCGTTCTTGATGCCATTGGAAATGCGGATATTCCTGCTGCTCCTACCATAGGGTTGATTTTGTTTTTAAGAAAGATATTTAGTATTTTACAGAAGAAAACTCCACCTACAGTATCAAATACAAAGGCAATAAGTCCCAGCCCCATGATCAGCAGCGTCTGTACACAAAGAAAATCCTGAGCCTGCATTCTTGCGGAAACCGTAAGTCCCAGCAGGATCGTTACAAGGTTTGCAAGCTCATGCTGAGCTGTTTCCGAAAGTGCATTCAGCACTCCGCACTCACGAAGTAAATTTCCGAACATAAGGAATCCTACCAGCGCTACGCTTTGAGGAGCTACGATTCCTGCAATAATAGTAATTATAATAGGAAAGAGAATTTTTACAGCCTTAGGCACAGCCGACGGTTCGTACTTCATGCGTATAAGACGTTCTTTTTTAGTAGTGCACATTCTTATGACCGGAGGCTGAACGATCGGCACAAGAGCCATATAGGAATAGGCTGCCACAACGATAGAGCCTAAGTACTTTGAATCAAAATATTTTGCCACAAATATTGAGGTAGGACCGTCTGCTGCACCAATAATTGAGATCGACGCTGCGTCCTTGACTGAGAATATGCTTTCAGGAAACAGCAAAACCATTGCAAAGGTAAAAAATATGCCGAACTGAGCCGCAGCGCCAAGCAGAAACATTTTCGGATTTGAGATAAGTGGTCCGAAGTCGATCATTGCTCCTATTCCTATAAACAGCAGAAGTGGGAAAAGCTCGTTATCAATGCCTGCCCGGAAAAGCGCTGATATAGGTCCCTCCTGAGATATGCCGTTGAAAATCTGATCAAGAGCTCCAGACATCGGAAGATTTACCAGAATCGCTCCAAAGCCCATTGGAAGAAGCAAAGTGGGCTCCATATTTTTCTTTATTGCAAGAAAAATAAGAAGCCCTCCTATTGCCCACATAATCAACATTTTTATCCATTCTTCCACAGAAAGTTCCATAATGCTGCTTAATATGACGTCCATTCTCTTTCCTCCATATGTAAAATTTTTCATATTATAGCATCATAAGAACGGCAAGTCAATTGGTTTTCTGTAAAGGTTTTGTAAAATCCATGTAAAATCGCTCGTGTTTTTGTATTGTCACTCTAAAGCTTAAAGGAATAGGGTATAAGCTCGCTGAGTTTAAGGGTTCTGTCTGAAAGCACAATGGTAAAGTCTTCACTGCAAAATTCAGCCATTACCTGTCTGCATGCTCCGCATGGAAAGCATGGCTCTGAGGTTTCCGCATCATTATGACCTCCGGCTATGGCTATTGCCTTGAAGGAACGTTTTCCCTCGGACAGCGCCTTGAAAAATGCTGTACGTTCCGCACAGTTTGTAAGAGAAAATGAGCCGCATTCTATATTACATCCTGTATAAATTGTGCCGTCCTCGCATAAAAGCGCAGCGCCTACCTTAAAGCCGGAGTACGGCGCATAGGCGGTTTTTCGTGCGGAAATTGCTTTGACAAAAAGTCTGTTGTAGCTATCATTCATTATATTACTCCTTGTATAATATAGTTTGCATTACCGATAGTAAAAAAGCTCTGCTCCGCTCTCATTAGGAAAGCGGAGCAAAGCGTAATAGTTCTTTTTAAAGCCTTAATTATTTTTTGATCATTGCAAGGGTATCTCTTGCTATAAGAAGTTCTTCGTTGGTAGGAACGACCCATACCTCAACCTTTGAATCAGGAGCGGATATTTTGCAAAGCTTTCCTCTTGTTTCAGCATTGACCTTTTCGTCAAGCTTGATTCCAAAGAAGTCCATGCTGCTGCATGCGCCCGATCTTACCTCAGGAGCATTTTCACCGATACCGCCTGTGAACAGAACAGCGTCGATGCCGTCCATAACAGCGGCGTAGGAGCCGATATATTTTTTGATCTCATACTGGAGGATCTCTGATGCAAGGCGAGCCTTCTTATCTCCATGTTCAGCGGCAGCGGAAATATCTCTGTTGTCCGATGAAATGCCTGAAACGCCTAAAAATCCTGAGCGCTTGTTCATGTAGTCACTCATCTGATCTGCATTAAAGCCGTGTTTTTTTGCGAGGAATGTAACGGCTGAAGCGTCGATAGCTCCGCAGCGTGTACCCATGATAACACCGTCAAGAGGAGTGAAGCCCATTGATGTATCAACTGACTTTCCGCCCTGTATAGCAGTGATGGAAGAGCCGTTTCCAAGGTGGCATGAAACGATTTTAAGGTCCTTTACATCCTTGCCCATTGCGTCTGCAAGAGCCTTTGAAACGAATCTGTGAGATGTTCCGTGGAAGCCGTATTTTCTTACATGATACTTTTCATAGTCCTCATAAGGAAGAGCGTACATAAAAGCTTTTTCCGGCATTGTCTGGTGGAAAGCTGTATCGAATACTGCAACCTGAGGAACGGATTCTGAAAATACCTTTTTGCATGCTCTCAGAGCCAGTGCATGAGGGTGATTATGTACCGGTGCAAGTTCTGACATTTCGTCGATTTTTTCGATTACTTCGTCAGTGACCATAGTAGGCTTGTCGAAAATTTCAGCGCCCTGAACGATTCTGTGACCAACTGCCGAGATCTCGTTCATGTCCTTGATAACTGCGCCTTCGCCCTTTGTGAGGGTCTCAACCAGCTTTTCAAAAGCCTCTGTATGAGTCGGGAAAGAGCAGTCCTGATCAAGCTTTCTGCCGTCCCCTGTTTTATGAGAGATGTGACCGTCGATACCGATTCTGTCACAGTTACCCTTTGCGATAACATTTTCATTGTCCATATCAATAAGCTGATATTTAAGTGAGGAGCTTCCTGCGTTTACAACTAAAATTAACATTTTTAATCAATCCTTCCGAATTTATTGAACATTAATATTATATACTTTCTGGCGGAAAAATCAAGGGATTTATTAAAAAATTATGTAAAATCAACATATAATTTTAGTTTTTTAGTTAAATATGCACTGAATAATAAGCATAGAAAATGTCCCCGCCCTACACCCTGACGGGGACATTGTATTTGCAGTATATCGCTTAATGCGATCTTCTGTAATTTTTCTTATAGATAGAAAATACGGATGACGCATCGGAGGCGTTTATTGTTTTATTGCCATTTAAGTCACAGAGCTTGTTTTGATTTGCAGTAAAGCTGCCCTTTTCCTTTCTGTACAGCTTTTTATATTCGGTGAAGATCATTGAAACATCTATTGGTGAAATATTTCCGTCGCCATTTGCGTCGCCTATAACTCCGTATTCGTTTATGGCAAGGAATTTGCAGTTATACTTATCGGCATATTCATGGGCGGTTGAGCTTTCATTTCCGTAGATCGTGCCGATAAACGGCTCGCCTGTGTTTCCACCAAGGGTTGTGAACACGCTGTTGCCGTCGAGGGAACATTCTGGATTCTCAATGATGACTTTTTTAAGTCCGCTGCATCCAAAAAAGGCGTGATTCTCAATTACGGAAACACTTTCAGGAATCGTTATTTCTGTAAGTCCTCTGCATTTATTGAATGCAGTCGAGCCGATGTTCTGTATGCTGTTTGGGAGCTTTACGCTTTTAAGAGCTGAGCATCCGGAAAAGGTACTGGCACCTATTTCAGTGACGGTTTCAGGAATTACAACGCTTGTGACCCCGCTTCGACTGAAGGCATAATCGGATATGGAGGTAACATCACTTGGTATCACAATATCTCCCTCGCACTTTGTAGCGTCAATAACAATGGAGTTTACTGTTACAAGAGGGTTATCCCTTATCTTTAAATCAAGCCAAGGCGTATTGAAAAACGCAGCTCCTTCAATTTTCGTTATGCTTTTTGGTATTGTGATATCTTTAAGCTTCATTTTATGTGCAAAAGCATAGGGAAATATCTCAGTGACAGCTTTACCGCCTATGCTTTCGGGGATAACAACGCTTTCGACGTTGTTGTCTGTACAGCCGGTTATGGCAATAGTGCCGTTGTCGTTTATCTGATATTTAAGATTGCCGTAGCTTTCCTGTGACGAGCCGCAGATAGGGAGCATGGAAGCGGCAATACCCAACGAGCATGCTGCTAAAAGACATAGGCTGATTAATTTTTTTAAGCTTTTCATGAACTGATCTCCTTTGGGAATTTTAATGTTTTGCATTTAAATAAAAATATAATACTTGCGTTTATTATATCATGATTTATTACCTGTTTCAACACAGAAGCCGGAAAATTTGGCTTTTACATAATTTTCTGTTGAACATAGTCGAATTTTCTGTTATAATAAAAAGTATACTTAAGGCAATACCGCACAGAGATTGTGCCGGAGATGCGCAGTCGATTTTTTCGTAAGATTGTACAAAAGTGACGCAGGCATACTGGAGTATGTCAAGGAGCTTTTGTGCAAGATAGCGGAAAAAGCGCAAGCAGATTCGGTGCAAAGCCGTCAGGCGGTCTTTGTGCGGTGTTGCCTTAAAATGTCAGGGGGGAGTATACTGTGAAAATTGCCGGTATAATCTGTGAATACAACCCGTTCCACAACGGTCATCTTTATCATATTGAGCAGACGAGGAAAAGCGGAGCAACCCATATTGTTGCCGTAATGAGCGGAAATTTCGTCCAGAGGGGCGATATTGCGGTTATGGATAAGTTTGAACGTGCAAAGCTTGCTGTAAGATGCGGCGCAGACCTTGTTATCGAGATTCCTGCGGTATACTCCCTTTCTTCCGCTGAGTTTTATGCAAGAGGCGCTGTGTATATACTAAACAGTCTGGGATGCGTTGAAAGACTGTCATTTGGCAGCGAATGCGGAAATGAAAACGATCTTTCCCTTGCCGCAATTGCCGGAGAGGAGTGCTCTGCTTCGGAGGAGCTTGAACAGCTTTTAAGAGGCGGAATGTCATATCCAAACGCTATGAGCACTCTTGTAAGGGAAAAATACGGCTATAAAATGTCGGAGCTTTTCAGAAGCCCGAACAACCTTCTTGGCATAGAATATATCAAGGCGCTGAAAAAATGCTCCAGCAGCATAAAGCCGTTTACGGTCGCAAGAAAAAGCGCAATGCATGACTCCATGGAGGTTTCCGGAGGAATAGCAAGCGCCTCATATATCAGAAAGTGCATAGGCGACGGTACGGATTTTTCGGAGCTTGTACCAAAGATCGTATCGGACGCTTACAGAAGATGCTGCGAAAAGGGAATGACTGCGGATATTTCAAATCTTGAAAGGATCATTCTCTATACTCTGAGAATGACGGAGCCGGAGGCTCTTATGCTTGTTCCGGATGTAGGTCAGGGCCTTGAGTACAGGATATGTGAGTCGGCTTCAAGCAGCAGCCTTGAGGAGCTGCTTTCAAAGGTCAAGACAAAGCGCTATACAATGGCAAGGATAAAGCGTATTCTTCTTTCCATGCTGATAGGGATAAAAAAGCAGGATATGCGTGTGCTTCCTCCTTATGGAAGGATACTTTCTCTTAATGAAAGAGGCTGTGAGATACTTTCGGAGGCGAAGGGAAAGAGCAGCATACCTTTCTCCACATCTCTTTCAAAGCTTGCGGAAACCAGCGTTGACGCATGGCGTTTTGCACAGCTTGAAGCCAAAGCGTCGGATATATACGGACTTGCAATGAACAACATTCATTCGTCGGAAATGGATTACAGAGCAAAGATCGGCGTAATCGGAGACGGAGCATTTTTTTAAAAAATATGTGTAGGGTAAATATAATATGAACAAAATAAAAATAGCTTTAGCCTTGATAGGCATAGTGGCTTTAGCAGTGGCGGTTTCACGCTGTGGAGATAAAGCTTCTGATAAGCGCGTTAACGCTCCGGCAGAAACGGTCAGCTCTGAGTATGGAGCAAAGGCTGATACAGATGCGCCGTCTGAAACTAAAAAGAATAACATAATTCCTGACAGGGAGGAAAGAGAGCTTCCGGCATCTGCTTTAATAGATTTTGAGCCTGTGATGCAGCTCCCTGAGCTTCCCACCGGATGTGAGATAACCTCTGTTACGGCTTTGCTGAATCACTACGGCTTTGACGTTTCAAAGATGACTATGGCGGATGACTATATGGAAAGGTCGGATCCGGGGAAATGCACGTTTAACGACGCATTTGTAGGAAGTCCCTACGATCCGGATGCGTGGGGCTGCTATGCTCCGGTGGTTTACAGGGCGGCTAAGAAATATTTGTCTGAGCAGGATACGAAATACAAGCCATATGAGATAACAGGCTGCGACCCCGATAATCTTTACAGACTTGTGGCTGACGAAACGCCCGTTGCGGTATGGGTATCAATAAGCCTTGTAGAGCCTTTTCCCAAATATTACTGGACAACAAAGGACGGTACTAAGGTCACTTTCATGGTAAACGAGCATTGCGTGGTGCTGACTGGGTATGACAAGAATTCTGGGAACGTTACCGTTGCCGATCCCCTGAAAGGAACAATTGAATATAATATGGAGCTGTTTGAACAAAGATACGACCAGCTTGGAAAGCAGGCTGTTTGTATTGCAGACTGGGGGCAGGAATAGTGTTCAGGGGTGTTATTTTCGATCTTGACGGAACTCTTCTCGATTCAATGTTTGTCTGGGAGGAAGTGGACAGGATATTTCTTGGCGAAAACGGTATTACCGCCACAAAGGAAATTTCCGATACGGTCAAGAAGATGACCATAGAAAGAGCTGCGGAATATATGAGAACCGAGCTTGGAGTTCCGCAGACGGACGAATATATCATAAAGCGCATTGAGGAGATAGTTTCCGAAAAGTACCGCCTTGAGCTTCAACTCAAGGACGGCGTAAGGGAAACCCTTGAGGCGCTTAAAAATGCAGGTGTGAAATGCTGTGTTGCAACTGCAACATACAATTCTCTTGCAGAGGCAGCTTTAAAGCGCCTTGGGGTTATGTCCTGTTTTGAATTTATACTTACAAATTCGGATATAGGAAAGGGAAAGGACTTCCCGGATATATATCTGCGTTCAGCAGAAATGATGGGGCTTGACAAGGATCAAGTGATCGTTGTGGAGGACGCTCTCCACTGCATTGAAACCTCTGTTTCGGCAGGCTTTTTTACTGCTGCGGTGTTTGATGAAACCTCGGAGGCGGACTGGGAAAGGTCTTCTGAGCTTGCGGACGCAGCTTTAATGAATATGAGAGAGCTTATCGGGATCGTACTGAAAGGATGTGAAAAGGTATGAGTGTTAAGGTAATGGTCGGAATGAGCGGGGGCGTTGACAGCTCCGTTGCGGCAAAGCTGCTGCTTGACCAGGGATATGACGTTACCGGAGTGACATTAAGACTCTTTGACGGAGAGGAAGACCCTGAGGAAACTACAAGGACCTGTTGCAGCCTTTCAGACGTTGAGGATGCAAGAAGCGTTGCATATAAGCTTGGCTTTGAGCATTTCGTTTTCAATTTTAAGGACAGATTCCGGGAGGACGTTATGCAGAAGTTCATTGACAGCTATCTCGCCGGAGAAACGCCGAATCCCTGTATTGAATGTAACAGGCATATTAAATTTGATAAGATGCTCAGACGTGCCCAGGAGCTGGGATATGACTGCATAGCCACAGGGCATTACGCTGTAAGAGAGCTGGATGAAAAAACCGGTAAATATGTGTTGAAGCGTCCTCTTGACCGCTCAAAGGATCAGACCTATGTTCTCTATGGGATCACTCAGTATCAGCTTTCCAAAACCCTTTTCCCTCTTGGTGGGTATGATAAGCATACTGTGAGAAAAATTGCGGAGGATGCAGGACTTGTAAACTCCAGAAAACCGGACAGCCAGGACATATGCTTTGTTCCGGACGGGGATTACGGAGCCTTTATCAGCAGAAATACCGATACGGAAATAAAGCCGGGAGATTTTCTCGATTCGTCGGGAAATGTTATAGGAAGGCACAGAGGGGTCATACACTATACAATAGGTCAGCGGAGAGGACTTGGGATAGCTCTTGGTAAGCCGGCTTATGTAACGGATAAAAATGCTGCAAACAACACTGTGACTATTGGTACGGAGCAGGAGCTTTACAAGGAGAGCATAACTGTAAAGGACTTGAACTTTATTTCCGGAAAGTGTCCTCAGATGCCGGCGGAGGTCACAATCAAGACAAGATACAGCCAGAGCGAGCAGCCGGCTCAGCTTACGCCTCTTGACGGCGGAAGAATACTTGTAAAATTTCGGGGGTCTCAGAGAGCTCCTGCAAGAGGACAGGCTGCGGTCTTTTACGACGGTGATATAGTTCTGGGCGGCGGAACTATAGAATAGGCGGAAAGCGCCCTGCCTGAAATTACCTATGGCTTTTTTCTGTATGTATATTGACAAAAATGGTATGATGTGTTAAAGTATTATAGGAAATAGGGAAATTTAAAGAAATGTATCCCGCTGATTTAAGCGGACAGGGTAAAAGAACTTGCCTTCACAAGCATATGTGCATGTCTTTTCGGCAAATTTTGTCGCAGACTGAGTTGGAAATCCGCTTACATTTCTTATGAAGATAAGTTCCAAGAGAAAGTGTTAGAGCGGTTTTGAAAAATATAAGACCGCCGTGAACAATGGAGGGAAAATAAAGTGAGAAAGACAATTAGGCATATGGCTGCCGTTATTGCGGCAGTTTCGGTAATGGCAACTGCGGGAATTTCCGTTTCAGCTGCAACTGCGTCAGATGTAGTCGGAGCTGCAAGATCTGCCGGATTCCTTGAAATATATGTTCAGCAGCTTGACAATTACCTTAAGGTAAACAAATTTACATCCCATCAGTATGATGTAATGATACAGAAGCTGGGTAATGTTGAGAGCATCGGCGACGATGTTGCAATGAAGTATTTCGGCAAGACTTTGGCTGAAATGAG